>JAJDZG010000037.1 GCA_022824765.1 Dehalococcoidia bacterium | reverse complement strand
TACTGACGACCTGGTCCAGACCGCGCCCTACCTGAAGACGCTGGCCGATGCTGGCGTCACGCTGCCCACGTCGTTTCACGTGCTGGGTCATCGGCCCAGGGTGTTGGAGACGTTCCAGCCCTTCTTCGGCGCGATCATGCGGGAGGGCGACGTGCCCGCGGGACTCAAGCAGTTGATCGCGCACGTGGTGTCTCGCACGGCGGGGTGTCTCTATTGCCAGGCGCACACGGGGCACTTCGCGCACACGCTGGCCGGCGAGTCTTATGACCGCGTGGAAGCGGTGTGGCAGTTTGAGACGTCCGACCTGTTCTCGGCCGCCGAACGCGCCGCCCTGCGCCTGGCCCGAGACTCTGGCGGCGTGCCCAACGGTGCGACCGACGAGCACTTTGCCGAGCTGGGCCGATATTGGTCGGAGTCTGAGATTGTGGAGATCGTGTGCGTGATCTCCATGTTTGGCTTCCTGAACCGGTTCAACGACACGCTGGCGAATGAGCTGGAGCCGGACGCGGTGGAGTTTTCAGACGCGCACCTGGCGCAGAGCGGTTGGACGGTGGGCAAGCATGGGTGACTCAGAGCACGGGTAACACCGCGCTAGCGCGGCTTGCGGTCGAGCGGATTCTCGACACCCTCGAAGAAGGCGCCGCGGTAGGTCTCGGTTGCTGACCGGACGCGCTCTTCCCACTGCTGATCGGTCAGCGATTCGCGCAGGCGGATCGTCTGGATGGTGTCCTCGCCGACCGGCCAACGCATGGGTAGTTGCTGTTCGAGCTCGATGATGTCGGCGACGGCGGTGGCGACAGAGCGAGATCCGGGGCGCGTCGCGGCACGACGTCGGAAGGTCTGCAGCGCGTGTTGGGCGGATTGTTGGTAGGGCGAGCGGCCCTCGCGCACGGCGGCGGCGACGTCGAGGTTGGTGGTCTGCCAGTCAGAGGCGTACATGCCGGGCTCAAGGATGGTGACGTCCACGCCCCAGCGCGAGACTTCGTAGCGCAGGGCTTCAGACATCGCTTCGACCGCCCACTTGCTGGCCGCATAGAGACCCATCATGGGCGCGACGATCCGTCCGGCCAGCGAGGAGACGTTGATGATCTTGCCGTGCCGCTGCTCGCGCATGGAGGGCAGGACGGCCTGCGCCATGCGAATCTGGCCGCTGAAGTTGGTATCCATCTGGCGCGAGACCTCATCGTCCGACATGTCCTCGACCGGTCCGTAGAGGCCGTAGCCGGCGTTGTTGAAGAGGGCGTCGATGCGTCCAAAGCGGGCGAGGCCGGCGGCTGTTGCGGCGTCAATCGAGCCGCGCTCGGTCACGTCGCAGCGGACGATCTCGACCATGTTTGCCGGGATGCGATCGAGGTTGGCCTGGTCGCGGTCGGGGTTGCGCATCGTGGCGATGATCGGATGTCCGCGCGAGGCGAGTTCTTCAGCGACGGCGAGACCGAAGCCGCGTGACGCTCCCGTAATCAGCGTGACCTGTTCAGTGAGTACCATGAGAGTGACGTTCCAATCTGTCTGATCTGCCGTCGACCTGTGCTGATGGTAGAGAGAGGCCTAGCGGGAGCCGATGTGGAATGGATCACCGAGCCGTGGACGTTCGAGTTCATGCAGCGAGCCCTGTTGGCGGGGGTGATCGTATCGATTGCGGCGGCGATGGTCGGGGTCTTTGTCGTCCTGCGGGGCCTGGCGTTCCTCGGTGACGCGGTCGCCCACACGCAACTGGCTGGCGCCGCGGTGGCCCTGGTGCTGGGCGGCGGGGCGGTACTGATCACGCTCGGGGCCGGCATCGCGGCGGTGTTGACGGCGCTGGGGGTCGCGCTGCTGACGATTCGCGGACGCCTGCGCGAGGACACCGCGATCGGGATTATGTTCGCTGGCTTTTTCGCGCTGGGCGTCGTGCTGATCTCTCGGGAGCGCACGTTTGCGATCGACCTGGGGTCGTTGCTGGTCGGCCACATTCTGGGCGCGTCGTGGTCAGATTTGGCGGTCATGGCGGGCATCACCGCCGTCGTGTTGATTGCGGTGCTGGCGTTTCTACCGGAGCTGCGCTTCACCTCCTACGACCCGGAGGTTGCGGCGGTGTCGGGCGTTCCCGTGACGCTGATTCAGGTCGGATTGCTGGTCCTGATCGCGCTGGCGACGGTAGTTGCGTTCCGCCTGGTCGGCGTGATCCTGGCGGTGGCGATGCTCGTCACGCCGGCGGCAACGGCGGTGCTGCTCACGCGCCGTCTGCCGGCGATGATGCTGGTCGCGATTGGCGTGGGGGTCGCCTCGACGGTGGCGGGCTTGTACGCCTCGTTCCACGTGGATCTGGCGGCTGGCCCGACGATCGTGCTGACGGCGGTGGTGTTGATGATTACGTCGTTCGTGCTGAGCCCGCGCGGTCTGCGGGGCGCACTGCCGAACCTGGCGGAGAAGTTCGGTTTGGTGGAGGATGACTCCTCGACCGGCTGGCGCCGTACGGCGCGGCTCTGTTGGGGCGCGTGCTGCAAGGCGGGCGACGTGTGCTGGGGTGCCTGCTGCCGCGTCGGCGGGCGACTGACGCCCGGCAACTGAGCGCTCGCCATGATTCGTTATGACTTGAAGAGTTGCTGGCGGTACCAGCGCAGCTCGTCGATCGACTCGCGGATGTCATCGAGCGCGCGGTGTCGATCCTGCTTGGCGAACGGTTCCAGATCGGGGTACCAGCGCTGGGCGAGATCCTTCAGGGTCGATACGTCCACGATGCGGTAGTGCAGCCACTCGACGACGGAGGGCATTTCGCGGTACATGAATCGCTTGTCGACGTGTACGGAGTTGCCGCAGAGTGGGGCTGTTCCGGGTTTGGTCCAGGCCTGGACGAACTCGGCGACCTCCTGCTCGGCCTGCTGGATGGAGACGCTCGACGCTTTGACCCGCTCGATTAGTCCCGAGCTGCCGTGCGTCTTGCGATTCCAGGAGTTCATCACGCTGAGTTCCTCGTCCGAGCGATGAATGGCCAGCTCCGGCCCATGCGCGACGATGTTCAGATCGGAGTCGGTGATCAGCACGGCGACTTCGATGATGCGGTCGACGTTTGGGTCGAGACCGGTCATTTCCAGATCGATCCAGACCATGTGGTGCTCGGAGGGCACGGGTTGGGGTCGGGGGGAGTCGCTCATTTGCGGGTGTGCCTCATTTGCCGCTGCGCAGTGCCTTGAGCACGGCTTGGGCGTGGTCGGCGGCCCTGGCCCGCTTCCAGACCTTGATCAGGATGCCATCGGGGCCGATCACGAAGGTGGCCCGCGTCATGCCGATGCTGGTGCGTCCGTAGAGGGTCTTTTCGCCCCAGGCGCCGTAGCGCGTGGCCACCACGGCGTCGGTGTCGACGAGCAAGGGGAAGTTCAGCTCGTACTTGGCGCGGAACTGCTGGTGCGACTCCGCGGAGTCGACCGAGACGCCGAGTACGACCGCGCCCTCGGCGCTGATGTCAGACATGTCGTCGCGGAATGAGCAGGCCTGCTTGGTGCAGCCGGGCGTGTCGTCGCGGGGATAGAAGTAGAGCACGACCGTCTGGCCCGCGTAGTCGGCGAGACGGTGCAGCGCGCCGTCCTGGTCGGGGAGCTCGAAGTCGGGCGCGGTGTCGCCGCGGGCCAGCGTGACAGGCATGTTCGCTCCTATTCGGTGTGCAGGACGGGGCTGCCGTGGTGGTGGATCAGCAGCCAGGTGTCTGGCGGTGTGTCGGCGTTGTCGGAGAGGTCGGCGCTGTCGGATCGCTGATAGACGTTGGTGGCGACGATCGGCACGCCGGCGACGACCTCACGTCCGGCGACGACGCCGACATCGCCGATGACGCGGGCATCCTCGGCGGCGAAGACGATTCGCGGCTGGTCGGGATTGGTCAGGATGGCGCGCCAGGTGCGTTGGACGGCCTGGTGGCCCTTGGTGACGTTGCGGTGGGGGTGGATGCAGGTCACATCGTCGGAGCGTTGCCAGAGGTCGGCCATGGCCTCGGTGTCGCGGTTGTTGAAGGCCTCGTAGAAGGCGCGATTGGCGTCGAGCACCGCGCGGCGATCTGCATTTGGGTCGCGCTCGCCATCCATCGGCAGCCTCCCAGAGCCTTGTCCGCGCGTATGCTCACTTTCATGAGAAGCATACGAAAGTCCCTCGCGGTCGTCTCGCTGATTGCGGCCGTCGCTGCATCCTGCACCGACGCCGTGCCTGAGGCGAGCCAACCGGAGCCAGCGCCGCAAGTCCAGCAAGTCCAGCAAGTCCAGCCGGTCCAGCAAGATCAACAGGCCAGCCAATCGGAGCAATCGGCGGCGAATGAGCCGCAGCAAGCGCAGGCTGATCGATCTGACAGGTCTGGGCAGTCTGGGCAGTCTGAACAGGCGCAGACTGAGCCGTCCGAGCAGGGGGCGCAGGACGACCCGCAAGCAGAGCAACAGGCCGTCGCGCCGGCCGATGATCCGGCCTACCTGCCGCGCGACGCGACGGAAACGGCTGAGGGCATCCCAATCATCCGTGATTCCGAGCGGCCCGAGTATTTCGGCACAGATTGGGGCACCGACTGGGGCATCCGACTGGTGGAGTTTGACGAGCTGTCGCAGGGCGCATTCCGCGACGCGATTCCAGCCATCTCCGAGCCGCGCTATTGGTCGTTGGAGGAAGCGGCTGAGACGTATGCGGAGCATTCGCCGCTGGTGCACGTTGACGTCAATGGTGATGTGCGCGGCTTCCCGTTGGACATCCTGATTTTCCACGAGATCGTGAACGACGTGATCGGCGGCGTGCCGGTCACCGTGACGTTCTGCCCGCTGTGCAATACGGCGATTGCGTTTGAATCGCAGGTCGGCGACGAGGTGTACCGCTTCGGGGTCTCGGGACTGCTGCGCAACTCGGACCTGGTGATGTACGACCGCAACACTGAGTCGCTCTGGCAGCAGTCGTCGGGGCGCGCGATCGTGGGGGTGATGGTCGGGGCACGACTGACCTACGTACCGGCCACGATCGTGACGCTGGGTCACTTGCGCGAGTCGTTCCCGGACGCGCTGGTGATGTCGCGGGACACGGGTTGGCCGCGCTCCTACGGTCAGAATCCCTACCGCGGCTACGACGATCCAGAGCAGGGCGGGCCGTACTACTACTTCTTCGACCGCGAGACGATCGACGAGCGGCTGCCGCCGGCCGAGCGTGTGGTGAGCATCGAAGGTCCGTCGGGCGCGGCGATCGCATACGCCTGGTCGGGGCTGTCGGCCGACCGCGTGATCCAGGACGACTTCGACGGCGTCGAGCTGGTCATCTTCTGGGTGCCGGGCGCGCTGTCGGCGTTGGACAACGGCTTCATCGAGGCGTCGCGAGAGGTGGGGACGACGGCGGTCTTTGAGCGCTCAGTGGGCGGCCGCGAGCTGACGTTCGCGGCCAACTGGCGGGACGAGTCGCGGCAGACGTTCGTCGACAATGAGACGGAGTCGATCTGGAACATCTTTGGCATCGCGGTCGAGGGCGAGCTGGCGGGGTCTCGGTTGACGCGCGTGGTCCACTCCGACCACTTCTGGTTCGCGTGGCAGGCGTTCCATCCGGAGACCGAAGTGGTGCTGACGGCGCGTCAGGCGGCGTCGGGAGAGTGACGCGGGCGTCGCTCTGGTCAGTCGATCAGTTCGACTTCGTCGCCGAGGCGAACGGTGCCCGGCTCCAGCACGTTGCAGTAGCTGCCCAGGTGCTGCTTGGTGTTCTCGATCAATGCTCGACCGACCGCTCGGCTGGAGCCAAAGTCCCGTTGCGCGTGCGAGGGGACGGAACAGCGCACGGTGGTCGTCATGAGCTCGATCAGCACCTCGCCGAGGCGCAGCTTCTTGCCGGTCCAATCGACCTCGAGCAGGTTGGCGTCGCCGCCAGTGTCGATCAGGAAGTTTGGGCGGAAGCGGCGCACGTCGACGTCATCGCCGCCGCCGGCGACGGCCAGGGCGCTCAGCGAAGAGGTCGTCATGATGTGCACGGGAAAGCAGTCAAAGTACGTGCCCGGCGGCGTCGAGAAGCCCTGCAGCTCTTGCGGCAACCCTGACAGATCCGGGATGGGATCGTCTTCTTCCAGGTTGAAGACCTCGCGTAGCATCGCGATCGGATCGACGCCGTCGGGCGCCGGCGCGCGGCGATAGTGATCGAGGTCGTCCCTGGGATGCAGCGGGGTCAGCGTCACGGGACGGCCGACGGCGTTGGATAGCGCGGCATCGCGGTCGTCCTGACTCGAATCGATGGCGGCGTCATCGGGCGTCGTGATCGCCAGCGATGGCGAGCGGGAGTCCAGCGTCGGCTCGGAGGTGTAGGACGCGCGGAAGTGGAGCAGTTTGGGAATCTGGCGGGCGCTGCGTGTCTCGTCGGCCTCGACTTCGCGCACGGCCCAGCCACGGTCGCCGGCGACGCCGTTGGCGTCGACCGAGGCGGATTCGATCTGCTCGCCGCCCATCGATTTGACGGGATAGCGCCAGATCTGATTCACGGTTCCAACGGTCATTGGCGTGCTCTCTTCCAATGGCTGGGCGTCTGTATCGCGCTGCACTGCATGGCAGGGTAGCGAATAGGCCATATATGAGTGATCTAGTAATGTTTGTCATGATTGAAGCAACAGGGGCAACCATGACCACCGCGACCGGAGCACCAACGCTCGACACCCTGGATTGGCTCGAGGCAGAAGCGATCCACATCATTCGTGAAGTCGCCGCCGAGCTGGAGCGTCCCTGTCTGCTCTTTTCCGGCGGCAAGGACTCGATCGTGATGCTGCGCCTGGCCGAGAAGGCGTTCTGGCCGGCCCGCATTCCGTTTCCCGTGATGCACGTGGACACGGGGCACAACTTTCCCGAGGCAATTGAGTTCCGCGATCGGCGCGCGGCGGAGCTGGGCGTTGAGCTGATTGTGGCGTCGGTGCAGGCGTCGATTGATCAGGGCCGGGTGGTCGAGGAAACGGGTCCGCGCGCGTCGCGCAACCGTCTGCAGACCACGACCCTGCTGGACGCGGTCGCGGAGCATCGGTTCGATGCCCTGTTTGGCGGCGCGCGTCGCGACGAGGAGAAGGCGCGCGCCAAGGAGCGCATATTCTCTTTCCGCGACGCGTTTGGTCAGTGGGATCCGTCGAACCAGCGGCCGGAGCTCTGGAACCTGTACAACGGCCGGCTGACGCGCGATGAGCACATCCGCGCGTTTCCGCTCTCGAACTGGACGGAGCTCGACGTCTGGCAATACATCAAGCGAGAGTGCCTGGAGATTCCATCGATCTACTTCGCGCACGAGCGGGAGATGTTCGAGCGCGACGGGATGCTCTTTCCTGTCTCGGAGTTCGTGCCTCGCCTGCCCGGCGAGGATGCGTTTGCGGCGCGGGTGCGATTCCGCACCGTCGGTGATATGACCTGCACGGCGGGCGTCCGCTCGGGCGCTGCGACGCTGGAGGAGGTCGTGGCGGAGATTGCTGCCACGCGGGTCACCGAGCGCGGGGAGACGAGGGCCGACGACCGGTTCTCGGAGGCGGCCATGGAAGACCGCAAGCGCGAGGGGTACTTCTGATGACGACAGCCAGCATCGACACGACATCGAACGGCGCTGACCCATTCGGCCCTGACCATCGGTCGTTGCTGCGTCTGGCGACTGCGGGATCGGTCGACGACGGCAAGTCAACGCTGATTGGCCGGCTGCTGTTCGACGCCAAGCAGACCTTCGTCGATCAGATGGAGGCGATCGAGCGGAGTTCGCGCTCGCGCGGCGAGGACGAGGTGAACCTGGCCTATCTGACGGACGGTCTGCGTTCGGAGCGCGAACAGGGCATCACGATCGATGTGGCCTACCGCTATTTCTCGACGCCGCGCCGCAAGTTCATCCTGGCCGACACGCCGGGCCATGTGCAGTACACCCGCAACATGGTCACCGGCGCATCGACCGCCGACGCGGCGCTGCTGCTGGTTGACGCGCGGCGCGGTGTGGTCGAACAGACGCGGCGTCATGCGTATCTGTCGCAGCTGCTGGGCATTCGACGCTTCGTGCTCTGTGTGAACAAGATGGACCTGGTCGACTGGAACCAACAGATCTTCGACGAGATCGCGGCAGAGTTCGGACGGTTCGCGTCCAGGATGGGTGTGACCGAGGTCGATGCGATCCCGATCTCGGCCAAGCTTGGCGACTGGGTGGTGGGGCCGTCTGAGGCGATGTCGTGGTACGGCGGCCCGCCTCTGCTCGAGCTGCTCGAAACGCTCGATGCGTCCCAGCCGTCGCAGCGTCGGCCGGCGCGCTTTCCGGTCCAGTACGTGATTCGTCCGTTGCGAGACGAGTACCACGACTATCGCGGATACGCGGGAAGCGTGGCCTCTGGCATCCTGCGGACGGGCGACCGGGTGAGGGTGCTGCCGTCGGGCGTTGAGACGATGATTGCGGGCATCGATGCCTACGGAGCGTCGCTATCCGAGGCATCGGCGGGGATGGCCGTTTCGGTGCGCCTGGCCGATCAGTTGGACGTGCGTCGGGGATCGATGATCGCAGCGGCTGACGATCCGCCGATCGTCGCATCGAGGATTGACGCGCATGTCTGCTGGATGAGCGAGCGCGGACCGCTGCGCGTGGGCGACAAGCTGACGATCAAGCAGACATCGCAGACCACGCGTGCGCTGGTCGAGGAGATCGGTGCGCGGCTCGATGTCAACACGTTGGAATACGATCTGACCGCGCGGCAGCTGTCGCTGAACGAGATTGGTCGGGTGCGGCTGCGTCTGATGGCGCCCCTTGCGGTCGACCGATACGCTGAATCCCGCGAGACGGGCGCCTGCATCCTGATTGACGAGGCGACCGCCGCGACCGTCGGCGCTGGGATGATCGATTCCGGGGAGTAACGGCCATGCGCGGCGGTCCAGTCCGACTCGGATCGCTGCTGCTCGCTGTGTCGGCGTTCGCGGCGTTGCTGGCGCTGGCGGGTTTGGCGGGGCTGCTCACGTCATGCGCTTCGGGCATCAACGAGGACGAGCTGATCCTCGCCACCACGACCTCGCTCAACGACTCGGGTCTGCTCGACGATCTCGCACCGATCTTTGAGTCGGAGACGGGCGTTTCGGTCAAGATCATCTCGGTCGGCACCGGCGCGGCGCTGCGGATGGGCGCGGAGGGCGACGCAGACGTGCTGCTGACCCACGCACCCGAAGCGGAGCGGGCGTTGGTCGAGAACGGCGACGTGAGCAGTCGCACGCTGGTCGCCTACAACGACTTCGTGATCGTGGGGCCTCCCGATGATCCAGCGGGGGTTGCGGGCATGCGCGACGTGTCGGCGGCGCTCAGACAGATCGCGGCGCATGGAGCATCGGGCGCGGAGGACGCGGCGGCCTTTGCGTCGCGCGGGGACGACAGCGGGACGCACAAGAAGGAGATCGCGCTGTGGACTGAGGCGGGGCTGGCGCCGTCGTTTGATACAGATGATTGGTACGAGGAGGTCGGCCAGGGGATGTCGGCGACGCTGACGGTGGCCAATCAGCGGGGTGCGTACACGCTGACGGATCGCGGGACGTATCTGGCGTTGTCGGCGGACATTGCAGATCTCGTGCCGCTGGTCGAGGGTGACGCACGGCTGCTCAACTTCTACAGCGTGATGGAGGTTGACGGCGGCAAGGGCCGGATCAACAGCGAGGCCGCTGCCGCGTTCCGGGAGTTCTTGCTGCGCAGCGACATCCAGGCGATGATTGGCGACTACTTGCGCGCGGAGTACGGTCGGTCGCTCTTCATCCCGGCCGGCGGCGAGACAGAGTCAGCCGTTGCGGAGCGAGCTCGAGCGGAGTGACGCCGCGGGAGCGCGGATAAGATCGGCGCATGGAACTGATCTGGGACGGCATCCGCGAGGCGGCGCGACTGTGGTGGGCCGGCGACGCGCAGATCATTGAGATCACGCTGCGCACGCTGGCCATTTCGTCGGCGGCGACGGCACTTGCGCTGGTCGTCGGTATCCCGCTGGGCGCGGTGCTGGCGCTGCGCCGATTCTGGGGTCGCGGGCTGCTGGTGGCGTCGGTCAACACCGGGATGGGGATGCCGCCGGTGGTGATCGGCCTGCTGGTCGCGCTCGTGCTGTGGCGGTCGGGCCCGCTGGGAGGATTGGATCAGATCTACACGCCGACGGCGATGGTGATCGCGCAGCTGCTGCTGAGCCTGCCGATGGTGGTGGGCTTTTCGCTGGCCTCGATTCAGTCGATCAATCCGCGCCTGATCGGTCAGATGTGGGCGATGGGCGCGAATCGGTGGCAGGTGCTGTGGCTGCTGATCCGCGAGACGCGGCTGGGTCTGCTGGCGGCGGTGATGGCGGGCTTCGGCGCGGCGATCTCGGAAGTCGGCGCGTCGTTGCAGGTCGGCGGCAACCTGGCCGGCGAGACGCGTGTGCTGACCACGGCGATGGTGCTGGAAACGGGGCGCGGCAACTTTGAGGTGGCGATTGCGCTGGGCGTCGTGCTGGTCGTGCTCGCGTTCGCGGTCAACATCATTCTGACGGCTGTCCAACAGCGCCGGTTCATCACGTGACCGGGTCGGACGCTCATCTCCAGGTTCGAGACCTCAGCGTCCAACGCGGCGGCGTTGAAGTGCTGGACATCGGCGAGATCGACATCCCGCGGGGCCAGGTCACGGTTGTGATCGGTCCGAACGGATGCGGCAAGTCCACGTTGCTGGGCGCGCTGCAGCTGGTCCTGCATCCGACGCGGGGCGAGCTCCTGCTCGACGGTGCACCGATGTCCGCGGATCCGGTGGGGACCCGGCGGCGGATGTCGGCGGCGTTCCAGGAACCGCTGCTGCTGAGCATGTCGGTGCAATCCAACGTCGAGCTGCCGCTGCGGCTGCGCGGCGTCGGTCGCGATCAACGGCGCCGTGCCGCCGACCTCTGGTTGGAGCGATTCGGCGTCGCGCACCTCGCGGATCGCCACGCCCGGCAGCTGTCCGGCGGTGAGGCGCAGCGAGTCAGCCTGGCGAGAGCCTTCGCGTCGCAGCCCGAAGTGATGCTTCTGGACGAACCGTTTGCCGGCGTGGATGCTCCGACCCGGGCGGGGCTGATCGCTGACTTTGCCCAGATTTTGTCTGTGACGCGTCCGACGACCGTGCTCGTCACGCACGACCGTGATGAGGCGCTGCGACTTGGAGATTACGCCGTGCTGTTGATCGACGGGCGGGTCAGACAGACGGGCGAGCCGCTGGACGTCTTCGATCACCCGCTGGATCGTGAGGTGGCGGAGTTTGTTGGCATGGACAACGTGATCGAGCGTTCGCGCTGGCCGTGGCGGATCGCTGCCGGCGGCGGCTACGTGTGTGTTCGCTCGGAGCAGCTGTCGCTGAGCCGCGGCAGCGGCGCGGTCGTACGCCAGGTGGAACTGATTGGGCCGATGGTGAGCGTGTCAGTCGACGTGGACGGCGTATCGTTGGCGGCGCAGGTCTCACGGCCGCAGTGGTCGGCGATCGGGGTCGGCGTGGGCGATGAGGTGGCCGTCTGCGCCGATGCGGAAGCGATCCACATCATCGCGGCGGAGGATGAGCGTTCGGGTTAGCGGCGCAGCCTGGAGAGGATGCCGCCGGCGCTCGCGTTCTCGACGCCGAAGATGCTCGCCAGTTCCGCCGATGACGGCTCCGTGGCGACATGTTCGCCGTCGACCAGGACGGTCGGCACAGAGCGGCTGCCGCGGTTCAGGGCTTCCACGATCTGCACGGCGGACGGGTCTTGCTCGATGTCGATCGTGCGGTAGGCGATCTCGTGCCGGTCGAGGAAGTCGACGGCGCGGCGGCAGTCACCGCACCAGGCTGTGATGTAGAGCAGGACATCCTGCTCGGCGCCGTCGTTGCTGCGCGCCTCAATCGGTCCGGCGGCGGGGTCGATCTCGCAGGCCTCGCCAATCTGAACTTGGAGTTCGCTCGGTTGGTCGTTCACGTCAGCTCCTTGCGGCAGTTTGCTGGTGGGTTCAAGTGGTGTGTTGACCATTATGCATGGTCTGCGAGGGGGATGCGGTGGAGCTTGAGGAAGTTCGTCGGCGAGCCCTGGCCGAGCGGCAGTCCGCCGGTGACGACGATGGCGTCGCCGGCGTTCAGGCCGAGTTCACGGACGGCGGCGCGCTCGACGTCGCCGAGCATTTCCTCGATGGTGTCGGGCGGATCACAGTGACGCGGATTGACACCCCAGCTGAGTGCCAGCCGCTGCATCACCGGGTCGGTCGGCGCGAGCACGATCGTTGGGACTGGCAGACGGACCTGAGAGATGAGGCGTCCGGAGCGTCCGCTGACGGTGAAGACGATGACTGCCTTGACCTGCGGGTGCTGCTCGACGGCCGTCGCGACGGCCTGGCTGATGGTGCGAGCGGTGTCGCTGGAGAGCTCGACGGATCGAGACGTGCGCTGAGGGTCGCCCTGCTCGGCGGTGCGGATGATGCGGTCCATCATCGAGACGACCTCGACGGGGTGGCGTCCGACGGCGGTCTCGCCGGAGAGCATCAGGGCGTCGGCGCCGTCCCAGACGGCGTTGGCGACATCGGAGGCTTCAGCGCGGGTGGGACGTTGGCGCGTGGTCATTGATTCCAGCATTTGGGTGGCGATGATCACGGGCATGAGCGCGCGTCCGGCGGCGGTGATGATCTTGCGCTGGGCGAGGGGCACTTCGGCCGCGCCCAGCTCGACACCGAGGTCGCCGCGCGCCACCATCGCGCCGTCCGACGCCTCGATGATGGCGTCCAGGTTGTCAATCGCCGAGACGGTTTCGATCTTGGCCACGATGGGCAGGTCTCCGCGCGCCTCGCCGACGGCCTGTCGAGCGAGATCGAGGTCTTCGCGATCGCGAACAAAGGAGAGCGCGAGGAAGTCGAGGCCGTGCTCAACGGCGAACTGCACGGCGGCGCGGTCGGACTCGGTGACGGCTGGCAGCTGGCGTCCCGCGCCGGGCGCGTGCAGTCCGGCCCGAGCGGTCAAGGGTCCGCCGCCGCGCACCTCGGTGCGGATTCGCGGGCCGTCGATCGATTCCACGAGCAGGTCCAGCTCGCCGTCGCGCAGGTAGATGCGGCCGCCCAAGTCGACCTCATCAATGAGCGCGGCGTAGGGGCAGGAGACGGTCAGGATGCCGGCCACGGAGCGGCTGGCGGCGTTGGAACCGGTCACGATATCGAGGCGCTCGCCACGATAGATTTCGGTGCCATCGGGGACGGCGCCGATGCGAATCTTGGGTCCTTGCAGATCGCCGAGGATGGCAATCGGTTTGCCGGTCTCGCGCTGGGCGAGCCGCACGGAGTGCACGGCGCTGCGCCATGAATGCTCGTCACCGTGCGAAAAGTTGATTCGGGCGACATCGAGCCCGGCCTGGACGAGTTCGAGCACGGTCTGCGGATCGCTGGAGGCTGGGCCGAGTGTGGCGACAATCTTTGCTCGTCGGTGGTCAGTCATGACACCAGCGTATTGCCCCAGCGGCGGGAGAGCGGGGGAGAGCGGGCATCATCGCGTTAACGCAGCGAGCCGCCCCCGCGGTTGCGGGGGCGGCTCGTGACTGTTGGTCTGCGCCAGGACGTAGCCGGTACCTAGTAGGCCGGGGCTGGCGGCGCGGCCATGGCGTTCTCGTCCTGCTTTTCGGTGACGAGGCAGTTGGTGGTGAGCACCATGCCGGCAATCGAGACGGCGTTTTCGAGCGCCGCGCGGGTGACCATCGCCGGGTCGGCGATGCCCATGTCGATCATGTCGCCGTAGTCGCCGGTCGCGGCGTTGTAGCCGAAGTTGTTGGTCTCGGCGTCCTTGACGGACTGGACGATGACGGAGCCGTCCTGGCCGGCGTTGATGGCGATGCGGCGCATCGGCTCTTCCAGCGCGCGGTTGAGGATGCTGACGCCGGTCGCTTCGTCGCCGTCGAGGGTGACGTCGCCGAGCGAGGGGATGACGTTGATGAGGGCGACGCCGCCGCCGGGGACCATGCCCTCTTCGACGGCTGCGCGGGTCGCGGAGAGCGCATCCTCGACGCGGTGCTTGCGCTCCTTGAGCTCGACCTCGGTGGCTGCACCGACCTTGATCACGGCGACGGAGTTGGAGAGCTTGCCGAGTCGCTCCTGGGCCTTTTCGCGGTCCCAGTCGCTCTTGGCGGCTTCGTAGACGTGGCGGATCTGGTTGATGCGGTCGTCGATCTGTGCGGCGTCGCCGTTGCCCTCGATGATGGTGGAGGCTTCCTTGGAGGCGATGAAGCGTCGGGCGCGGCCGAGCTGGGCGATTTCGGCGGTGTCGAGCTGACCGCCGAGCTGCTCGGAGATGACCTCGCCGCCGGTCAGGGTGGCGATGTCGCCGAGGTTGTCCTTCTGTCGGTCGCCGAAGCCGGGTGCCTTGACGCCGATCACGTTGATGGTGCCGCGCAGCTTGTTGACGGCCAGGGTTGCGAGCGCTTCGCCATCGACGTCGGAGGCGATGATGACCAGGTTCTTGGTCACTTTGAGCACTTTCTCGAGCAGCGGCAGGATGTCCTGCACGGCCGAGATTTTCTTGTCGGTGACGAGGATGTAGGGGTCCTCAATCTCCGCTTCCATGCGGTCGGGGTTGGTGACGAAGTAGGGCGAGATGTAGCCGCGGTCGAACTGCATGCCGTCGACGTACTCGACCTCAGAGCGGATGCCCTTGCCCTCTTCGACGGTGATCACACCGTCCTTGCCGACCTTTTCCATGACCTCGCCGATCAGCTCGCCGATGTTGGGGTCGGCGGCCGAGATGCCGGCGATCTGCGACATCTGCTCGCGGGTGGTGACGCGGACGGCCTTTTCGCGGATGGCGTCGGAGAGGACTTCAGCGCCCTGTTCGAGGCCGCGCTTGAGGGCCATGGGGTTGGCACCGGCGGCGACGTTGCGCATGCCCTCGTTGACGATGGCCTGGGCCAGGACGGTGGCGGTGGTGGTGCCGTCCCCGGCGATGTCGTTGGTCTTGGACGCGACTTCCTTGGCGAGCTGAGCGCCGATGTTGTGGAAGGGGTCTTCGAGGTCGATGTCGCGAGCGATGGTGACGCCGTCGTTGGTGATCGTGGGCGCGCCGAAGGTCTTGGCCAGGACGACGTTGCGTCCCTTGGGGCCGAGTGTGATCTTGACGGCGTCGGCGAGGGCGTCAATGCCGTCGCGCAGCGCCTGGCGGGCTTCCTCATCGAACAGAAGTGCCTTGGCCATAGTGTGCAGTCTCCTCCGTGTTGACCGTGCCGGTTCTGGTTGCATCAGCAGGGCGCTAGCACTCACAGGGAGAGAGTGCCAACACGTGCATTGTGTCGAAAGTCGTCAGCAAACGCAAGTGGTCGGACGTTCAGTGCACCACTTATGGTCACGCGTGCGCGAGCGTTGGCGTCGGCGTTGTTAAGTCCGCTACAGGAGCCAGCCGAATCGTGACCGATTGGGCGACGAGGCGCGCGACCAGCGGCAGACCGCGACCGCCTGAATGTCCGACGCTGGCACGGCGCCGAAGCGTCTGCTATCGCTGCTGCGCGACGGTTGATCGCCGACGACGAACCAGCCGTTCGATTCCTGAGTGAGGGCCCGCTTGATCAGCAAGCGTCCGTTGCGGCGCCCGAGCCGCCGGAAGGCGACGATGCTGCCGGCGCGGACCGGCCGCAGGCGGGGCGAGACGCCGATCACGACATCGGCGTCGTGCAGCGTCGGCGACATGGAGTCACCCTCGACGCGCAGCAGGGACAGGAACGGGGTCAAGACCGCGAACGCTGAGCGCTAGAAGTCGAAGTCGTCCATGCCGAAGTCGTCGTGGCTGTGTCCGTGCCCGTGGTCGTGGCCGTGACCGCCCATGCCCATGCCTCCCATGTCGGGCATCCCCATGTCTCCCATGTCTCCGAAATCTCCCATGTCGAAGGATGATCCAGAGGCTCCAGTGTGAATGGCGACGCCGGCGCCGAAGACGCGGGCGCCGACGCCGTCGTCGCACTTGGGGCAGTCGGGCGATTCGGGGGCTTGACCCATTTTGGCGAGGACGTCGAAGACGTCGGCGCAGGCGGGGCACTTGTACTCGTACATTGGCATGGCGGACTCCTCCAGCGAGCTCACGCAGCGTGATTGGCTTGTCCGTCATATCTTACGACGGAGTGCTGCTGCGTCGATGCAGGCGTGTTCCTGGACAGGAGTGAGCGATGCCCGATATTCGAGACTATTGCGACCAGCTGTGGCGCGGTGAGATCGATGTGATCCACGAGGCGCACCCGGTCGTTTCGACGTGGAACGACCGTGAGCCGGTCGAGCTGGCTGACGGATTCCTCTACATCAAGTCCGCGGCGTCGATGAACACGATCGACACGGGCGGCGGCCTGGTCATGCTGGATACGGGCACGGCGCGCGACGCGGAGGGGCTGTACCACGGCGTGCGGGCGTGGCGGCCTGACGCGCCGCTGCGGGCGGCGGTGTTCTCGCATCACCACGTGGATCACATCTTCGGCGTCGGCAAGTTCGACGCGGAGGCGGAATCGAAGGGTCAGGCGCGGCCGATCGTTTACGGACAGCGGCACATTCCCTCGCACTTCGACCGCTACAAGCGAACGGTCGGCTACAACACAGCGATCAACTCGCGACAGTTCATTCGGCCGGGGATGGACGCCGAGCATGTCCGACTGCCCTGGCCGGACGCCTTCCGCTATCCGGACGTGACGTTCGACAAGCAGATTCAGTTCACGGTCGGCGAGCTGACCTTCGAGGTCCGTCACGCGCGCGGCGAGACGGAGGATGCCGCCTGGACATACATCCCGGAGAAGAAATGGCTGTTCCCGGGCGACCTGTTCATCTGGGCGGTGCCGAACGCGGGCAACCCGCAGAAGGCGCAGCGCTGGGTGGGCGAGTGGGCCGCGGGTCTACGCCAGATGGCAGGGATGGGCGCGGAGCTGATGAGTCCTGGTCACGGATTGCCGATCTTCGGCGCGGACCGCATCGCCGAGGCGCTCAACGACACCGCCGACCTGCTGGAGTCGGTCGAGAACCAGACGCTGGCGATGATGAACCTGGGCTACACGCTGGATCGCATCCTGCACTCGATTGAGTATCCGCAGGACTTGCTGGAGAAACCGTGGCTGAGCTCTGCGTACGACCATCCGGAGTTCATTGTGCACAGCGTGTGGAGATACTTCGCGGGCTGGTACGAGGGCGAGCCGGATCGTCTGCTGCCGGCGCCGCGATCGGCGGAGGCGGCAGAATGGGTCACGCTGGCGGGCGGTGTGCAGCCGGTGCTCGATCGGGCGCAGGCGCACATGCAGAACGGCAATCTGCAGCTGGCCTGCCACCTCATCGAGGGTGCTGCGCTGGCCGCGCCGAACAGTCCCGAGGTGCACGCGCTGCGCACCGAAATCTACGAGGCGCGCGCCGCCGAGCAGGACTCTTCGATGGCCCGCGGCGTCTTCACCTGGGCCGCATCGAGCAGCAGGCACGGTCGGCGCGACTTCTTCAATCCGTAGGCGCGAGCGAACGATCGGCGAGGGCAGTTAGGGCAGCGCCATTGTTCGGAAGTGGTGCGAGACGAATGCTGTTCCTGATTCGATCTGGATCATGGCGCGGTCGTGGATCAGTTCGTTTGAGGTGCCCTCGCCGAGTCCACGGTGGAAGGTGGCATCGAGCAGCGGCCATTTGAGTCCGACGGTTGTGATTCCCCGCACTTCGGAGCTGACGGCCGTGATGCTGACGTAGTCCCCGATCTGACCCTGGAAGTGCGCTTGCGAGACGCCGTCGCCGTTGAGTACTGTCAGCGCCGTCCATCCGTCGACGGTCCAGGTCGGCACGTGTCTGAGCATCGGATGCGTGAGTAGGTACAGGTTGGCGACTGCGTGATCGGTTCGTGGGCCGCCGAGCAGTCCGAGCACGATTATGCTGGCGGCGCCGCGTTTGAGGGCGTACTCGATGGCGACATCGCCGTCGGTTCGTTGTTGGGGCGCCGGATGAGGCTCAAACGGGACGCCGGCCGTTTTGAGATGGAAGAGATCCTCACCGGCGAGCGAGTCGAGATCGCCGATTACGACGTGGGGCAGGATGCCGAGCTCGCGCAGCCTGGTGGCGCCGCTGTCGGCGGCGACGATCAGGCCGGAGCCATCGATCGCGCTGCGCACGAGGGGAGAGTCGTTGATCTCACCAGCGAGCGCGACGACGGCTTGCATGGCCGGACCCTCAGCCAACCCGCTTCCAGAGGGAGCGGGAGTTAGTCGGCGACGGGCTCGGCTTCCGCCTCGGATGGGGAGGCGCCGTTGCTGGCGGCGTCGGCGGCGGCAGCGGCGGCCTGCTGGAAGGCGGGCGGCAGCTCCTTGCCGGCGTCGGCGAAGGCCTTGGCCATGGCCTTCTGACCGGCGCCGAAGATGTCGAGCTGGCGGTCCTCGACGAAGTCGCGCGAGGCGACCAGTCGGTCCAGCTGGCCCTGATAGCGCGGCGCCACGTAACGCATGAGCAGTTCGTAGCTGCGCTTGGTGGCGTCGGTGGAGGCCCACTCGTGGTGCATGGAGAGCAGCCCGCCGACGCCGCCGGCACGGTCGTGCAGTGCCTCGATCTGGTCGATCGCATCTTCGGGCGAGCCGACGATGACCATGTTCTTGTCAATCGCTTCCTCGATGGTGTCCGCCATCTGCAGGGCGATACCGCCGCGCCTGCCCGGATCGCGGACATCGCCGACGTAGGCGCGCTTGAGGAATCCCTGACGCACGTCTTCGATGGCTTGGGCGCGAGTCTCGGCGACGTGGATTGCGATCACGACTCGCCAGTTCTTACGCGAGACGTCGTGGCCGTTCTCTTCGGCCGCTTCGGCGTACCAGTCCCAGACGTTTTTCATGCCTTCGGAGTCGGCGCCGCCGACGGAGAGCAGGCTCGCGCCGTGCTTGCCGGCGAGCTGCGGACCGGATGGGGTGAGGATCACAGCCACGGCGAGTTCGGGGTGCGGGTCGGAGTACCAGGCCATCTGCAGGCGCGCTTCGGTGAGCGAGAACCAGTCGGTCTCCATGGAGACCGGGTCGTCGGAACGCGCCAGCTGGACGATGGCGTCGAAGGCCTCGGCCATGCGCTGACGTTGGGTGGTCGGCTCGATGCCCATCTGCACCGCGTCCGATGTGAGCGCGCCCGGTCCGACGCCGAGCATGACTCGTCCGCGCGTCATGTGGTCGAGCTGGAGCAGGTCGTCGGCGATCATCAGCGGATTGTGATAGGGCAGGGAGACGACGCCGGTACCGAGCTTGATGTGCTTGGTGCGCTCGGCCAGGGCGGCGATGAAGATCATTGGGTTGGAGATGATCTCGCGAGCGAAGGAGTGATGTTCGCCGATCCAGGCTTCGTCGTAGCCGAGCGCGTCGAGGTGCTCGATCAGCTCGACGTCGCGCTGCAAGGCGAGCGTGGGGTGTTCGCCAACGTGGTGGAATGGGGCGAGGAAGAGTCCGAACTTCATGCGTCTGGGTCGCCAGGACATGGTGGGTTGTCCGATCTAACGGTGAGGGGCTTCGGTTTGAGGATAGCGCGAGGCACGCTTGGTCTCGGGAGTCTTCGTGGGCGGGGGTAGATTTGGGCGGCGGGCCCCCTCCGTCGCTTCGCGACACCTCCCCCGGAGGGGGAGGTTTTTTGAGAAGGGGGACCTCCCCCGGAGGGGAGGTATTGGTG
>JAJDZG010000086.1 GCA_022824765.1 Dehalococcoidia bacterium | reverse complement strand
TCTGCACGAGATGGCCGCGCTGGCCAGCGCCGATCACGAGTCGGAGCTCTCGCAGACGCTCTCCGACCTGGCAGAACGGAGCCTCGCGCTCGATACCTGCGGATCGTGGAGCGATGGCGTCGATGCCCTGCTCGACGCCATCGCGTTCTACTTCGAGGGACCCTCGCCAGATGAACCGTTGCTCGCCGCGCTGCGGCAGGCGACCGCTCCGCTGCGTCTTCTCGATCACCACGACATCGCATGGCAGCCAGGCGACGCACACACCTCAATCAGTCGAGCGATCGGATCGCAAGTGATCCGCGATGGTCAGCCGCTGAATGGGGGCGTCAACATCGGTGCGGCGGGCGGTCCCGCGCGAGGCGTCCGATACGAGGCCGTCTTCATCGCCGGCGCGGCCGAACGAGTCTTCCCGGCGCTGGGACGCGAAGACCCACTGCTGACCGACGCGGCGCGCTCGAGCATCAATCAGCGCATCCCCGACGCGCTCGCCCTGCAGCGCGACCGCGCGCTCAGCGACCGTCACGCCTGGAATCTGGCGCGCCGCGCCGCCGAGCGAACATTCACCGCCAGCTGGAGCCGACGCACCAGCGCCGTCGGCGGACCCACGCGAGCCTCGTCCCTCCTGCTCGAGTCGGCAGACGAGATTGAGCGTCTCGACAGCGCCGTGGCCAGCTTCGCGCCGACAAACGTGGACGGCGAGATCGACTGGTCCCGCCCGCTCCAGGCGCCAGACGCAGCCAGTTTCAATCTCGCCCTGCTGGCCGCGCCCGCCGTTGATCGCGCCGCGATCCTGCATGAGATCTGGCCACAGATGGACGCCGCCGTCCGCGCCCGCCGTCGCCGCAACGCCCCCCAATTCACCGAGTTCGACGGCGTCCTCAGCAGCGCGCTGGACGAGATCACTGACTGGCAGCCGCTCGAACGATCCTGGACGCCGCAGGCGTTGGAGACGCTGGTCACCTGCCCCTATCGCTTCTTCCTACAGCAGATCATGGACATCCAGACCACCAATCCGACAGAGCCTCAGGAACAGCAGGAGGCGATCCTCGGCGACGCCACCCGCGCGGTCATGGCGGAGTGGGTGCAAGCGTTCCTCGACGATCCCGAATCGACCGACTGGCTCGCCTACTCCTCCGACCCCGATCGTCTCTCCGATCTCGCGCAATCCCTCACCGGATCGGAACCAGCCCGGCGAGCAGTCGAGCGCTTGCGCGTCCGCGAAGCCTCCGACGCCCGCGACGGATGGCGCCCGCAAGAGCTCGCTGTGTCAGCCGACCACGCGCTCGCCAAGGTGGCCGGTGGTCGATCCCTGCGGCTCAGCGCCCGCATCGACCGCCTGGACCTGCACGCCGACGGCCGACAACGCGCCCTGCTCTGGTCTCATGGCGCTGACCTGCCCAGCGTGCATGGCTTCGTCGACGGTTCTTCCTTCGCCTCGCTGGGAGCCATCGCGGTGCTCTCGGACCGCGGCGTGCCCGTGCGTCAAATCGTCGTGGAGCACCGCGCCATCACGGAACGCGGCCACTTCGCCGCCGAGACGTTCGAGGGCGACCAATTGGCTGCGCCGGCCGCAACGGGCACGACCGCTCCCAGCGGACGGCTGAGCGCCACGCTCGCATTGCTCGCCGACCAGCTGGAAACCGCCAACTTCGTGCCCAATCCAGGACAGCCACCATACGAGCGGCCGAACTGCCAGCGCTGCCCGGTCGAGGCCGCCTGCACCGCAGACCTGGCCGATCGCTACCGCTTCAAATCGCGCAGCGATCCCGAGGCCGTGCGGGCGATGGAAACGCTGCGCAGGCAGCGTCCATGACCACCACGACGCCCGCAGACCAGCACGTCAGAGACCGCGTCGTCCGCGATCTCGATACGTCCGTGTTCCTCGAAGCGGGCGCGGGCGCCGGCAAGACGTCGGTCATCGTGGCGCGGGTGGTCAACTTGGTCAGCTGCGGCGTGCCGCTCTCCGAGATCGTAGCCATCACTTTCACCGAAAAGGCGGCGGGCGAGTTGCGCGACCGCATCCGCCTGGAACTGTCGGCCGCCGGCCTCAACGAGGCGCTGCCCGACGTTGACGGAGCCGCCATCCAGACGATCCACGCCTTCTGCGCCGGCATCCTGCGCGAGCACGCGCTGGCCGCCGGTCTGCACCCTGACTACCGCGTGCTCGACCAACTGCAGGCCGATCTCCGCTTCGCCCAGTCCTGGCGCACATGGCTCTGGGGCGCGGCCGCTCAGGACGAGGACGTCCAGCGACCCTTGCAGCGCGCGCTCGAACTGGGACTGACGCTGGATCAGTTGCAGCACGCGACGGATCAGCTGTCGCGGCATCGCGACCTGGCCGGCGACTACGACGCGACCACCAGCGACGATCAGGACCGCCGCAGCGAGGCCCAACGCGAACGAGATCTCACCCTGTTGCAGCTGATGCCGCCGCTGCGCCAGCTGTTGGACGACGACGCCGCCCAACGACGCCGCGACGGACTGCTGACCTATGACGACCTGCTCGTCGAGACGCGCGATCTGCTCGCCCGCTCGCAGGGCGTCCGCGCCGCCGTCCGTCAACGCACGCGCACGCTGCTGATCGACGAGTTCCAGGACACCGATCCGCTGCAGGCGCAGATCGCGTTGTTGATCGCCGCTGATCCAGACACCGACGACTGGACCGCGGCAACGCCCGGCCCGGGCCGCCTCGTCCTCGCCGGCGACCCCAAACAATCCATCTACCGTTTCCGACGCGCCGACATCGACGTCTACGAGCAGGTTCGCGACCTGTTCCTCGCCTCGCCCGAGACCGCATCGGTCGAGCGCCTCACGGTCAACTTCCGTGCCCGTCCATCGCTCTCGCGTTGGCACAATCGCGTCCTGCCGCAAGTGCTGCAGCCCGATCCCACCTACCCGCGCGCCCAGGCCCGTTGGGAGTCGTCCACGCCTTATCGGGCGGAGTCCCCCGCCGGATCCGCCGCCGTTGCGGTGATCCCCGCGCGACGATCGTTCGACCGCGCCCCCGAGGCTCGCGAGGCCGAAGCCCGCTTGCTGGCCAACCTGATCGCTCACATCCGACTGCCAGACGCCCAGCTCGGACAGCTACCCGACGGCGCGGACAGCTCGCGATCCCCGCAGTACCGCGAGATCGCCGTGCTCGTCCGCACGCGGACGGCGGTCGACCTCTACACGTCCGCGCTCGACCGCGCCGGCATCCCGTACCACTTCGACAGCGGTCAGGACTTCTACCAGCTGCCCGAGATTCGCAACGTGGCCCAGCTGCTCGCCGTGCTCGACGATCCGTCCAACGAGTCGGCCGTCGCGGCGCTACTCAAGTCTCCGCTCTGGAGTGCATCGGACGTCGAACTGCTCCAGTGGCGCACAGCGCCCGACGAGTCACGCTTGGCGGACTGGTCTGAGCGGATCGATCAGATGCGCTCAGAAACGCGCATGATGAACCTGCCAGAACTGATCGATCACGTCCTGCGTGCATCCGGCTTGTTGGAATCCCAGGCGGTCGACCCGTCAGCCTCACGGATGCGCCAGCGTCAGGCCAATCTGCGCATGTTGGTCCAGCGTGCGGCCAGCTTCGCCGACGAGCACGGCAGCGCGCTGCGGCCCTTCGTGCGTTGGCTCACGCAGCGCGGCGCGCGCCACTTGCCCGAATCGGAGTCCGCCACCACAGAGGCCGACGATGATGCCGTGCGCATCCTCACGATCCACCAGGCGAAGGGCTTGGAGTTCCCCATCGTCATCCTGCCCAAGCTGCAAGACGGCGTCTTCGCCGGCACGGACTTCATCGTCGACCGCGCCAACGATCGGTTGGAGTTCAGCATCCTCACCGGTCGGCACGGGTCAGCGCCGTTCCGCACCCCTGGTTACGAGGCCGCGCTGCTGAGAGATCGCGCCTACGCAGACGCCGAGGCCCGCCGCATGCTCTACGTCGCGGCCACCCGAGCGCGTGACTGGCTGATCCTGCCCGACTATCCAGCTGACAGCATGCGCTCGCGCGAGTCGTTTCACACCGTGTTGGAAGACGCCTCACCCGGTTGGCCCACCGCAGAAGCCGAGCAATCGACACTCGTGCTGTCGCCGAGGACGTTCGACGCAGCACCGCGGATGCAACCTGCCGTGCGGTCAGTGGACTTCGATGCCTTGCGTTCGCAGTGGGCCGCCTGGCACTCGGAGGCGCAAGCCGCCGGGACGCGCTCGTTCGACGCCCGAACCCCGTCGATGCCTGCACCGGGCGAAGCCGAGGAGTCTCCTCAACACCATCCCGCCGACGGCGGCATCAATCCCCTCGATGTCGGCAGCGCGATCCATGAGTCGTTGGAGCTGGCGGACTTCGCTGACCTGGCGCTCACCCAGCAACGCTGCGCCCGTGCCTGCGCACGCCACGACGTTCCGGTTGCGATCATCTGGCCCCATGTTGAGCGCGCCCTGCAGACCGATCTGTTGCAGCGAGCCGCACGCGCCGACACCATCCTTCGCGAGCTGCCGCTGACCACGATCAGCCGCGACGATGATCATACGACCATCATGAATGGCATCGCCGATCTCGTCTTCCGCGAGAATGAACGATGGGTCCTGGTTGATTACAAGTCAGACGTAGAGATCGATAGTCAACGACGCCAGAAGTATACGCGTCAACTCCAACAGTATGCGCTGATGTTACAACGCGCAGGGATCGAGATTGATGAAGCGTATCTCTTACTCAC
Organism: Dehalococcoidia bacterium; assembly: GCA_022824765.1. Lineage (GTDB taxonomy): Bacteria > Chloroflexota > Dehalococcoidia > Bin125 > Bin125 > Bin125. The sequence continues at coordinate 1,643 of JAJDZG010000086.1, read as the reverse complement.
GACCTCAGGGACGGCTGTTGAACTCGCGCTGAACGAAGATGCCCGCCCATAAGTCGATCAGCAGCTATCTTCAGAGTCCACACTGACGACTCAACGCTTCTGGAGCTGCTCATGGCCGACAATCGTACTCCCCAGCAGATTCGCGAAGACTTCCAGCTGCGGCGGCAGCAGGTGATCGATGAAATGGGCTCGACCGAGCGCATCGCTCGACAGCACGCCAAAGGTCGGCTCACCATCCGCGAACGGCTCGACCGCCTCTTCGACCACGGCAGCTTCCGCGAAATCGGCACCTTCGCCGTCTCAGAAGTGCCCGATGTCCGCGACCGCACGCCCGGCGACGGCAAGATCGGCGGCTGGGGCACAATCGACGGCCGACCCGCGACCGGCTGCGGCGACGACGTGACCGTGCTGCACGGTTCCTCCTCCGTCGTCGGTGGACGGCGGATGAAGCGCATCTACGAGCAGTCGCTGCATCAGGGCGTGCCCTTCGTCTACTTCGGCGAGACCGGCGGCGCGCGACTGCCAGACTCGCTCGGCTCCGAGGGATTCTCCAAGATCGCCGCCTCCGTCGAAATGGGCCGCCGTCGACGCCGCATTCCCCTCGCCACCGCCATCGTCGGCGAGTCCTTCGGCGGCTCCAGCTTTCACAGCGCCTACTCCGACTTCACCGTCCAGGTGCGCGGCTCGGCGCTCAACGTCTCATCTCCCCGCGTGATCGAGATCGCCACCGGCGAATTGATCACCCTGCAAGAGCTCGGCGGCGCTGACATCCACCTCGACCTCACCGGCCAGATCGACCAGGTCGCCGAGTCGGAGGACGACGCCATCGTGCAGATCAAGCACTTCCTTTCCTATCTGCCCTCCAACTGCTGGGAACTGCCGCCCGTGCTCGACGGCTACGACCACGCCGATCCCGATCCGTCGCTGGCCGACCTCGTGCCCTCGCGGCGCCAGCGCGCCTACGACATGCACCGTGTGATCGCCCGGATCGTCGACGACGGCCAGATGCTCGAACTCAAGCCGCGCTTCGGACGCTCGCTGATCACTACGCTCGCCCGCATTGGCGGCCAAACCGTCGGAATCCTCGCCTCGAATCCCATGTTCAACGCCGGCGCGCTCGACCCCAACACCTGCGACAAGGGCACGCAGTTCCTCTGCCTCTGCGAGGCGTTCAACATCCCCACCATCTGGCTGCAGGACGTGCCCGGCTTCATCGTCGGCTCACAGCCCGAGCACGCCCGGCTGCTGCACAAGGCGATCATGTTCCTCGAGGCACTCTCCCTGCTGACCGTGCCGCGCTTCACCATCGTCATGCGCAAGGCCTTCGGCCTCGCCTACTTCTCGCTCAACGGCGGCAACGACAACAACATGCTCTCCACCGCCTGGCCCGGCGCCGAAATCTCCTTCATGGACCCCGGCGTCGGCGTCAACGTCGTCCACGCCCGGGACATCGCAGAGTCCGACGATCCCGAACGCACCCGCCAGAGCCTGATCGACCAATGGACGCTCGGCCACGAGCCATGGGGCGCGGCCGGCATCATGAACCTGGACGAGATCATCGACCCCGCCGACACCCGCCGCTGGCTGCTGGAGGCCGTCCAGCGCTTCCCCATCACCCCGCCAGGCAAGGGCAACACCAAAGA
>JAJDZG010000083.1 GCA_022824765.1 Dehalococcoidia bacterium | reverse complement strand
GGTCGTCGGATTGCCCGACGATCCGCGCGGCGGGGAGGTCGTCCAACAGATTAGGGACGACGGCGGCCGGGCGATCTATGTCGGCGCCGATGTCTCGCGCGAGCCAGACTGCAATGCGGCGGCGCAGGCGGCCGTTGATGCGTTCGGCCGGATCGACCTGTGCATTGCCGCGGCAGGAATCCTGCACGCCGATTACGTCTCAGGCGAGGTCTCTGATCGCGAGCTGGCCGCTGATCGGCGCGATGGATTTCTGATCAACAAGCCGGTGGAGTTGTGGGAGAAGGTGCTCTCGGTCAATCTGACCGGCGTGATGCTGACGAATCGGTCGGTGGCGCGTCGGATGATTGAGCAGGGCGATGGCGGCTCGATTGTCAACATCTCGTCGGGCGCGGCCAAGATTCCGATGCCGGGATCGGCCGAGTACTCGGTATCGAAGACAGGTGTCTGGATGTTGACGCGAGTGCTCGCGCAGGAGTTGGCGCCGCACGACATCCGGGTTAACACGGTGGCGCCGGGCGTGATTGACACGCCGATGGCGCTCGCGCTGTCGCAGGATGAGGAGCGTCGCGCGGCGTTTGAGCGGTTTGTGCCGCTTGGACGACTTGGCGAGGCGGCGGACATCGCGGAGGCGTCGCTGTTCCTGTTGAGCGACCACGCGGGCTACATCACGGGCCAGATTCTGCATCCGGACGGTGGTCTGTTCACGGGCTGAGCTCTCATTGGAGGAGACTTCTTGACCTGCTTCAGTTGACCGGAGTGAACGTTATAGTCCAACTCCCGTCACAACCGTTTGGATCAGTCCACGAGATGCCTCCATTGGACTCGACTACAGAAGTTCGCGTCACCTGATTCGCGTCGCGCGATCTACCGCTGAGACCTCCAACTTTTCCGTACGGCACTCCTCCGTCGAAGCGCATCGAGCACCAAGGGCGCGAGGTTAATGTTGCCAACCAATTGCCAGCGGAGAGAGTAAAGAACTCAGCGTTCTCGTCGCGTCCAGTGATTGTTACTTCAGAAGTCGAGGGTACAGGAGTGGTCGGCTCATCGTCGTAGACGTCCGCAAACGGGATACTGACACTGACAGGCTGGCCGAAGTCCAAGGGTCGCAGAGGTGAGCAGTTCTCGACAACCACACTGACGTCTCGACCACCCTACTCGTCGCATGGGTCTCTCCTCATGGCTTGGGCGGCCATTCGCACGGTCCGCTTCCTGGCAGGGGACGAGTTCGTTGCCAAACTGAAGACGGAGCCTATGGCCAGCGCGATGCGTGGTCAATGCCACTTCGCGCGGTGGTGCCGGGCGGCAGATTGGAGGACAGCGAGGCTGGCGGGGTATCTTTGGCGTGGAGTTGCCGTCTCGGTCAAGCTGAGCTGCCTGCAAGGAGTCGAACCATGCCGTTGCCACCCGCAGAATCGTTGGATCGCTTCCAGGGCAAGGTCGCGGTGGTGACTGGCGGCGCCAGTGGGATGGGACGCGAGGCGTCGATTCGGCTGGGGCGCGAGGGCGCGTCGGTGGTTGTCGCTGGATTGGCCGACGATGAGCGCGGCGCTGAGACGGTCTCGCTCGTCGAGGCTGCTGGTGGTGAGTCGATCTATGTCGGCGTCGATGTCACGCGCGAGGCGGAGTGTGAGGCCATGGCGCAGGCGGCGATTGATCACTTCGGACGGCTGGACCTGTGCATCGCGGCGGCGGGCATTTCGCACGCCGGCTATGTGTCGGGTGAGGTTACGGAGGGCGAGCCGCTGCTCGGCGGACGCGGCCGTCACGTGCTGGAGAAGCCGGTCGAGTATTGGGAGAAGGTCCTCGCCGTCAATCTGACGGGTGTGATGCTGACGAATCGGGCAGTGGCGCGTCGGATGATTGAGCAGGGGGATGGGGGCTCGATTGTCAACATTTCGTCGGGCGCGGCGAAGGCGCCGATCCGGGGGATGGCCGACTACTGCGTTTCCAAGACTGGTGTGTGGATGCTGACGCGCGTGCTGGCGCTGGAGCTGGCTGCGCATCAGATTCGGGTCAACACGGTTGCGCCAGGACTGATCGACACACCGATGACGCTGGCCGTCACGTCGGACGAGGAGCGCCGGCAGCGACGGATCGAGGCGATCCCGCTGAATCGACTCGGTGAACCCGCGGACATCGCGGAGTCTGCGCTCTTCCTGCTCAGCGACCAGGCGGGATACATCACGGGACAGATTCTGCACCCTGACGGCGGCATTTTCGTCGGCAGCTGATCTGAAGCACGGTCGCCGGCTGGCGGTACGCTGTTTCCAATGCTCACATTGGCGATTCAGCAGTTGCTGACGAAGAAGCTGCGCAGCGCGCTGACCGTGCTGGGCTTCGGGGTCTGCGTCAACCTCTACATCGTGGTGACGACGGTGATGCGGTTCATCACCGATGACCTCGACTTGCAGGTACAGCGATTCACGGGTGTGCTGTTCGTGCAATCGCGTGGACTGGCGGGGCTGTCGGGGATTGAATGGCCGCCGATCTCCTCGACCATCTCGATTGAGGAAGCGGACCAGGTGCTTGGCGATCCGGCGGTCGATCAGGCGCGTTCGACGAAGATATCGTTTGCGGCGCTGGCGCCGCCTCCGTATCCAACTGCGCCGCCTGAGGCGCTGTTGGTGGGGATAGAGGAAGGCAAAGAGGACGTGTTCCTCAACGGTGCCACTCCTGCCGCGGGACGCTGCGACTTTCCGAGTCGGAACGGCGCTGCGAGCGCGCCGCCGGCGATTCTCGGCGTGCTCGCGGCGCGTCACTTCGCGCCGGTGGCGTCGATGACCACGGAAGTGCCGTCGCCGGTGGGACCGATTGAGCTAGCGGCGCTGGGCAGCATGATTTCGGTCCGAGGTCAGGAGTTCGAGGTGCAGGGCATCATCGAGCCGGAGACGAACCAGCTGCTGCGTTCAGCGGTGATGGTGCCGCTGCAAGACGCGCAATGCGTGTTGCAGTCGCCGCGCTCGGTGACCGCCATGCTGGTGTCACCGAAGCGGGCGTCCGATATCGAGCCGCTGCAGATGACGATCGAGTCCAGCCATGCGGAACTGATGGTGATCTCGGACAAGCAGCTGGCCGAGAATGCGCGCAAGCTGCTTGACCGCGTCAACCAGTTGTTCGATGTGGTGCGCTGGACGTCCGTTTCCGTCGCTGCGCTGTTGATCGCGATCGTGATGTTCGTCTCGGTGCTGGAACGGACGCGGGAGCTGGGCACGCTGCGAGCGATTGGCGCATCGAGGCGCTCACTGCTCTCGCTGATCTTGGCCGAGTCGGCTGGATTCGCGCTGGCAGGCTCGTTGGTCGGCGTGCCGATGTCACGGGTCGTGATTCGGCAGGCGCTGGGCTCGGACGCGGTGGGTTTGCGTTCGGGCAAGATTGAGTGGGGCGCGGCTGGGATTCTCAGCGTCTGCTCGATGATCGCCGCGCTAATGCCGGCGTATCGCGCCGTGCAGGTCGATCCGATCATTGCGCTGCGTTACGAATGACCGACGCGAGTCAAACCTCGAAGGCGACGCGAGCACCACTGATCTCAGTGCGGAGTCTCGAGCGCGTGTACCGCCTGGGCGAACAGACCATCCACGCGCTGCGACCGCTGGACCTCGAGATTCATCAAGGCGACTTCATCGCCATCGCGGGGCCGTCCGGGTCTGGCAAATCGACGCTGTTGCAGCTGCTGGGACTGGTCGACTCGCCGACTCGGGGCGAGGTGCGGGTACGCGACCGCTCGGCAGAAGAGCTTGGTGGGGAGCAGCGGGCGGCGCTCAGACTGCGCACGTTGGGATTTGTGTTCCAGGCCTTCAACCTGTTGCAGATGCTGACCGCTCGGCAGAATGTGGAGATCGCGCTGGCGTTGGCTGGGGTGCCGCGCCGCCAGCGCCGCGAACGGGCGGAGGACTTGCTGAGCGCCGTGGGCCTCGCTGAGCGGTTGGAGCATCGCCCGTTGCAGCTCTCGGGCGGGGAACGCCAGCGCGTCGCGATTGCGCGGGCGCTGGCCAACGATCCGGATGTGATCCTGGCGGACGAGCCGACGGGCAACCTCGACTCTCAGACCGGCCGCGAGATCGTGTCGCTGTTGGAGGAGCTCAACCGAGCGGGGCAGACGATCGTGATGGTCACGCACAATCTGGAGATCGCGCGGCGCGCCAACCGCCTGTTCCTGATGCGCGACGGCGGCATCCGCGAAGTCGATCCGTCCGCTGCGCGGACAGAAGAGTAGCCGTTACCCTGCGGTCAAGGACGGTCATCGGGCCCGCGCGGCCGGCATGGAGGAGACGTGACGCAGCAGCAGGACCAACCCGATGCTCTGTCGCTGGACGTGCCGGACTTCTGGCCGGAGGCGTTGGATGTGATCCGTGCGGCGCCGATTGCGCTGCTCGCCACGGCGCACGGAGCGCAACCGCACGTGCGGCCGGTCACGCCTGCCTATGTCGGCCTGGACGCCTATGTGCTCACGTCGCAGGGGGCGCCGAAGGTCGATCAGATTGAGAGCAACGACCGCGTCGAGCTGTTGCACTGGACCGCCGACTTCCGCCACCTGAATCTGGCTGGTCGCGCGGAGATCTCGTACGACGTGGAGAAGATCGTTGAGATTGCTCCGTACTTCCCCTACGTCGTGGACGACTTCTTCGGTCCGGACCTGCGTCCGCCGGCGCTGATCAAGATCAGGGTGAGGCGGGTCTCGATCACGACGTTCAAGGACATCATTGCCGACAAACTGCCGAGAATCTGGCGCGCGTCGAGCTGACGCGGAGAGGATGAGAGGTTGCCGCCATGCGCATCGCCCTGATTGGTCAGGCCCCATTCGGCGCCGCGATCTTTGAACGGCTGCTTGCCGATGGTCATGAGATATGCGGGGTGTTCACGCCGCCGGAGCAAGCAGGCGGCCGCCCCGATCCGCTGGCCCAGGCGGCCCGCGAGGCCGGCATCACGCTCGTCCAGCCGCGCCGCTGGCAGCGTCGCGGCGTGGTCGACGAGGAGGTCATGGCCCAGTACGAGGCGACGCAGCCGGAGCTGAACGTGATGGCGTTCGTGACCCAGATCATCCCCTCGCGGGTGCTCGAGTTCCCGCCACGCAAGACGATTCAGTACCACCCATCGATTCTGCCAAAGCACCGCGGCCGATCGGCGATCAACCACTCGATCCTGCAGGGCGACACGATGACGGGCGTCACCATCTTCTGGGTCGACGAGGGGCTGGACACCGGCCCGATCCTGCTTCAGCGGTCGTGCCCGATCGGTCCTGATGCGACAATCAACGAGGTCTACCGCGAGCATCTCTTTCCGCTGGGCGTCGAGACGATGTCAGAGGCGGTGAGTCTCGTTGCGGCGGGGCAGGCGCCGCGCCATGTCCAGAACGAGGACGACATGACTTATGAGGGTCCCTGGGAGGGCGACGTCGCGCAGATCGACTGGTCGCAGGATGCTCATGCGGTGCACAACTTCATCCGCGGCTCCGACCGCGCGCCGGGCGCATGGAGCACGATCAACGGCAACAGGGTTACCCTGCTCGGTTCGACGCGGGCCAACCATTCCGGCGATGGCGCTGGCCAGGTGGCGTCGATCGATGAGTCCGGCATGACCATTACCTGCGGCGACGGAGGGTCGATCCGTGTGAGCACACTGGCCGTGGGTCGGGACCGTCAGGATGCGCACGAGTGGGCGTCGGCCCACGGCGTTGAGGCTGGCGCATCGTTCGAGCGGGTCGAGACGGAGTGAGCGGTCGGGACGGATGTCTTAGGTCATGTCCTGGACGCGCTTGCCCGAGTCCACGAGCGGCGCGAAGCGCGTCCTGCTGAGTGGATCGTTGCGCGACGACTTTTCCCAGGCCGCGTCGACCATTTTGGCGTACTTGGGATGCATCTCGGCCATCTTGGTGTTCTCGTCTTTGATGAATGCTGAGCGGGCGATCAGGCGCTCCACCGGACCGCCGGAGTCGCAGGCCTCGCAGGCGGGCGGCGGCGCGTCCATCTTGCGCGTGAAGTGTTCCCACTCGGCGCCGCAGGTTCGGCAGGCGTATTCGTAGATCGGCATGTCGGGCTCCTGACGGCGCCGTCCGTCCGACGGCTCTCGTCCGATGGTACGATCTTCACGGGACTCTCGCACCTGACGGACTGAGGAGGCGCATCGTGTACGGACTACGGACAATGTTCCTGGTCGTGCTGATGGCCGGCCTGATGATGGTCGCGGGCTTTGCCGTCGCGGGCGAGGTTGGTCTGATTGTGATGTTCGTCATCGCGGTTGGGATCAACTTCTACAGCTACTTCAACTCGCATTCGATGGTGCCCAAGTTGATGGGCGGCCAGCTGGTCACGGTCAAGGAGGCGCCTGAGCTGTACCGCATCGTCGAGCGCGCGGCCTGCCAGGCGAAGATGCCTTTCAAGCCTGAGCTGCTGGAGCAGTTCACGCTCGAACACCTGGAAGCTCGCTGCTCGGGACATTGCCGCGCCGGCGACTGTCCGCGTCACATTCCTGACGTCTTTGTGATCGACACGCCGATCCCCAATGCGTTCGCAACGGGTCGGCATCCGAAGCATTCGGCCGTGGCGGCGACGACCGGGATCATGGGGCTGTTGACGCAGCGAGAGTTGGCCGGAGTGATGGCGCACGAGTTGGCGCACATCACCAACCGTGACACGCTCTGGTCGACAATCGTTGCTTCGATGGCGATGGTCATCAGCTTCGTCGCGATGTTGGCCCAGTGGGTGCTGATCATCGGGTTCATGTTCGGCGGCGTCGGGGGACGAGATGACAACGGCGGCGGCGCGGGACACCTCGCCGGTGCGCTGATCGTGGCGATCATCGCGCCGTTCATTGCGATGCTGATTCAGACGGCGGTGAGTCGACAGCGGGAGCTGAAGGCCGACGACACGGGAGCGCGACGCTGCGGAGATCCGGAAGCCCTCGCCTACGCGCTGATGAAGATGGAGCAAGGCGTCCGCACGCCTGAATCGCGCTACGCGGCCGAAGAGATGAAAACGGCCGAAGCGGCGAACCATATGTTCATCGTGAATCCGCTAGCAGGCGGCGCGGGTCGATTCTTCTCGACGCACCCGCCAACGGAGCAGCGAGTGGAGCGTCTGCGGAAGATCGGTGAGGACATCGGCCGCCCGTTCTAGTCTCTGATGGCATCGGCTGAGACAAGCGCGGCTGAGCTGAGTTCAGTCGGTTGAGTCTCGCGAGTCTCGCAGCTCCTGCCGCAGTGACACGACTTCAGCCTGCAGCGCGTCGAGTCTCTCGAGGATCGCTTGCTGATCTTCCTCTTGGTCTTGCTCGACGAACCAGGCCGCAATCGTGGCTGTGACCATACCCAAGAGCGCAAAGCCGAGCAGCGTCACGATTGCTCCGACGACCTTGCCCAGTGTCGTCTCGGCAACCGCCACGCCGTCGCCGGTGGCCATCGTGTGGAGCGTCCACCAGAGCGCGGTGTCCCAGCTGTGGATCTCAGCGCCGCCGCTGTTCTCGGCCGCGAAGATGGCCACCGTCGCGCCGAACAGCACCGCAACGGCGAGCGTTGCGGTGCCGTGGATGCCGCGACGGTCAAGCTGCTCCCATGCCCGCGCCAGAAACGCAACCGCGCGCAGCAATCGCAACGGACGCAGGAACGGTAACGCCACGATCAGCACGTCAAGCCAGTTCTTGCGCAAGAACTCCCACTTTTTCTCGGCCAACTGCAGGCGTACCGCTAAATCCAACGCGAAGATCGCCCAGATTCCCCACTCGGCGTAGGTGAACGAGCGACGCGTCGTGTCGTTGAGGTTTGATATCTCGGGCAGAATCAGCACGGGCAGCATCGCTGCCGCGAGCAGCAGGAGCACGAGATTCGTGCGCCGTTCCCAATCGCCGCGCGCTGCGTCGTTGCGCCCCGAGCGCAGCGCTGCCAGCCAGTTCCTCACTGCTGTCGCCCTCACGCGCTACTGCAAGCTTGCCTTCATGGTCTCCCAGGCGGAGCGGGCGTCTTCGACGGAACCTTCGTCTTCGATCGTTGAGATGTCGCCGGGGTCGGTGTCGAGGGTGACGGCTTTGAGGACTCGCCGCATGATTTTGCCGGAGCGGGTCTTGGGGAGGGCGTCGACGAAGTTGAGTTCCCCGATCACAGCGACAGGACCGAGCTCGCCACGGATGGTCTGGAGGATTTCGTTCTTGAGGTCGTCGCTGGGTTGGAAGCCGGCCTTGAGCACGACGAAGGCGGAGATGACCTCGCCGCGGAGCTCGTCGGGTCGGCCGGTGACACCTGCCTCGGCGGCTCCTGGGTGTCTGAGGATGGCAGACTCAACCTCGATGGTGCCGATGCGGTGCGCGGCGATCTTGATGATTTCGTCGGCGCGTCCAGAGAACCAGACGTAGCCGTCTTGATCGACGGATGTGGCGTCGCCGGTGAAGTAGACCTGGCGTCCCGGTACTTTGCCCCAGTAGTCGGTCTGATAGCGCTCGGGCTCACCCCAGAGTCGCGCGGTCAGGCCTGGGAATGGTCTGGTGATGGCGAAGATGCCCTTGTCGTCGGCGGACAGTTCGTCGCCTTCGGGCGAGAGCACGAGGCCCTCAACGCCGGGCAGCGGAATGCCGGCGGAGCCTGGTTTGATTGGCAGCATTTGAATGCCGTAGGGGTTGCCGATGATCGGTCCGCCCGTCTCCGTCTGCCACATGTGGTCAAGGACCGGGATCTGGTCGCCGAAGATCTCGTGCTGGAACCATTCCCAAGCGGGCGGGTTGAGCACTTCGCCGGCTGAGAACGTGCGGGTCAAGGAAGACATATCGACTGACTCTGCAGGTTCGGTGCCGGAACGCATGAGTAGTCGGATTGCCGTCGGCGAGGTGAACATCCCGGTGACGCCGTGGTCCTCGATGATCTTGTAGAAGGTCGAGACATCTGGGTAGTCGAGTGCGCCCTCGAAGGCGATGGTCGTTGCTCCGGACAGCAGCGGTCCGTAGACGATGTAGGAGTGTCCGACGACCCACCCGATGTCGGAGGTGGCCCACCAGACGTCCTCGGGCTGAATGTCGAAGACCCAGTCGGCCATGCTGGCGATCCAGACGGGATATCCGCCGTGCGTGTGGACGCAGAGCTTTGGCCGGGCTGTGGTGCCTGAGGTGGCCAGAATGTAGGCGGGATCGTTGGCTTCCATTGGGGTCCATGACCCGTCGCCGCCTGCACCGGCTGCGAGGAAGTCTTCCCAGCTGATCTCTTTGTCGGCGCCGATGTTCGGACTGTCGGCGAGGCGTCGTTCGACGACGACGGTCTCGACGAACTCGTTGGCGCCCTCATTCTGGAGTGCTCCGCGGACGAAGTGATCGAGCGGGACGTTGCGTCCGCGCCGGTAGGTGGAGTCGGTGCAGAAGATGGCTTTGGCCTGGGAGAGCTTGATTCGCTCGGCGATGGCGCCGGCGCCGAATCCGGCGAAGATGACGAGGTGGACGGCGCCGATGCGGGCGCAGGCCAGCATGAGCGCGATGGCCTCGAAGTTGGTCGGCATGTAGACGGCGACGCGGTCTCCGCGCTCGATGCCGATGGCTCGCAGCGAGGCGGCCATTCGCTCGACCTGGCGGAGCAGCTGTGCGTAGGTGAAGACTCGCTGTCCGCCGTTCTCGTCCAGACAGATCAAGGCGGCGCGGCCGCCGTTGCCATCGGCGACCTGGGCGTCGAGACAGGCGTAGGCGAGATTGGTTTCGCCGCCGATGAACCAGCGGAAGGCCGGCACCTCGTTCGGTGTCCACTCGAACACGTCATCCCATTCGCGGAACCAGGGAATGCGCGATGCGGCTTCTGACCAGAACGCATCCGGGTCGTCGAGCGCCCGGCGCTGAATCTCCCGAACGATTGGACCAACGAGATCGATCTCGGATGCCATCAACCATCTCCAACTCGCCGTGCGCAGGATTGCCGTGCGCGACGTGCGCAGGACTGCCGTGCGGATACCGTATGCGGAGGGTATCAGCGGAGCGGGAGGACCCGATGGATGACGCGATCATTGAGGAGATTGTGCGGGCTCGCGCCCAGGCGATGGACTCGGCGCGCCCCGATGCGGCGGCGCGCGTTCATGCCAAGGGCAAGTTCACTGCCCGCGAACGGATTGAGATGGTCCTCGACGAGGGCAGTTTCGTCGAGTACGGCGTGCTCGCGATCCCGGCGAACCAGTCGATGAGCGGACCTGCCGATGGGCTCGTGCAAGGATTCGGCACCGTGGAGGGACATCCCACGGCGATTGCCTCCTACGACTACACGGTGCAGGGCGGCACGCAGACGGCGCTGAATCATGGCAAGTTCGATCGCTTGCTCGAGCTGGTTCACGAGCGGCGTTGGCCGCTGATCACCTTCGCCGATGGCGGCGGCGCGCGCGCACACGACCTCGCCGGATCACAGCGCGGGCTGACGGGTCGCTGGGGCACGTTCGACGGGATGGCCGTGCTCTCAGGCTGGGTGCCCACGGTTTCGGTGGTCTCGGGACGGTCATTTGCGGGCAACGCCTCGATCGCCGGTCTGTCCGACTTCATCGTCGCGACGCGCGACTCGGCGATCGGGATGGGCGGACCACCACTCGTCGAGGGGGCGATGGGTCTGAAGCTCACGCCTGATGAGATTGGCCCGGCAGAGATGCACGATCGTGTCGGCGGCATCGATCTGATGGTCGAGACGGAAGCGGAGGCCATAGACGCGGCGGGACGATATCTGCGTTACTTCCTCTACGACCTGCCGGACGGGGAGCCCGACGCGTGGCACGAGCGCATCCGGGGCATCGTGCCGTCCAATCGTCGGCGCGCGTACGACATGCGGCGGGTGATCCGCGCGGTGATGGACCGCGACTCGGTGTTTGAGCTGCGGCCGACCTGGGCCCCGCAGCTGATCACGGCTTTGGCACGGCTGGGCGGGCGATCCGTGGGGATCATCGCCAACCAGCCGCTCTCGGTCATCGCTGGGGCCATTGACTCCGACGCATCGGACAAGATCGCGCGGTTCGTTCAGCTTTGCGACGCGCATGAGATCGCGATGGTGTCGTTCGTCGACAATCCTGGTTACATGGTTGGGCGTCCGGCCGAAGAGGCGGGGATTGCGCGTCATCACGCGCGGCCGATCATCGCTCACCAGAACCGCACGGTGCCGCTCTATACGGTCCAGCTGCGCAAGGCCTACGGACTTGGACCTGCGGCGATGGGTAACTCCTACGCTCCGCGGGATCTGCGTCTGGCCTGGCCGACCGCGGAGTCGGGCGGGATGGGGCTGGAAGGCGCGTCGCTGCTGGTCAACCGTGAGCAGATTCGCGAAGTCGAGCGGACGGATCCCGCCGAAGCGCGTCGGCTGCGCGACGAGTGGGCGAACGAGATGCGCGAGCGGAACTCAGCGATCAATGCCGGCCGACGCTACGAGTTCGACGACGTGATCGTGCCTGAGGAGACCCGCGAGGTGTTGATCAAGATGCTGCGCATGACACCGCGCGCAGCGCTTTCGGCAACCAAGAAGCATCCGATCGACGCCTGGTGATCCCGGTCCCTGCTTCGACATGGGGAGGCTAGAGCGACGCGCGGCCGCCCTCGATTTCGACTGTGGGGATCTCGTGCCCTGCCGCCGCTTCCAACGCTGACAAGGTCGCCAGGAACGACTGGTCGCCGAGGCCCTGACTGAGCGCTCGCAGATAGGTCTGGTGCGCGGCGTTGGCGACGGGCATCGGGACGTGGTTGACTCGCGCCGCCTCGAGCGCGAGCGAGACATCCTTCTCCGCGAGGCGGAGGGTGAAGGATGGATTGTCGAAGCGCTTGCCGATCAGGTAGGGAGCGAGTCCGACGTAGGGGCGGGCGGTGCCCAGCCGCAGCTTCTCGACCATGTCCTCGGGATCGAGGCCTGCCTTGGCGCCGAGCACCAGCGCCTCCTGCACGATCTGGTTTCCGCAGAGGATGATCACGTTGTTGAGCAGCTTGAACAGACAGCCTGAGCCTGCCTCGCCGAGATGGAAGATGTTCTCGCCAATCGCATCCAGCAGCGGACGCACGCGCTCGAAGGCGTCGGCGTCGCCGCTGCCGAGCACGGTCAAGGTGGCGGCCTCGGCGCCAGGCACTCCGCCCGTGACTGGCGCATCGATGTATGAGACGCCGGCATCGGCTTCGAGCTGAGCGAGCCGCCGCACGGCGGTGATCGAGTTGCTGGACAGGTCGACGTGCACGTCGCCGCGCGACGCGCCGGCCAGAATGCCGTCGGCGCTGGTGATGGCTGCTTCGATCTCAGGCGGGCCGGGCAACGACGTGAAGACCACCGCGCAGCGGGAGGCGACATCGGCGCAGCTCTCGGCGGACTCGGCGCCCAACTCGAGCAGGTTTTCCATCGCCTCAGGCCGCAGATCGAAGACGACGAGTTGATGTCCGGCCGCAATCAGGTTGCGAGCCATGGGATTGCCGATGTTGCCGGTGCCGATAAATCCGATTCGCTGGTCGCGGACGTTGCTGGTCATGTCGCGTCTCCATCTGTGGTGGTCTCAATGCCGGCGCCCGACTCAAGCGCCAGGATGGTGGTGTAGTGGGCGAGGTCTTGGTAGCCGGCTGCCAATGCTTGGAGGAATGTCTGATGAGCCGCGCTGACGGCTGGCATCGGGACGGCGAGATCGCGCGCGAAGTCCAGTGCCAGCGTGACATCCTTCGCGCCGATCGTGAGCGTTGAGGTTGGATCCTCGAAGTCGCGATCGAGGAAGATGTCGGCAGCGCCCATGAAGGGCCGCGCGGTGCCCGAGCGCAGCTTCTCGACGAGGTCGGCGAGGTCGAGTCCAGCCTTCTGGCCCAAGACGAGCGCCTCCTGGACGATCATGTGCGCGCAGAGCGAGATGGTGTTGTTGACGAGCTTGTAGCGAACGCCCATGCCGGAAGCGCCGAGATGCAGTACGTGGTCGCCGATCGCCTCGAGCATTGGCCGTACGCGTTCAAAGGCCATGGGGTCGCCGCTGCCGAGGACGGTGAGCGTGCCGTCGGAGGCCCTGGCGACTCCGCCGGTGACTGGGGCGTCCAGATAGATGACGCCAGCGGCCGCTTCGAGATCGAGCAGACGCAGCGCGCCGGAGACCGACTTCGTGCTGAGGTCGACGTGGATATCACCTGTTGCCGCCGCCGCGAGCAGGCCTTCGTCGCCCTCGACCACGCTTGCGAGCTGCGGATCGCCGGGCAGGGAGGTGAAGACCACAGAGCATCGGCTGGCGATCACGGCCGGGCTCGCTGCTGACTCTGCGCCCAGCTCGAGCAGGTTTTCCATCGCCTCGGGACGCAGATCGAAGATGACGAGCTGATGTCCTGCGGCGATGAGGTTGCGAGCCATCAGGTTTCCGATGTTGCCCGCGCCGATGAATCCGACTCGTCGGTCGCGTTCGCTGTCAGGCATGGATCACTCGTCCCAGAGGTCGCTCTCACCCTCGATTGCGCGCCACATGTACCAGCTGCCGACGGAGCGGAAGGGCGCCCACTTCTGGCCAATGGTGAGCGCCACTCTGGGCGTTGGCATGGCGTCCAAACCGTAGGCGATCTGCATGCCCTTGCGCACGCCGAGGTCGCCGGTCGGCAGGATGTCGGGTCGGCCGAGGTGGAACATGAGGTGCATGTGCGCGGTCCATTCGCCGACGCCTCGCACGGTGGTCAAGGCGGCAATGACGGCGTCGTCTGACATGCGGCTCATTCGCGAGAACTGCAGCTGACCGCTGGAGACGCGATGGGCGAGGTCGCGGAAGTATGACATCTTCTGCCGCGAGATGCCGCAGGCGCGGAAGTCGTCGTCGGAGGTGGCGAGGATCTGATCGGGCGTGGGCGTGGCGGCCTCATCGCCGTAGAAGGCAAACCACTTGCGCTGGATCGCCGACGCGGCGCCGCCTGCCAGCTGCTGAAAGAGGATGGATCGGACCAGTGCTGACCATGGATCGGGCGAGGGCCGCGGCTCGTAGTCGCCGAACTGGTCGATCAGCCGGGCGAGCACGGGATCGGCCGCTCGCAAGTGTGCGGACGCCTGGCGGACCGAGAATTTTCGTCGGACCGGAGGCATCGGCTACTCGCTCCAGCCGTTCCAGTGCAGGAATGTGTCGAGGGGCTTGCGGGTGACTGGTCCGAAGTTGGCGTCTGGGTGGCCCATGGGGATGATGGCAACGGGTCGCGCGTTGTCGGGAATGCTGAGCTCGGCGCGCAAGTCGTCCATGATGCCTTCCTGCGGAGTCGTGAGGACGGTACCGAGTCCCTCGGCGCGCGCGGCGAGCATCAGGTTCTGGATGCTCGGGTAGATGCTGCTGCCCGCGATCAGGCCGTCGGCCGCGGGCGACTCAGGTCGCACCAGGCAGGGGATGATCCAGACCGGCGCCGCGGCGAAGTTGTCGAACAGGTTGAACGCTCCGGTCAGCATGCGGCGCTGAGTCGGATCGGGCAGCTGTGATGGGTCAGGTCGATCGGCCAGGCCTGCTGTGAACCAGTTGCGGATTGCTTCCGCCAAGCGCTCGCGGATGCCGTCGTCGGTGACGACCAGGAATCCCCAGGGCTGCGAGTTGCTTCCGCTCGGCGCCCAACATGCGGCCTGGATGATTCGTTCGATTGTGTCGCGGTCGACTGGCTGGTCGGTCCAGCGGCGGATTGCGCGCTGCGTCTGCATGACTTCGTAGATGTCGGATGTCTTGCTCATGTGGCAGCCCTCTCAGCGCGCTTGTCGCTCCAGGTCAACAGACGCCGCATTGCTCGTGCCGCGTCTCGGATGCTGTAGTAGACCGGCAGGCCGGCGTCGGAGATCATGCCTGACATTTCGGCGTTCATGCGGCCGGAGCTGTGGTCGAGCTGAATCGGCACAACGACCGACAGCGCGAGGCCGTGCCGCTCGCGTGCTGAGGCAATCTGCTCGATCATGCCGCGCCGAGCCTCGATCTGGTCGAGGTCGTAGTTGTTGACGCCCCAGTTCATGCCGACCTGCATGATGATCGCATCGACGCTGGGATCCTCTGCTACGGCATCCAAGGTTGGTTCGAGGCTGCGCCCGTCCCAGAGGGACATGGTGTCGACGGGATTGCGGATGCCGGTGCCGGCGAGCGGGGTGACGTCGCCGAGTCGACGCAGGGTATGGTCGGTGAGGGCTGGCAGTTGCAGGCCCTCCCGCTCGACATCGTCCGCTCCCTGGACCGAGATTCCGCCGCCGCCCACGACCAGTCCGATGCGGGGGCCGGCGGGCACGGCTCGGAATCGCCAGCCGACGAGCAGGTCGACCATCTCTTGCATGTTGTGGACGAGCACGGCATTGGTCTGTCGCGCGACTGCCGACCAGATCTGTCCGGAGCCTGCCAGGGAAGCTGTGTGCGACTGTGTGGCGCGGCTGCCGGAGGGGAGCAGTCCGCCCTTGAGGATGGCCGTTGGCTTCTCGGCTGCTGCGTGTCGCAAGGAGCGGAAGAACTGCCGCGCGTCCTGCATGCCCTCGATGTATGCGCCGATCAGCTCTGTCTGCGGGTCGGCGGCGGCGTAGTCGATCAGTTCCGAGGCGGACACATCGATTGCGTTGCCGAACGAGACGACTTTCGAGAATCGCAGCCCACGGACCGCTCCGTTGTAGGCGGCGTCGTTCGCATTCGTGCCTGACTGGGAGAAGAACGCGACCGGGCCGGAGTCGGTTGGCAGCTGCTGGGCAAAGGAGACGCGTCCGTCGGGCACGTAGAGGCCCATGCAGTTGGGGCCGATCAGGCGAATGCCCAGCTCCGCCGCGCGGGACTTCAGCTGTTCCTGCAGCTCGAGCCGGTCGGTGATACCGGTTTCGGCAAAGCCTGCGGTGAAGAGGTGAATCGAGCGCACGCGAGACTCAGCGGCGTCCTCCAGCATGGGCAAGACGTACTGGGCGGGGATCGCGCTGATCACGTGGTCAACGGGGCCTGGGATATCGGTCAACCGCGGGAAGCAGGGCAGACCATCGATTTCGGTGGCCTTTGGGTTGACTGGATAGATGTTGGGCTGTCCGGCGTCTTTGAGTGAGGCGATCCAACCGCCCGGACCGCGGGCGCTGCTGCTGTCGCGAGATGCGCCGACGACCGCCACGCCGCGCGGATGAAAGATCGGATCGAGCGGATGCGGCGGCGCCTGTTGGATCATGGAGCGCTCAACTGGCCGTGCTGCAACCACCGGCAGCCACCGGCTCCGGTGCGTCGTCGTGGAACTCGTCGAAGAACTGCTCGATGGCGCGGGCCTCGACCGCTGGCAGAGGCAGCCGCACGCCCCAGGCGACCAGCATGAGCGGGCTGTCCAAGCCTCCATAGGGCGCCTGGATCACGTAGTGATTGTCGTTCAGGTGGTTGGAGGCGATTTCTGTGAGTGAGGCGAGGCTGTCATCCGTCAGCTCGTTCGGTGCGTACCAGAGCACGACCGCTCCATGTTCCATGGCGTGGACGACCATTTCGAATGTCGGCGTCGCGCTGTAGATGCCGCAGGCGAGCGCGATCGGCGAGTGCTCTTCGCCGTAGGGGGGGATGACGGTGTAGTCAGCCGTCACGCCGACGGGCAGATGGATTTGCGTGGATGTGGTGTGCTCGTTGTCGTAGAGTTCGAGTTCGGCGCGGTCGTGGATATTGACATAACTGCCGCCGGCACCACCAGAGCCGCTGGAGCATGCAGCGGCGAACAGCGCCAACAGCGCGAGCGCGGTCGCGACCGACGACGACAGCCCAACTCTGCGCTGCCTCATTGGCTGGATGTCCCGGCTGAGATGACGGAGTCTCCGCGCTCGAGTCGATAGCGGTCGTAGTAGCCGTCGGGCGCGTTCTGCATGAATGCGCTGATCTGCTCGTTGCCGTCGGAGTCCCAGGCGAGCACGGGCAAGAGCGTGCGCCAGGCGGCGACGACGATGGTCGCGCCCTCGTACTGATCGCCGATGCCTTCCAGCGGCACGACGGCGAGGCGCTCGCGGAATTGTCGCAAGCTCTGCATGGCACCGAGCAATCCGCCCGGATCGTCGGCGGATCTGTAGGTGTCAGGGTCGTAGTAGATGACCACGCCGCCGCGCTCGAGCAGCGGCAGCATCTGGGCGGGCGAGGGGATGGCCTCTGCGTCGGGCAGGTAGACCTCTGCGGCTGCGCCTTCGGCGGGCTGCGGCCCGGATGTCGGCGGATACGAGTTGTAGGCGTCGAACGTGTCGCTCTCGGCGAGGTGGCGTCGGCCCTGGTCGGGGAAGTTCTGCACGCCCTCGACGCTGAGCACCTCATCGGGCGGGAAGATCAGCTGCATGGCGAAGACGGCGATCATGGCGACCAGGAGTCCGCCGAGCAGCGCTACGGACATGCGGGGCATTCCGAAGAGGGTGCGTCGCGGCGGCTCTTGCGAGGCAGCGGCGGCGGAGCGGCGTCCGCCGCCGGGACCGCGCGAGTCGTCGCCTGCGGGCGCGTCCGTCTGTCGCCCGACCTCGGACTCGCCGCTCGCGCCGGCGGGACGCGCCGGTCGTCGCCGACGGCGCCGGCGCGGCTGTTGATTGCTCATTGTGCGACTCCTGCCGCGACTAGCATGGCCAGCTCTTCTGTACTCAGCCCCAGTTCTCCGCAGAGCAGATCGGAGGTGTGCTCGCCAAGCAGCGGCGCACGCCGACCATGCTGCCACGGCGTTTCGCTTAAGACGTACGGCGCGCCGGGGAATGTCACTGTACGACCGTGTTCCTCATGCTCCACGTCGACGAAGAAGCCGCGTGCGTGCCAATGCTCGTCGGAGAGGCACTCGTCCGGCGTTCTGATGATGCTCCAAGCGGCACCGGCTGCCTGTGCGCCAGCGTATATCTCTTCGGCCTCATTCGCCGCGATGAACTCGGCGATGTCGGCCAACATCATGGCGACGCTGGGTTGTTGGAGTCCGAGCTGCCGCTTGCGACCGTCGAGCAACTCGACGTCGGAGAGCCGGTCGCCCAAGCCCTTGGACTGAATGAACGCCACCAGGCTGAGCCAGCTGGCCTCCGAGCGAGGCATGCCGAAGATGTTGATGAGCCGCCCATCGGCTGTCGGATATTGCCAGGGTTCGGTCGGCTGTGGGCCGGCATGGCGTCCGGCCTGGCGGATCAGGGGATGCTGCTCGTAGAGCGCCCACGGTGCCGATGACTCGATGGTGAATCCCATGCATTCGTGCATGGACACGTCGAGGTGCTGTCCCAGACCGCTCGACTGCCGCTCGTAGAGCGCCGCGCAGATGCCGGTCGCCGCGTAGTAGCCGGCGATGTGCGATGCATGGTGCTCCGTGGGTCGAATGGGCGGTGTGCCCGGGATGTTGTCGTAGCCGCAGCTGCCCATCGGCCCGCCGAGTGCCAGTCCGACGGCGTCGGACCAGGAGAAATCACGCCATGGTCCGGTCTGTCCGAACGGCGTCAGGCTGAGGACGACGAGTTCAGGCAGGTGCTCGGCCAACGCGAGAGGATCGAAGGGCCGATCACGGCCGGGTTGCCAGGTCTCAAGCACCACGTCGGCCGACTCTGCCATCTGCAAGAAGACGTCGAGTCCGTCGTCGGAGTAGAGGTCCAGCACCACTGATCGCTTGCCGCCGGCGTAGTGCCACCAGTAGAGGCTGCGTTCGAGTCCCGGCTGATCGTCGAGGAAGGGGCCGATCGCGCGTCCGGGGCTGCCGCCGGGGGGTTCGATCTGAATCACGTCGGCGCCCAGGCCAGCCAGCAGCTTGCCGGTGAAGTGACCTTTTGGGTCCGAGCAATCGAGCACGCGGATGCCCGCCAACGCCCTCGCATGAGTGTCAGTCGTCATCCCAACGCACCGTTCTCATGCAGCTCGGCGATTTGTGTATCGCTGAGACCGAGCAGATCGCTGAAGACGTAGTGGTTGGCCTCACCGAGCACTGGAGCTGCGCGGTCGCGGTGGGCTGGCGTGCGAGAGAATCGAATCTGCAGTCCGTCGGTCAGGTGCTCACCGATGATGGGGTGGTCGCGCGTCGCCGTCCACTCGCGAGCGTGCATCTGGGGATCGTTGACGACCAGGTCCAGACCGTTTTGGACGACGCCGGCTGGCACGTCGGCGGCTTGCAGACGCTGCATCAGCGCACGACCGTCCTGACCCGCCGTCCACGAGCCAATCTGTTCGTCGAGCTCGTCCTCGTGTCGGAGCCGGGCGGGCAGCGTGGCGAAGCGGCTGTCCGATCGCCAATGCGGGTGGTCGCTGATCTCGCAGAAGCGCTCCCATTCGGCGTCGGAGGTGCAGGTGATCATGATCCAGTTGTCATCGCCGGCGGTGGGGTAGGTGTTGTGCGGCGCGGACTGCGGCCAGACGGCGCGGTTGCCGGGTGGATTGCCAGTTTGGCGATAGCGCCGATCGTTGACCGTGAAGTCGAGGGTGGCGCCGGCGGTCAGGGCCATGCCGGTTTCGACCTGCGAGAGATCGATCCACTGCCCCTGGCCGGTCTCGCGTCGATGTCGCAGAGCGGCGGTGATCGCCGCTGCGGCCGTGAAGCCCGCCATGTGATCGAGGTAGGAATATCCCCAGCCGGCTGGCTCGGGTGCCTCGGGCAAGCCCGACATTGAGGTCAGTCCGCTCAACGCTTGCGCCGTCGGTCCCCAGGTCGAGTAGTCGCGCTGTGGACCGGAGTGTCCGAATCCGGAGAGCGAGACGTAGATGATCTGCGGATTTTCGGCGCATTGCTCCGCGTAGCTCAGCCCCCAGTTCTCGAGGATGCGCGAGGAGTAGTTCTCGACGAGCACGTCGGAGACGCGGATCAGCTGCTTGATCAGTGCCAGTCCGTCTGGATGGCGGGCGTTGATGGTGATTGATCGCTTGTTGCGGTCCAGCCAGTTGAACATGCCGCTGGAGTTGGGCGGGTCGAAGCCGTTCGGATGGGGACGGCCGAAGCGAATCGAGTCGAGCGTCTGCTCGTTCTCGACGCGGATCACTTCCGCGCCGAGGTCACCGAGCAGTCGTGTACAGGTCGGCCCTGCGACGATCCAGGTGAAGTCGATCACGCGCACGCCGTCGAGCGGCGCGCGCCACTCGGCGGAATCCGGGATTCCGTCGCCTGCCTCTGTTGGAGTCAACGTTGTCGACCTCTGCGCCGGTCTATTCCTGGCTCTGGAAGTGCCGCAACGTCATGGCGGTCAGCAGCAGCGTGCCGATGAAGACGCCATGCTGCAGCAGCGCGTTGCGGTCGCCCAGGATGATCGTACCGAATGAGAGCACGAGGAACATCAGGACGCTGAGCGTGAGTCCGATGTTGGCCAGGTCCCAACGCTGCGCGTGCTTTTGGACGAACAGTCCGACGGTGAGCAGGAAGACGACGCCGAGCCCGATCTCGGCGATGCCGACGAGGTAGGCCATGATTTCGGGGAGCGTGGAACTGGGGTCAGCTTCACCGTCGCCGATGCCGATGTTGGGCAACAGATTGAGCCGCAGATGTTCGCTGAAGGTGACGCCGAAGTTGTTGTTGGCGAACTTGTCGATGCCATTGAACAACCAGAACAGCCCCCAGTGCAGGACGAGCACCAAAGAGAGCGGAACGCGCTTGCCAATGCTGACCAGTGTCTCGATCATGCGATCTCTCCAATCTGCAAACGAGTGGCGGGGCCTGGTTGACTGATTATAGAGGAATCGGAACGGCGTTTGTCAGGATATGGGCGGGCGCGGCGACCGAGCAGCTTGTCGCTCAGGCGGGCTCGAACTTGGGCAAGGTGAACTCGTTGGTGACGTCATCGAAGACGACTTGCACGCGCATGCCGACCTTGATGTCGTCGGCCTGGACATTGACCAGGTTGGTGTTCATGCGCGGGCCCTCGTCGAGCTGGACCACGGCGAGCGTGTAGGGAATCTCTGCCTTCCACGATGGGTGGTAGAGCTGATGCATCCGCACCCAGGAGTAGACCTCGCCTGAGCCGGTCGACTCGCGCCATTCCCAATCGGTCGACCAATCCTTGTAGCAGCGGTCGCTGAAGGGGAACTGGTAATGGTCGGCGGATGGGAAGTACTGCAGGAGCAGCTTGTGGTTCTGCAGCGCGTCGAAGAACGGCTGTGTTTGCTCGTCGGGGTTGGGGAGCGGCTTGTCGTATGCCATGAGCGCTTCCTAGTTGGCGTTGGGCGAGAGGATCAGGGTGCCGTGTGTGTCGAGCGTGCCGCCGTTGCCGGAGCAGAGCACGATGTCATGCTGCTCGACCTGGCGGTCGCCGCCCGATCCGCGGGCCTGGATGACGCCCTCGGAGATTGGCGTCATGCCCCACATGTAGTAGGAGGAGAGCTGTCCGCCGCCGGTGTTGATCAGTGGCAGATCGGCCTCGGGGTCGGACGGGTCGTCGGGGTAGAGTCCGATCGCCTCGCCGGGCTTGGCCAGCCCGTAGTCCTCGATCGTGCGTAGCACTGTGTAGGTGTAGCAGTCGTAGAACTCGCAGATGTCGACGTCTTCGGGTCCGACGCCGGCCATGTTGTAGGCGGTCTCACCGGCGATGGTGGCACCGGACGTGGTGTAGGTCTCGACTTCGGCGTGGGGCAGGTTGCCCGGGTGGCCCTGTCCCATGCCCCAGATGTAGGCCGGCGATGAGGGGAGGTCCTTGGCCCGTTCGGCGGTCGTCACGATCGTGCAGACCGCTCCATTGGAGACGAGGCAGCAGTCGAGCAGGTGGAACGGATCTACGATCCAGCGCGAGTTGTGGTAATCCTCGAGCGTCAAGGGCTGGCGCATGGTTGCGTGCGGATTGTCGACGGCGTAGCGGCGCTGGGTCACGGAGACGCGGCCGAGGTCGTTGTTGGTGATTCCGTACTGCTCCATGTAGCGTCGCGCAGCGAGCGCGTAGGACGTGTTGGCGCCGTAGAAGCCGAAGGCCGGCATGAGCGAGGCCATACCGGTCGGTCCGCGGCGTCCCGCGCCGCCGTAGGCGGCGCCGGCGGATCCGCCCTGCTGCAGTGGAGCGTCGGAGAAGACGCAGGCGACGTAGTTGGCCATGCCGTGATGCACGGCCATGGCCGCAAAGTGGACCATCGCGGAGGCGGTTGCGCCGAATGAGTTCATGTGATTGAGCAGGCGCAGGTTGCGCAGGCCGAGATAGTTCTGGAGGGGAATGCTGATGCCCGTACCCATCATTCCGGTGATGCCTGGGTTGATCAGCAGACCGTCCAGGTCGTCCTTCTGGAGTCCGGCGTCTTCAACGGCGAGGCGGATCGCCTCACCGGCGAACCACGAGGCGTCGTGTCCGTAGACCTTGCCCATTTCTGTGATGCCGAGACCGCAGATCGCTGTCTGTCCTCGAATTGGATCGCTCATGCCATGTTCCTGTCTTGCTCCAGTCCATCGTGAGGAGAGTGGGTGCAGTCTAGCAACGAGGGGCGGGATTCCAGACAAGCTGGAATGACGGGGTTTCGCTGGTTTGACGGGGCTTGGCTGGTATGCCGAATGACGAGTTAGAGCACTGTGATGTCTTCGCCGCCGTCGACGTTGATGGTGTTGCCCGTGACCCAGTTGGAGTCGTCGAGGCTGAGCCCGATGATGGCGCGGGCGATGTCGGCCGGCTCGGTGACGCGACCGGAAGGGTTGTGATTCTCTGCGAAGTCGAGCAGCTGCATGCCGGCGGGAATCTTCTCGAGCGCTGGGGTGTGCGTGATGCCGGCCTTGATCGCGTTGGCCGCCACACCCATGGGAGCGAGCTCGACGGCGAGCTGTCGCAAGTGGGCCGCCAGTGCGGCCTTGGCCGCTGAGACGGCGCCGTACTGGGGAATGACCCGGACGTCGCCGCCGGAGGTCATGCCATAGATCTTGCTGCCCGCGCCGAGCAGTCCGCGCGCCATCATGTCCTGGGACCAGTAGACGACGGAGTTGGCCATCACATCCAGCGTCATTTCCATCTGACGCTGCGTGATCGGTCGGTCGTCCGCCTCGCCGATGTACGGTCCTAGTGTCCCGAAGGCCAATGAATGCAGCATGATCCTGACCGTTGCGGGTCCGTCGGATGCGTCGAGTTTGGCCTTCAGGTCGTCCAGCATGTCGGCGCGCTTGGCGGGGTCGGCGGCGTTCATGTTGACGAAGTGCGCCTCTCGGCCGTGTGAGGCAATCTCAGAGGTGATCCGGTCCACGTTCGCCATCGTCGAGCGTCGATCGAGGTGGACACCGGCGATGTTCATGCCGGCCTCGGCCAAGGCGACCGCGGTCGTGCCGCCAAAGCCTGACGACGCGCCCAAAATCAGCGCCCATTGACCGTCCAGCTGTGAGTGACGCACGATGCAACCTCCTGTTGACGATGGAATGGAGTCGGGACGGCGGCTAGAGTCGCTGCGCGTTGGTGAAGCGCCGCACGACTTCAAAGAGGATCTGGATGCCGGTGTTCAGGCCTTCGATCGGAGTGCGCTCGTTGTGTCCGTGCACGCCGGCCGCGAGCGAGGCATCCATCAAGGTCGGCACGAACCCATAGGAATGTACGCCATGTCGACGCAGCACACGCGAATCGGTGAAGCCCACGCAGGTGGACGGCACGACGAGCGCGCCCTCGACCTGCTCGCGGACGACGTCCTCAATCACGCTCACGATTTCGGTCTCGAAGCTGCTCGATGGGCCCATACTGCCGAAGACGACCTCGACATCGACCTTGTCGTCGTCGATCACGTCGCGCATCTGCTTGATGAAGCTGTCGTAGGTTTCGCCGGGGAGGAGGCGGCAATCGAGCGTGGCTTCGGCGTCAGCGGGGATCACGTTGTGCTTGATCCCGCTGGTCGCGCCGGTGTTGGAGATGGTGTCTCGGGTGACGGCGGCGAATGCGGGATAGGTCTGGCACAGCTGGGCCACGCTGGGCGCGGAGCCGGGCCAGGCGTTGGCGTCGCGCATCCGCTGCAAGGCTTCGGCGGTGTGCGGCTGGACCGTCACGGCGCGGTCCCAGTTCTGGATCGCGAAGAGCGCGCGAATCAGGCGCTCGACGGCGTTGTCGCCGTGCGGGGTGGAGCCGTGTCCGGGCTGGCCTTCGGCACGGAGCTTGAGCCAGAGCGGGGACTTTTCGGACGGCGCGCAGGCGAAGACTGGTCGGTTGGAGCCGAGCATGTTCAAGGCGCCCATGCCGCCCTCATTGAGCGCGTACTCGGGCTCGGTAATCCAGGACTGCTCGTTTTGGTCCAACCACTCCATGCCGAAGGCGGAGCCGGCTTCTTCGTCGGCCACGGCGAGGAAGATGATGTCGCGCTGCGGGGTCAGCTTGAGTCGCTTGAAGAGCAGCATGATCAGCAGTTCGAGGGTGCCCATGCCCTTCATATCGAGCGCACCGCGCCCCCAGAGCATGCCGTCTTGCTCGACGGCGGCGAAGGGATCGACGTCCCAGAATTCCTCTTGGACGGGCACGACATCGGTGTGATTGAGCAGCATCAGCGGGGCCGCATCGCCGGTGCCGGCGAGGCGGGTGCGCATTGAGACGCGGCCTGGGCCGGCTTCGACATACTCGCACTCGTAGCCCTCAGGTTCCAGCAGCGTGGCGAGCCATTCAGCGGCCGCTTGCTCGTTGCCCGGCGGGTTGGAGGTGTTGATGCGCAGGAAGTCGCGGAGGGTTGACGTGATCTCTGCGGTCACGTCGTCCCAGTTGATGCCGAGGTTTGGGGTGGTGGTCATGCCGCGAGTATACGGACCGATCTGTCCAACCCGGCTCAGGGCTCGGGATCGGACTGGATGCGTTTCACTTCGGCCGCGATCCGAGACATCAACTCACCGGCGCGATCATGGATTGCGACCGCACAGTATTGGGTGATGATCGTGGGATCGAGATTGACCTCGATCATCGGATGTCCGCGCTGTCCGATTGCGAAGGCGAAGTCCGCGGCGGGCGAGACCACGGCGGTCGTTCCGACCAGGATCACGCAGTCTGCCTTGGACGACTCTTCGTAGCAGCGTTGCAGGCAATCGGGCGGAATCGGCTCGCCGAACATCACGGTGTCGGTCTTGACGATGCCGCCGCACTGATCGCAGCGGGGCGGGAAGAGTTCTGGCAGCTCGTCAAAGGGCGAGCGCGTGTTGCAGTCAATGCAGCGCAGCAGGCTGGTGCAGCCGTGAATCTCGGTGAGGGACTGAGCGCCCGCGGCGCGGTGCAGGCCGTCAACGTTCTGGGTGATGATGTGCTTGAGGACGCCAATGCGCTCCAGCTCGGCCATGGCGTAGTGGGCGTCGTTGGGCTGCGCCTCGGCGATTGTGGCGGTCAACTCGTCAGGGTTGCGGCGGCGTTCTGCGACGTTTTCCCACCACAGCGCGGGATCGGCGGAGAACTGCTCGTATTGGTTCAGCGGCGGTTCGCCGTGCTTGGTCCAGAGGCCGTCCTTGCCGCGAAAGGTGGGGATACCCGACTCGGCCGAAATGCCGGCGCCGGTCAGGGCGATGCAGTATCGAGACTGCGCGAGCAAGTCGGCGGCGCGCTCGATCGATTCCTGATGCTGGCCGGACGATTCAGTCATGGGCGCGATGTTCGCAGATTCCGCAGATACGAAAACGCCCCCTTTGCGGGGGCGTTGTACTGAGGCTCTGGCTCCCTAGTGGGAGCCTGGCCTGTCGACTTGAAGGACTCCAAAGACGAGGTGGATATTCAGCTTGCGCATGAGAGCCTCCTCTCTCGTCCCGACGCTGTCATAGTATCACAGACGAGGGGAGATGTCACGCGAGGCTGAGATCAATCCGGCGGTCACTGATCGATGCCGATTGGGTGGGCTGCGTTAAGATGGGATCATGATCGCTGAGCGGACGACTCCATGCTGAGGCAAGCTGAGGCGCGAAGCCGGTTCGCGGGTGCCGACCTACTGGGCGGTTGGGCGCTGGATGACCGGTCGCGCTTGCTGCGAGTCGCCGCCGCTGACCGCCGTACCTCGCTAATCATCGTGCTCGCGGCCGCCATCGCAGCGATGGCATCGGTCGTGTTCGACCTTCGGCTCCCCGCTGCCGTGCAGCAACAGCTTCCGCCGGTGACGATTGAGCTGCCGCAGTCGACTGCTCCCGCGGCAACGGCCGAGGCCGTCGAGGCCAGTGCGCCTCCAGCGATCGAGGGAGCGACCACGAGCGGGTCAGCGACGGCGGACTCAGTCCGCCTGGCGGACGATCCGTCAACGAGTTCGGCGACCAGCGCGGCGAACCGTCCGGCGAACACAACGGCAGCGGCAGACGGATCAGCTGTTGATGACGTGCAGACGGCCGCGACCGACGCGACATTGCGTAGCGGGGGGAGCGGGGCGGCAACTCTGGATGATCCCGCATCGCGGTTGCGCGACTACCTGGGGCTGAGCGCCGGCGTCCAGTTGCCCGTCTCGTTCGTCTACGTCATTGAGGCGGGCGATACCGCGTCGAGCATCGCTGCCGCCTTCGGACTGAACGAGGCGACGGTGCTCTTCAACAACTTCGACATCTACGACCCCAACCAGCTGACGATCGGCCACGAGATCGTGTTGCCGCCGGTGGACGGCCTGGTCTACACGGTGCAGCCGGGTGATGCCTTTTCGTCGCTGATGCACAAGTTCCAGGCGGACGAGGCGCTGACTCTGGCCTGGCCTGCCAACGAGATCAGCAACCCGCAACAGATCTACGCTGGCCAGACGCTGCTGTTGGTGCAGGGATCGGCCTCGGTCGTCTCTGCGCCGTCTGTGTCGTCTGGCGGGGGAGGGGGCGCGGCCGTGTGGTCGCCGCCGGTCTTCAAATGGCCGCTCGGCTACGACCGGATCAGCGATCCGTTCGGCACACCACGGGGAAACGCGTACGGCTATCACACGGGGGTGGACTTCACGGCGCCGGTCGGGACGATCGTCGGCTCGACTGCTGCGGGACAGATTTCGGTCGCGACCTGGGGGCCGTCGTACGGCAACTGGATTGAGATCGACCACGGCGGCGGGTACAAGTCCCGCTACGCGCACCTGGACGAGATTTGGGTCTGGGAGGGTCAGTGGGTTGACGCGAACGAGTTCATCGGCACGGTCGGCAACACCGGCAACTCGTCAGGTGCGCACTTACACTTCGAAATCATCATCAACGGCGCGGCGGTCGACCCGCTCGGCCGGCTGGAGTAGGCAGCGTCCGCGAGGGATCCGCGATCGGAGAGGCACATGAGCACTGATCAGTTCGATTTCGATCGCTCTGGCTGGGTAGACGGCCACGTCGAGACCAACGGCGTCCGACTCCACTACGTGACGCAGGGCGAGGGTCCGCTCGTGCTGTTGCTGCACGGGTTCCCGGAGCACTGGTACTCGTGGCGGCACCAGATCGCGCCGCTGGCGCAGGCCGGTTTCCGCGTGGTCGCGCCCGACATGCGCGGTTACAACACGTCCGACAAGCCGCGCCGGGGCTACGACATCAAGAATCTGACCAAGGATGTGCGCGGGCTGATCCGCGCGTTCGGCGAGCAGTCGGCGATCATCGTCGGCCACGATTGGGGCGGCGTGATCGCGCATCAGTTTCCGCGCGATTATCCCAACGCGTGTGATCGGCTGATTGTGATGAACGCGCCGCTCGTCCGCTCGTGGTACTGGGGTCGCCGCAATTTCCCCAACAACACCTATGCGCTGATGATGCAGGTGCCGGGGCTGGCGGAGCGGCGGGGCTGGTCGGACATTGACGAGACGACCCGTCGTGTCTTCCAGAGCGTCGCAGCCGACGACGACGCGTTTAGCGCCGAGGACATTGAGGTCTTTGCCGATGCGCTGAAGCAGCCGGGCGCGCTCTCGGCGGCGATGAGGTACTACCGCAACATCTACTGGCCCAACTGGTTCCTGACCTGGCCGGACCGCAATCTGCGCGTGAGCTGTCCGACGCAGTTCATCTGGGGGCGTGAAGATCGCGCGGTGCGTCTGCCGTTCATGGAAGAAGCGGCCGAGTACGTCGACGACTTGCAGCAGGTGATCATCGACAACGCCGGGCACTGGGTACAGCAGGAGCAGCCGGCACAGGTGACCGCAGCGATGCTCGAGTTCCTCGCGCCCGCCGCCGTAGCGGCCGGGCCCGCGTCCTGATGGCCGATCCGTCAACCGAAGATCAACCGCGCGGCGCGTGGGCGCATCGCTTTGCCGACGGCGCTGGCGGCGTCCGACTGCACTACGCCGAGATTCGTTCCGCCGTTGGCGGTGAGGGTGCGCCGCTGGTCATTTTGTTGCACGGGTTCCCGGAGTTCTGGTGGTCATGGCGCATGCAGATGCCGGCGCTCGCGGCTGCCGGGTACTGGGTCGTCGCGCCAGACTTGCGTGGCTACAACCTCTCCGAGAGTCCGCCAGACGTACAGGATTACCGGATTGAGACCCTGACCGAAGATGTCCAGCAGCTGATCGAGCATTGCGGC
This sequence comes from Dehalococcoidia bacterium, assembly GCA_022824765.1. Classification (GTDB taxonomy): domain Bacteria; phylum Chloroflexota; class Dehalococcoidia; order Bin125; family Bin125; genus Bin125. Next base: position 26,114 of record JAJDZG010000083.1, on the reverse strand, counting down.
CGGGACCGGGCGGTGATCGTGGGACACGATTGGGGCGGGGTGGTTGCCTGGCGTTTTGCGATGGACTATCCGGAATCTGTCGACCGTCTGGTTGTGATGAACGCTCCGCACCCTGAGCGGATGGCGGAGGCGTTCGGCGCGCGTCCCAACATTCGCCAGATCGGCCGTTCGTGGTACATGTTCCTGTTCCAGATTCCGAGAGCGCCGGAACGATGGCTCGCGGTCAACGAGTACGAACGGGTGGGCTGGATCATTCGTCAGAACTCCGCCCGCCGAGACGCCTTCCCGCCGGAGGTCCTGCAGGAGTATCGGCGGGCCGCCGCGCGTCAGGGGCTGAGCGGTCCGCTGCACTACTATCGGGCGGCCGTTCGAGCCGGTGCTGGCGAGTCGCGGGCCCGAATCGCGGGCCGCTTCGTCGGACTCGGTAAGGCGTTGGACAGCGTGCTAGGTCCGGCGCCAGCCACGACGACGACCTATACGAAGATCAGCTCACCGACCTTGCTGCTCTGGGGCGAGCGGGACACCGCGCTGGGCCGGGAGTTGACCGAGGGGATGGACGGTCTGTTCAGCGGCCCCTTCGAGCTGACCTACCTGCCCGACTGCGGCCACTGGGTGCAGCAGGAGGGCAGCGAAGACGTCAACCGGCTGATGATCGAGTTCCTCGAGCGTTACCGCGATCCGCTGGGCGGCAGCAACCCGAGCTAGGTGAGCGGTGCGTCGGGGTCGACGTCGGTCGACTCGGCGATCCAATAGCGGTGGCGGATGCCCATCGACAGCTCTTCGAGGTCTTGGGCGACTTGTTGCTCGGTCGCCTCGTCGAGACCGGCGCCACCACAGACGCCGGTCAGCATCGAGCGCTTGAAGATCAGGCCAACCGAAGCGTCGACGAAGGACAGATCGCGCGCCTTGTTGGCGAGGAAGTACTGCATCTCTCTGGAGTCGAATGGCATGGGTCCGCGGCCGTCGGTGGGCCAGAGGCCCCAACCCAGATATCCACCGCGCGCGACATGCTCGCGGACGGCTCGATGGTGCCGGATCACGTCGTCGACGTGGCCCTCGCGGGCGTCGAAGTGAATCAGATTGGGCCTCGAGTCGAGCACGCGCGTCCAGTTGGGCGCGGCGCAGCAATGGATGCCGGCGATCGCGCCGACCCGCTGCACGGGTTCGATGGCGGCGCGCAGCACTGGGGTCACCTCGCGCCAGGGCAGGGGGATGCTCAGTTCGCCGACCATGGCCAGCTCGGGCTCGTCGAACATGATGATCGCTTGATAGCCGAGCCGCTGAAAGACGCGGGCCTGCTCTGCCGCGGCGGCACCCAGCCAGGCGCCGAGCCGGACCAGCGTCTCGACATCATCGAGCGGCGACGCGCCCGTGGCGGTTCGCGACCAACGAGCCAATGTCAGCGGGCCGACCAGTTGGCCTTTGACCACCTTTGACTGCCGACCTTCCGCCACGTTGGGCAGTTGATCGATCAGTTCGTAGAGTCCAGCTGCTCGGTCTTGAGGCGGGAGGCCGGCGTCGGCGATGTCGGCGTCCGAGAGGGCGCCGCTCCAGTGGAGTAGCTCGCCGTCCCAGGACGCGTCGGGCAGGGACAGACCGATCTGCGGGAGCATCAGTTCGTGGGCGGATCTGTTGGGTAGCTGGGGCCAGAACGGGAGGCGCCAATAGCCGTCGAGCACCTCGGCGACCGCCTCAGCGGCGTCGACATGACGGGTCGAGCCGATTCCGCAGGGCAGCAGAGGCAGATGAATGGGTGCGTCCACGCTGTCAACCGCTTCCGTTGATGGTGTGTACCGCGCCAGCACGGTCGGGCGGGCTGATCTAGTTTAGCTGTGAGCCGAATTGGGGCTGTTGCGAAGATGGAGAGAGAGCGGTACTATTATTGTCCACTTGATCACGCAGGTGATCATTTACCGAAGCGGAGTGTGGCCGTCGTGGAGTCGTCGCCGATTGCGGTGCTCCTGGCCGGCTTCGCCAGCCTACATAACGTGCGCTCCGTCGGGAAGGTACGCATGTTCTATATTGCCTTAGGGAGCAGGAGTCATGACTCGCATTGACGACCACGATGACGCTGAGGTTGTTTCCGCCGTTGCCCCCAGCGAGTCGGAGCAGGATGAGCGCGCATTCGAGCTGCCTGCTGAGCGGGTCGTCAGCGAGCCGCTGATCGAGCGTCATTTCACCAGGCCTGGCGAGAACGTCTACGACCAGATTGAGTGGACGCTGCGCACCGCGTCGATCGCGACGGACACTGGCCAGGCCGTTTTCGAACAGTCCGGCGTCGAGGCGCCCAGCTTCTGGTCGCAGAACGCAGTCAACATCGTGGCTTCGAGGTACTTCTGGGGCCCGCTGGACACACCGTTGCGGGAGACGTCGATGAAGACGCTCGTTGACCGCGTTGTGGACACGATCAGCCGCTGGGGACGGGAGGGCGGCTACTTCGGCGATCAGGCGGCGGTGTCCGCCTTCTCGTCCGAGCTTCGATTCCTGCTGATCAATCAGTATGCGTCGTTCAACTCGCCGGTCTGGTTCAACGTCGGCGTCGAGGAGCTGCCGCAGTGTTCGGCCTGCTTCATCAACTCGGTTGAGGACTCGATGGAGTCGATCATGGACCTCGCCAAGCGCGAGGCGATGCTGTTCAAGTGGGGCAGCGGGACGGGATCCAACCTCTCCACGCTGCGCTCGAGCAGGGAACCGCTGACTGGCGGCGGACAGGCTTCTGGTCCCGTCCCCTTCATGCACGGCTACGACGCGTTCGCCAACGTGATCAAGTCGGGCGGGAAGACGCGTCGCGCGGCGAAAATGATCATTCTCGATGCTGACCACCCGGATGTGATCGACTTCATCAACTGCAAGGCGGACGAGGAGCGCAAGGCCTGGGCGTTGATTGACGCTGGCTACGACGGCAGCGTCAACGGCGATGCGTATTCTTCGGTCTCGTTCCAGAACGCCAACCACTCGGTGCGGGTGACGGATGAGTTTATGCAGGCCGTGGTGGCGGATGCGCCGTGGTCGACACGCGCGGTGGTCACGGGCGAGGTCGTCGAGCAGATGCCGGCGCGGGAGATCCTGAAGGCCATTGCCGCCGCGACGCACCAATGCGGCGACCCGGGCATGCAGTTCGACAGCGTCATCAACGATTGGCACACCTGCGCGGGCACGGATCGCATCTATGCCTCGAACCCATGCTCCGAGTACATGTTCCTGAACGACACGGCCTGCAACCTGGCCTCGTTGAACCTGCTCAAGTTCTACGATCTGGAGACGCACGAGTTTGATGTCGAGTCCTATCGGCACGCCTGCCGGGTGATGTTCACCGCGCAGGAGATTCTGGTCTCGAACGCGTCCTACCCATCTGATCTGATTGGCGAGAACTCTGAGGACTTCCGCCCGCTCGGACTGGGCTACACCAATCTGGGAGCGCTGCTGATGGCGCGCGGGCTGCCCTATGACTCGGTCGACGGTCGCGCGCTGGCGGCCGCGGTGACCGCGCTGATGACCGGCGAGGCCTACGCTCAGTCGGCGCGCATGGCCGAGCGGATCGGTCCGTTCAACCAGTATGAAGTTAATCGCAAGTCATTTCTGCGGGTGATGCGCAAGCACCAGGACGCGGTGGGCCGCATCGATGGTCTGAGCCGTGTGCCAGACGCGGTGAGCCTGGCTGCCGCCGACGCCTGGCGCCAGGCGATCGAGCTTGGCGAGCAGCACGGCTATCGCAACGCCCAGGCGACGGTCCTGGCGCCGACGGGCACGATCGGCCTGATGATGGACTGCGACACCACGGGTGTTGAGCCTGACCTGTCATTGATCAAGCACAAGAACCTATCCGGCGGCGGGCTGCTGAAGTTCGTCAACCGCACGGTGCCTGCCGCGCTTCGACGACTCGGCTACACGGAGGCCGAGATTGTTCGCATCGATCAGTACCTGGAGGAGACCGGCACGATCGAGGGCGCCGTTGACCTCAAGCCTGAGCATCTGCCGATCTTCGACTGTTCCTTGACGCCGCAACACGGCGAGCGCAGCATCGCGCCGCTGGGCCACGTGCGCATGCTCGGCGCGTTGCAGCCGTTCCTCTCCGGCGCCATCTCCAAGACGGTGAACGCGCCTGAGGAGACGACTGTCGAAGAGATCATGGACACGTATGTCGAGGCATGGCGTTTGGGCGTCAAGGCGGTCGCCATCTACCGGGACAACTCCAAGCGATCGCAACCGCTGCAATCGCGCGGCAGCTCAGAACCGCAACACGCCAATGCCGCGACTGCTGACGCGCCTGCTGTGTCTGTTGGGCCGTCGTCGCCGTCGGACGCGCCTGTCGAGATCGACGATGCCCTGTCTCCGCCGGCGTATCGACGCCACCGTCTGCCGGACGAGCGCGGCGCGGTGACGCACAAGTTCACGATCGGCAATCACGAGGGCTATATGACCATTGGTGAGTACGAGGACGGCAGCCCCGGCGAGCTGTTCGTGTACATCTCCAAGGAAGGCTCCGTGGTCTCGGGACTGATGGACGCGGTCGCCGCGCTGACGTCGGTCTCGCTGCAATCGGGCGTGCCGCTGTCGACGCTGGTCAAGAAGTTCGCGCACACTCGATTCGAGCCGAGCGGCTGGACACGTAACTCTGATATCCCGCAGGCAGACTCGATTCTCGATTACATCTTCCGCTGGATGGGCCTGCGCTACTTGCCAGCTGATTCCACTGACACGGTCGCGGTGCAAGGCCGCATGCCGATGAGCCCCAATGAAGATGCCGTCGCGGACGAGGATGCTGGCCCTGCGCCGATCAGCGTGAGCATTGCGACGTCCAGTCAAGCGGGGATGGGCCAGATCGACGCACCGGCTTGCGCGATGTGCGGCTCGCTGATGGTGCGCGCGGGCTCGTGCTTCCAGTGCCTCAACTGCGGCGAGACAACGGGCTGCGGATGATCGTGCGCCTGCTCCGTCAGCTCGACTCCTCGAGCTGACGGACCAGCGCCCGTCGACGGCGCTCATACTCGGTCTGCGAGAGATGGGTTCGCTGCAACTCGAGTGCTTCCAGCTCCGGCGACGTTGGTGTTGATGGAGGCGCGGCTTCGACGTTGTGGCCGACCGCACGCGTTGGCGCTGGAGCAGGAATCGGTGGTGTCAGACGTGGGCCGCTCGGCGCGGGAGGCGGCATCTGGAAGTCGGCTGCCTGCGGCTCAGGCAAAGTCTCGGCACGCGTGGGCGCGTCGCGTCGAACGACGACCAACGTTCCCACGGCGCGGTCGTGGATGCACTGGCGGTCGGGGTTCATCAGAATCCAGCCGGCGTTGATGATCGGCCCGAGCAGCGTGAACGCGTAGCCGACCAGGCCCAGCACCAGCCGCTTGATCACCAACTCCCGCACCCACATTCGCTGCGGTGTGATGGGCTGGCCCGCCTCGTCGATTACGTACAGGTCGAGCAGTGACTTCGCGGGCGACTGTCCGTCGCGCGATGTCTGCCACATCCAGAAGAGCCAGAGCGGCAGGAGCAGGAAGAGCAGCAAGTCGAGCAGTTCGGCGGCTAGACGGCGCAGATAGGGCGCCGCGAAATCGCCTGATTCTGGATGCGACATGAGCACGCCGCACTCGCTGCAGAAGACGCCCACGCCGGGATACTCTCCGCATGCGGGACATGATTCACGCCGCAGCGAGGGCAGGCGGGCAGACATCCGAGACCTCCGCGGCGAGGCTAGTGGCTCTGCCTGATCATCGCCCGCCGACCACGAGGGTGCCGAGCGCGCGATCATGCCAGGATTGGCGATCGGCGTCGCGCAGCAGACGCGCGGCGTCGCCGAAGGAGACTAGCCAGAACAAGACCGTCAGCCAGAACCAGAGCTCGAGCAAGTCACCGAGCGAGTGAGCGACGGCGCCCAGCAGCAGCAATACGACAAGCAGCAGCGTTCCGACCGCCGCGTCCCAACCAAACTCTCGGAGCCAGACGAGGCGGGCGGATGCGGCGCGCCCCGTTCGGTCGGTGACTCGCAGACCGAGCAATGCTTTGCCGGGCGATTGGCCGCGACGCGCGACGATCGCGAGCCAGAGCAGCCAACCGACTCCGGCAGTCAGCCAGATGATCAGATAGTCGAGCAGAAAGGCCGCCAGCCGAGATCGCGGCGAGGCGGCATAGGCCGCGTCGGCTGGTTTGGCGTCTGCCGTGTTGAGAATCCCGCAGCTGGCGCAGAAGTAGCGTCCGGCGCCCGATGGCTTTGCGCAGACCCGGCATTCGAGCACATAGATGCGGGTCCGACGGTCGGTCGCGGTCATAGGGCGCGCAGCTCGGCGCTGTGCTGGGGCACACGCTGAATGCGCACGACTAGCGTGCGGAAGATTCGGTCATGCACCGTCTGCTTGTCCGAGCCGGCGAAGATGAACGCGGCATCGAGCAGCATCACAAACGGGGCGAGGCTGACGATGGCGGCCAGCCATTCGGCTGGAGACATAATGGGCTCAGCGACCAGCGATGGGACCACCGCGAAGAACTGAAACAGTCCTTCGCGCATCCAGTTGAGCGATGTCGGCGCGTCAGAGCCGTCGGCCATGATGATCCGCATGCGCAGCAGCTGTTTGCCCGGTGTCTGTCCGCGCGGCGCGACGAGGGCGAACCAGAGGAACCAGATGCCCGTCGCGATCAGCGTGCTGACGTTGAGATCGTTCAGCTCCTGGTTGCTCCAGTCGGACAGGTCGATGTCGATGGCGCCTGCGGCGTCGAGCAGCAAGAAGACGGTCATGCCGATGGCTGCGATCAGCAGAACGTCGGCCAGGCGGGCAAACAGGCGCATCCACTTGGAGGCCGCATAGCGGACGGTGTGTCCGCGCTCGGCGTCTTCGCGCAGCGCGCTGCAGTTGGTGCAGAAGCGAGTGCCCAGGCGGGTGTCGCCGCGGCAGGCCGCGCAGATCGCCCCAAAGCGCCGCTCACCCGGCGGATGTTCATACGGGTCGGTTGGCAATGGCTCGAATCGGCCCACGCGCAGTGCCTCGGCTCTCCTGTGATGAGCGTAATCGCAGACTCGCCGCTCAGGGATCGATCTCCTTGAGCTGGTAGTCGCCGCTGCGCAGGGCAGCCATCAAGTCGGCCAAGTTGCGGATGTCGGCGTCGAATTCGGTCGCGGCGGTGCCGACCTCGTGCAACGCGTGAGAATCGCTGCCGCCGATCGGTGGTAGCGGACGCGTCCGACCGCGCGAGCGTGCGCTCATGTTCTGGAGCGGACCGTCGCATCCGTTCAGGCCTTCGACGCCGTCGAACAGCTGCATCGCGTCCTTTGGCACGCGCAGTCCGGGATCGCGCGCGGGATGGGCCAGAAACATCAGCGCTTCCTGGTCGTCGCAGAACTTGCGCAAGCGCTTCGCGTCGGTGATGCGGGGGACCAGCGATTTGATCCCATAGACCAGCACGTGTCCCAACTCTGTGGTCACTTCCACACCAGGGATGACGACGATGCCCGCTTCTTCCGATAGCTGCTCCGCCAAGTGACGCGGCCAGACCACATCATGCTCCGTCAGCACGACACCGTCGAGGCCGCGCGAGATCGCTCGGGCTAGCGAGTCCAGCGGGAGCAGGTTGCTGTCGGTGGAGTGCACCGACGTGTGCGTGTGCATGTCAATCAGCATCAGGGCAAGGTTCACGTGCGCGCGCGAGTCGGTCAACCACTGACCCAGCGTGTGCGCGGTCGGTTGTACGATCCTCACGTGCAACACGAGACTGCGCCCCTGACGCTGATCGCCGAGATTGTCGAGGACGAGCGGCAGCTGGACGGCAGCCGCCACATCGAACTGGTCGGCGAGCAGGCGGCCGAGTCGATCAGCATCGCCCTGCGGCTGGTCGTCGACCGCGATGGCGTTGTGGCCGAATCAGAGCTGAATTTCGAGCACGGAGAGGCCTTCGACGTGATTTCCTTTGAACCGTCTGGCGATGCGTTGGCGGATGAACGGGCGGATGAACGAGCGGGTGACCTGCTGGAACTGACTCTGCGCAGCGATCGCGCGGAGCTTGAGCTGTTGCAGGTTGACGATGGCGATGTCCAGCTGACGCTGCGGATCAACAACGAGGCGGCCGGATGACGCGCGCAGCGGTGCTCGCCGGCGGCGTCGGAGCTGCACGATTCCTGGACGGACTCGTCCGCGTGCTGCCGCCGCGAGACGTCACGGCCATCGTCAACGTCGGCGATGACATGGAGTGGGCGGGACTGCACATCTCGCCCGACATCGACACGGTCATCTACACGCTCGCCGACATGGTCAACCCCGAGACGGGCTGGGGGCTGCGCGGTGAATCGCGGCGGACGCTCGACCGCCTCTCCGATCTTGGCGGGCCGGACTGGTTCATGATCGGCGACCTCGATCTGGCCACGCACCTCTTCCGTACTCACTGGCTGGAGGAGGGCAATCCGCTGTCCACGATCACTCGTGATCTGGTCAGAGGCGCTGGTCTGGAACTGAACATCTTGCCCGCGACCGACGACCGCTTGCGCACGTTGGTCAACACCGACGCGGGGGAGTTCTCCTTTCAGAACTACTTTGTGCGCCGCCGCGCGTCCGACAGCGTGCGATCGCTCCGATTCGACGGCATCGAGACCGCGCAGCCATTGCCGAGAGCGATCCTCGCGCTGCTTGAGGCTGAGGTGATTGTGATCGCGCCGTCCAACCCGTTTCTGAGTATCGAGCCAATCCTGAGCGTGCGAACGATGCGGGAGACGGTGATCAAGGCTCGTGCGCCGGTCGTCGCGGTCAGCCCGATCATCGGCGGCCAGGCCGTGAAGGGTCCGGCGGCGGAGATCATGGCCTCACTGGGGCACGACGTGTCAGCGCTCGGCGTGGCCAGACTCTACGCCGATGTCGCCGACACGTTCGTGATTGATCAGGCCGATGCCGCGTTGGCCGGTGAGATTGCAGCGGAGACTGGCCTGGGCGTCGTCGTGCTGCCGACCTTGATGGTCGACGCGGCCGCCAAGACGGCGCTTGCGCGCGGAGTGCTGGAGGCGGCCGGACATGGCGTCTGAGGGTGGGTTGATCGCTGTGGTGCCGGTCCGCGGCTTGCCCGCGGGCAAACGGCGGTTGGCGGCGCTGCTCGACGTGGATGATCGCAACGCGTTGGTCCGCGCGATGCTGGACGACGTGGTCGACGCCCTGACATCGGCCGAGCTGGTGGACCGCGTCGTGATTGCGTCGCGCGATGCCGCGGCGGCGGTTGAGGCCGCCCGTCTCGGCGTCGACTTCCTCGACCAAACCGGGCTGAGACTTGGCTACAACCGAGCGGTGGCCTTCGCGCAGTCCGAGTTTTCGGGTGCGGATGCGCTGCTGATTGTCCCGGCCGATGTCCCGCTGATCACGCCCGATTCGGTTGACGTGCTGGTCGCCTCCGCGCCGGTCGGAGCGTCTGTGGTCGTCGCGCCGGCGCACAATGGCGGGACGAACGGGTTGCTGCTGCGCCCGCCTGAGGTGATCGCGCCGCAGTTCGGACCGTCTTCCGCTCGAGCGCATGCCCAGTCGGCCGCGGCGGCGGGAGAGGCCGGGGTGCCATTCCGGGAGGCGCAGATCGATGTCTGGGCCTTCGACCTCGACACGCCGGCCGACTTGCGCTGGCTGGAACAGGTGCTGCCCCAACTGCCGGCGGAGATCGCGCCGAACACTCGCCGCTGGTTGGCGTCGCGCGGTTCCGACGGTTAGTCGTTAGGCGCGGGGGAAGCCGAAGCCTCGCTGGGCGATGATGTTGCGCTGCAGTTCATTGCCGCCGGCGCCGAAGGTGGGCATGACCGCTGCCAGGTACCCGTTCTCGGCGGATCCACCGATCGGCGCGCGCTGATCGTTGCTATTCAGCTGCCCATAGAGGCCCATGGCGTGCAGCGAGAAGTTCTGCAGGCGCTGCATCATTTCGGTCGAGAAGATCTTGACCTGGCTCGCTTCGTGGTTTGGCGATTCGTCGCGCTTCAGCATGTCGAGGATGCGGTAGGACAGGTGCTGGAGCACCTCCAGCTGGACCTTGAAGTCCGCAAACGTTCCGCGAATACCTGCGTCGTCGATGGGGCGGCCCATGGGCGTCTCCGACGAGGCCCAATCGAACAGGCGGTCGTAGACGGCGCGGACAGACGACACGGTGAAGATGGAGATGCGTTCGCGGTCGAGCGCGTGCGCGGCGTAGTACCAACCGCGGTTTTCTTCGCCGACGAGCACGTTGGTGGGCACGCGCACGTCCTCAAAGTAGACCTCGTTCGTGCGATAGCCGGCCATCGTCCAGAGCGGCTTGACGGTGATGCCGGGTGACTGCATGTCGACCAGCATCATCGATACGCCGCGGTGCTTGGGCGCGTCGGGATCGGTCCGTGTCGCCAGCCAGACGTACTCGCTGCGGTGAGCACCGGATGTGAACCGCTTGATGCCGTTGAGGATGTAGTCGTCGCCATCCTTGATCGCTCGCAACTGCAGCGAGGCGAGGTCGGAGCCCGCGTCGGGCTCCGTGTAGCCCAAGGCAAACTCGACTTCACCGCGCGCGATGGGCGGCAGGAAGCGTTCCTGCTGCTCCTCGGTGCCAAAGCGCATCAAGGTCGGCCCCACTTGCTGCGTCGCCACGGTGGCTTGCGGCGCACCCGCGTAGTTCATCGCTTCCCAGAACAGGTACTGCTCTTCCAGCGAGCGTTCCTGCCCGCCGTACTCGGCCGGCCATGACATGGTGAGCCAGCCGCGATCCGCCAGGAGTCTGCGAAAGCCCCGCTCTTGGGTCATCGTGTCGGTGTTGGGATCGCCGATGGTCGCGCGCAACTCCGGCGTCCACTCGCTGTCGAGGAAGTCGTTCACTTCGGACTCAAACGCGCGGGCTTTGTCGCTGAATCGATACTCCATGGCAGGCTCTCCATTGGGTTTCAGATCGGTCAGATTGATGTTAACGCAGCGTGCAGGCGATCGGTGTCAACGCGCGTGCTGGGGCGCAGCGCGGATGATCCTGCTGGCGGCGCCGTTGAGGACGCGCCGCACGGCGGCGCTCGGCGCCGCCGCGGCCTCTGGGGGGTGCTGAGGCACGCGCGCGCGCAGGATGACAGGTCGGAGGACGATGATCGCCGCCAACACCGCCAGCACGGCGTAGGACAACGGCGGGAACAGCGTCTCCATGGTCAGCCACTGCGCGAGCGCTCCGAGCGGCAGACCGACCGCCTGCGCGATCCCCATGCCGAGGAAGATCAGGCCCATGATCCGTCCGCGCATCTCGTTGGGTGTTTCGTGCGCGAGGGTCGAGTTCGCGCTGACCATCGCGATTGACATGCCGACGCCGAGCAGGAAGTTGCCTGCCATCGCGTTGATCGTCGTCGGCGGATTGGTGAAGACGACGAATCCGAGTGCCATGACGATCACGCCGGCGGCGGTCAGCAGGCCCTTGCGCTCGATCCAGGAGAAGCGCACCAGGATCAGGGAGGCGATCATCGCGCCGCCGCCCCAGAAGACAGCGATAAAGCTGAACTCCGACCAGGTCGCTCCGACAACGGTCGTCACCCACTGTGGGCCGAGCGTGCCGGTCGGCGGCATGATCAGGGACATCATCAGCACGACGATCAGCACGGTCCAGAGCACGACCGGTTTGGATCGCGCGTAGCGCAGACCGGCGGCGATGTCGGAGAGCGCCTGACGCGGACCCTGTCCGCGCTCCGCGAGGCTCTTCATGTGCTCGGCCGAGAACACGGTGCGGTAGGACATCAACGCCAAAACGAGCACTTCGCCCAGGTGTCCGAACGAGGAAATGGCGAACACCGTGCCGTGTCCCAAGGAGTCGATGAGCAGGCCTGACGCGAAGATGGAGAAGGGCATGGCCAGCTGCATCGCGGCTGAGTTCAGGGCAATGCCGGCTGGGGTCAGGCGCGGGCCAAGGATCTCGGGCGTGATCGCCTGGCGGGTAGGACCGTCGATGGCGTGCGCCGATGACGCGATGATCGTGAGCAGGAAGAAGATGCCAATCTCGACTGCGCCGCCGGCGCCTGTCCACATCACGACGGCGATACCGATATTGCAGGCGAACGCGAGCGTCTGCGTCACCATCAGCAGGCGGCGGCGGTCAAAGCGGTCGGCCAGCGCGCCGCCGAACAATCCAAAGCCGATCATGCCGAGTCCGCGGATCGTGCCGATCGCGCCGACCATGATGATCTCGACTTCGTCGGCGGCGACGTGCTGAATCCAGGCGATCGACGTGACGAACTGCAGCGGCATCATCGATTGACCGAGGATGAAGCCGATCAGCAGCAGGCGGAACTCACGCAAGCGCAGCGGCTCGGTCATGCCCGGACGGCTCGGCGCCAGCGGCGAACTCATGGCGATATGCTCGCCGCCGACCGCACGGCTTGCAAGACCGTGTGCCGCTGACCTTGCCGCACTTTCGAGGTCTGCCGCCTGCCGAAGATGTCCGCCAATCGGCGTTGCAGATAGGTCCGCAGACCGTTGACCGCGACCACTACGAGCAGGCCGTCCGCCGCCAGGACATCGTGCGCGCCCAACAGCAACTCATCCAGCGCATCGTTGCCGGCTTGCGCGGGCAGATTGGAGACGACGAGGTCGAAGCGCGGCAGCGATCGAACGGCGCTCACGCCGTCGGACGGGAGTACAGCGGTGTGTTGCAGGCCAAGTCGTTCCACATTCTCGCGAGCCGCCTCGATGGCGCGGAGGTCAACGTCGACCATTACGACCTTGGCGTCGGGCCAGCGCAGCGCGAGAGGAATGCCGAGCGCGCCGTATCCACAGCCCAGATCGAGGACGCGCGCCGCAGCCGGCAGCGACTCCAGTTCGCGCAGGATCATGGCCGTGCCGTCGTCGAGCGATCGGGCTGAGAACAAGCCGTGCCGTGAGGCGAGCGAGACGCTGTGGTCGCCGACTTCGATCGTGACCCGTGGCTGCGATGCGAGATGGGTTCGCAGTCCCTGCAGCCGGTCCAGTTCCAGAGACGTTGCGGCCATGCGAGATACGGGCCGCTCAGGAGCGCACACGGGCAGCGGGCGGGACGAACGGGCCGGGCGGCGGTTTGGTCGGGTCGCCGTCTCCGAAGATGCCTTGATAGATGCTCGTCCATTTCCCCGCATGGCTGCCGGCGACGGTGATCTGGATGAACGACGGATGCGCCACTTTGGACAACGGCAGGTCGAGCTGCTCTTCGGTCAGGCCGTACTGCTGCGGCGCGTACTCGTTGATGCCGCCGCCCAGCGTTGGTGAGGCCAGACGATCACGCAGCGGCAGAGCGGTGAACTCCATGATCGCCTCGCGGATGTTGTCCTTTGTCCAACCATCCGCGCGGTAGACATCGGCGTGCTCGGGCGAGATGACGAACATCGTGGGCGACACCTGTCCGCGCGGCTTGACCACCTGTTGGAAGGCCATTGCGATGGATCCGGTCAGGGCCCGCGCGTTGCGGCTGGTCTGATCGATGCAGACGCGCGGCCCGCCGGTCGTGGCCATCAGGGAGACGACGCTGTCCTCAGGATTCCAGCCGTGCTCGACGTGGAAGGGTTCCCACGGCGAGGTGTCTTCGTCTTCGGCGTAGGAGAGGGTCCACTTGTGACCGCCGCCCTGGATGGCTTGCTCGATCTCGCCGGGCACCGCGCCGCCGACGTTGCGCAGCATCAGCCGCAGCGCGCGCCCCAGGGTTGAGTTGGCGCGGTTGCCCTGACCGAGCGCGTTCAAGCCCCAGTTCATCCCAATCTGCTCGCGGACGGGTCCGTTGACGAGCATTAGCGGGGCCAGGCCAGCGGTCGTGGCGATCGAACCGTGGAGTGGAAAGCGCGGATCGGCCGCTGCCTCGATGGAGGCCAGCACGGTCGGGAAGCAGGACGGCGCACAGCCCGCCATGACGGCGTTGATGGCCGCTTTCTCGACCGTGAGCGGTCCATAGTTCGGGGGCAGCTTGGCGATCTCTGCGCTGGGATCGTTCCAATGGTCGGGCGACGCGGCGAGCATGCGGTCGACCCGTTCGCGGGTCGGGGGCACGACCGGCAGACCGTCGGTGATGCCCTGGTCGAACATGAACTCATGGACATCGACGTGTTCGGCGATGTCGATGATTCGCGCTGAGGATGCGGGATCGGCGGACACGGTGGGGCCTTAGGTGGGTTCTCGGTGGAGGGGGGAGCCCCCCTCTGCCTTCGGCATCTCCCCCGGAGGGGGAGAGGTGAAGTGGAGCGGCCTCTTCCCCCGCAGTGCGGGGGGAGAGGTGAAGTGGGAACCCGTGGGTTACTCGACAGGGGCCATGAGGGTGTCCAGGATTTCGTCGATGAAGCGCTCGGCGTGTTCATGCATCTCTGCATCGGTGCGGTCCTGCATCGGATGCGGAATGAAGACGCGCCGCACCTCTTCGAGTCCGAGCCGCTCGGCCTGGTGGCTGGCGGCCTTGATGAACTCAGAGGTGGCGACGAAGACCGAGGGCTTGCCCTGCAGTTCGAAGAAGACGGTGTCGTGCACACTGCACGTCGTGCAGGATCCTCAATCAGCGAGCGCTTCGATGACGAAGTCGCATTCCTCCAGGATCGCTTGTTTGATCGGTTCGGGGGCGGGCTTGGCGACGGTCGGCTTCATGAACCGACGGGTCTCGACGCCCGGCGCGCGCTCGTGCAGGAGCTGTTCGAGTCGGTCGAGGAACTTGTCACCGCGCGGCTTGGAGATATCGAGCAGGGCGATCGTCCCATGCAGCGCTTCAGGGCGCGGCGTGAGGGAGCGCTTGATCGGCACTCGTTCGTCTGTCGGGTCGAGGATCTGCGTAACCATGGGACCTCTCCATCAACGCGCCGACTGCAGGGTCGCGGCGCGCATTGCGCGATGTTGCGGCGTCAGACGCCGATCTTACTGCTGGCCGGCATTGAGTATGCGCCGCCGGCCCAGCCGCCGAGAATGGTCGAGAACTTCGCAGCCGAAGATCCTGCGACCACGAGAATGATGTTGGACTTGTCGCGGAACTTGGCGATCGGCATGTCGAGCGCCGCCTCGCCGCCGAACTGTTCGACGATGCCCGGCGGCAGGCCGCAGCCGGCGTCGTCGGAACGCAGTCGATCCTTCAGTGGGATCGAGGTCTCCTCCATGATGCACTCGCGCACGTCGTCCTTCGACCAACCCGAGCGGCCGAAGATGCCCGCGTGGTCGGGAGACAACACGACCAGCGTGTCGACCATGGGCGATTTGGGGTCTTGCATGCAGGACATCGACGCGGCCAGCGTTCCGGCCAGTGCGCGACCGTCGCGGGCTCGTTCGTCGGCGACGGTCGCGGGTCCGCCGGACATGGCCATCAGGGTGGCCACGTCGTCGGTTGGCTCGAAGCCGCGCTCGACCGCGTATGACTCCCACGGGCTTGCGGCTTCGTTCTCGGCGAAGTTCATCGTCATGCGATGCGGTCCGCCCTGCGTGGCGCGGTCGGTGCCGCCGGGCAGGCTGCCGCCCACATTGCGCGCACAGAGACGCAGCGCGCGGCCGATCGAGGCGTTGGCGCGGTTTCCTGAGCCGAGCGCGCCGTGCAGGTAGTTCATCCCGATTCTGTCGCGGATCGGACCGTTGAAGATGCCGACCGGCGTTGCGCCCATCGTCGTGGCGAGCACGCCGTGAATGTTGAATGTCTCTGTGCAGGCGATCTCGACGAGGGTGATGATCGAGGGGAGATACTCGGGCTTCGCGCCGGCCATAACGGCGTTGATGGCGATTTTTTCGACCGTGATCGGGGCCAGGTTGGGCGGCATCACGGCGACGTCGTCCTGCGGGTCGCGCTGGGTGCCTTGCAGCATCTTCCAGACACGCTCGCGGGTGGGCGGGACGACCGGGAAGCCGTCGGTGTAGCCCTGCTCGTACATGAACTCGTAGATGTCGTCGGACGCGGCGAGGTCGACCAGTCGCGAGAGGAGATCGCCGCTTTTGAGCGCTTGCAGACGCTCGTAGACGCCTGGCTCGTAGTTGCGAGCGCCGCAGCCTGGACGCTGCACGGGCAGGGCGTCCCATTCGATCTGGGTGTCGCGATCGGGACGGCCGGCGAGCGTCATTGACTCCGAGGCGATCTCGCGCCACTCGTGTCGGTCGAAGCCGAAGGTCTGCAACGTGCAGTTCTGCTGCTCGTCATAGAGGAAGAGCGTCGGCACGGTGTCGATGTCGGTCTCGTAGGAGAGGTCGAGCGCGTCGTCGTCGAGCAGCGGCATGGTCAGGCTGTGCCGCTCTTTGAGGACGGGGATGTCGTCGGTCTTCTGCACGGCGACCCAGACGTCCAGTCCGTCTTCGGTGGCCTGATGGACCTTTTCGAGCAGCGGCAGCGTCAGATTGCAGGTGTCGCAATCTTCTTTGACCAGAGCGAGCAACACCGGGCCGTCGGGCGGGAACTGCCGCTCACGGCCCTCGGCATCGCGCAATGCGAATGTCGTGGGAGGATGCATGCGCCTATTCTAGCGTTGACGCTGTCGGCGCATCGCGCGACACTATGGCGAGAACAGTTGAGGGGTGTGATCGAATGTCCCAGCTTCGACGTTTCCTGCTGGCGCTGATGGTGGTGAGCGGCTTGTGCGCGCTGACGCTCGGCGCGGCCGCGGCGGGCGAGTTCGCGTTGACAGAGCAGCCGCAGGTTGCGAATGCCGGCGGCGAGGATGACGGCGACGACTTGCACGTCTCTGACGAGACGCTGGCGACTTCGCTGTTCATCCCGTTCGTGTTCGTTGGGGTGACGATCTGGGTGTTCGTCTGGGCGGTCCGCAACCGGGCAACGGCTGAAGACGACATTCGTCCCATGCCATGGTGGCGGACACGGGAGTGGTACACGAAGGACGACGACGAGGCGTAGCCGTCGTTGCCTCGCCGTGGCATAGCGGAGAGCGTCTAGAAGAGCAGCTGACCGAGCCGTTTGCGGTACTCGGCGACGACTGGCTCGTTCTCGCCGAGCATGGCGAAGAGGCCGAGCAGCGTCTTGCGCGCCGCCTCGTCGCCGGCTGACCTATCCAGCCGCACTGATTCCAGCATCTCGTCCAACGCCTGCATCATCTGACCTTCCAGGGCCAGCAGACAGCCGTGCCGATAGCGGCTCATCGCGTCGGTCGGCTGAGATGCAGCAGCGTTGCGGATCGCGCCGGCGTCCTGACCGTCCAGCGCCGCTGCGAGTTCCATGGACGTGAGCACGCTCTTGCTCAACGGATGGTTGGGCCAGCGGCGCGCGAGCTCGGCGGCGCGCTCCGTCTCGCCGAGACGCGACAGGATGGCCGCGAGACCGACGCCAGCCATTTCGTGGTTGGGATCTTCGTCGAGCGCGGACTCGAAATGCAGTCGCGCGATGGGAATCTGGTTTTCCTGCATCATGCGGTAGCCCTCTGCCGCCTTGATGTCGGCTTCGGAGGGAATCAGCGAGTCAAAGAATGCTCGCACCTGTTCCTCGGGCAACGCGCCGACAAAGCGGTTGACCAGCTGTCCGCCGGCGAACGCGAAGACGGCCGGGATGCCTTCCACTTGCAACGCGCGCGCGACTTGCGGGTTCTCATCGGTGTTGACCTTGACCAACTGGATCTGGCCGTCGCGCTCATAGGCCAGCTTCTCGAGGATCGGTCCCAGCACGCGGCAAGGCCCGCACCACGGCGCCCAGCAGTCGACGATCACCGGCATTTCATGCGATCGTTGGATCACATCGCGCTCGAAGTCCGCATCGGTCGAGTCGATTACGGCGGCAATGTGTCCGTGTAAGCCGACTGGTTCCTGTGTGGCGGGATCACCAACGTCGGCCGGCTGCGGAGGTGCCGCGTTGAGCGGTACCGGAGGCGGCGGCGGCGGAGCGGGCGGCTGGGTGACTCGTCGCATCGGTTGACCTGAGGCTGAGTAGATCACGGGCCCCGACGGTTGGGCCGGCGGCTGTGGAGTCTGCGGCGGCGGTGCGCCGCCCTGGATGCGGTCGCTGGGGAACGGAATCGGATCGGGCGGTCGCTGGCTCATGCAAGACTCCAAGTGCGAACGTCGCTGTTTGTCGGCAGTCGTTACCAGTTGGTGTAGCGCTTGCGTCTGGGGAAGTTCGCCGAGCGGTTCTTGGTCGAGTTGTTCTCGAAGACGCCGGCCATGACGCGTTCAGCCTCAGCGTCGCACGTGGGGCAGGCTTGCGGTTCGGACGCCTGAGCCATTGGACGAATCTTGTCGAAGTTTTCGCTGCATACTTCGCAGCGATAGGTATAGACGGGCATGACGCGATTCTCCTGCGGATGATTGCGGGGGCACTCAGGGAGAGTGTATCGCGCGCTCAGCGGGCTGCATCGTCTCTGGCGCGGCGCAAGGATTTGGCTGCCGCCGATACCTCGAGCGCCCAAGCCACCTCTTCCACGTCGTGGACGCGCACGACGTGAGCACCGAGCCAGGCGGCGAGGACGTTGAAGGCGATGGTCGCCTCGAGCATGCCTGGCTTGCCGTGCGCATCGTGGGAGCGCAGCTCGCCGTGACCCAGCATCTCGGCCAGAAACCCCTTGCGGGACGCCGAGATGAGGACGGGATAGCCCAGATTTGCGAGCTGCGGGAGATCGAGTAGCAGGCGCAGGTTGTCAGCCAGCCCGCGTCCGAACTGGAAGCCGGGATCGATCCAGACCGACGGAGCGCCCGCGGCTTCAATCTCAGTTGCTCTCCGTCCGAGCCAGTCGCGGACTTCGCCCGCGACGTCCTCATACTCGTGGGTCACTTCGCGGTGACGTTGCGGCTCGCCTCGCATGTGCATGACTGCGATTGGCGTGGTCGTCTCGACTGCAACCGCGACGGTCTCGGGCGCGGCGCCGGTGATGTCGTTGATCAGATGGGCGCCCGCGGCCACGGCCGCCCGCGCGACCGGTGCTGTCCAGGTGTCGACGGAGACGAGGTGCCCTTCGCGCACCAGCATCTCGATCACTGGGGCGACTCTCGCGATCTCTTGTTCGGGTGATACTGCGGCAGCGCCTGTTCGCGTGGACTGTGCGCCAACGTCGATGATCGATGCTCCTGCGTCGCGGAGTTCGGCGGCGCGGCGCGGCGCTTCCTGGACATCGACGATGGACTCGGTGACCGGCGAGTCCGTTGCGACGTTGAGGATGCCCATGACCAGGCAGCGATCGGTCGCGTCGAGAGTCTGTCCGCCGAGTTGGATCTGCATGTCCGCGGGACTCGTGCCGGCTCAGCGCTTGCGGGCCAGATAGTGCGGACTGAGGCCGAAGAAGACCTGCGCCGCCTCCATGACGGACTCGTTCAGCGTCGGATGGGCGTGGATCGACTCGGCCAGGTCGGAGGCGCGCGCGCCCATCTCGACCGCCAGCACACCCTCGCCGATCAGCTCACCCGCACCTGCGCCCACGACTTGCATGCCGAGGATGCGCTCGGTGCCGTGCTCGATCACCAACCGGGTCAGGCCGTCGTTTCGCCCCGAAGCGGTTGCGCGGCCCAGCGCTGCCCAAGGAAAGCTGACCGTCGACGCCTCCATCCCAACGGCTGCGGCGTCTGACTGGCTCAGTCCGCACCAGGCGATTTCGGGATCGGTGAAGATGACGGCCGGCACGGCCAGCGGACGGAATGCCGAGGGCTCGCCCAGGATCGCTTCAACGGCCACCGACGCTTCAGCCGTCGCCTTATGGGCCAGCATCGGCTCGCCGGCGACGTCTCCGATGGCGAAGATGGAAGACTGCGCTGTCCGACGCTGCTGGTCGGTGACGATGAAGCCGCGCTCGTCGATCAGCGCCCGCGTGCGTTCCAGTCCCAGGCCGTCGCTGTTCGGTCGGCGCCCGGTCGCAATGAGGACATGGCTGTAGACCTCCGTGCGCTCGACTCCTTCCTTGTCCGTGATGACGACTTCGACGCCGTGATCAGTCTCGGCGAGGGACTGCACGGAGGCGTTGACGTGGATCGCTTCGAATCGCGAACGCAGGCTGCGCTGCAGCACGCGGACGAGGTCGCGCTCGACGCCGCTGAGGATTTCGGGCAGCGCCTCCACCACGGTGACCCTCGCGCCCAACTCGGCGTAGACGGTGCCGAGTTCGAGTCCGATGTAGCCGCCGCCGACGACGAGCAGAGTTTCGGGGATTTCGGGCAGTTCAAGCGCGGTGGTGGAGTCGAGCACGCGGTCAGAGTCAAGCCGCAGGGCGCGCGGCGCGGCGGGCGTCGAGCCGGTGGCCACGATCAAGGAGTCGAACTCGAGAGGGATCACTTCGCCGTTGGACTCGATGTTGAGCGTGTTGCTGTCGCGGATGCGTCCGTATCCCTGTTGGTACTGGACGCTGCGCTGGCGGCGCATCAGTCCGAGCCCGTTGGTCATCTTCTTGACGACGCCGTCCTTCCAGTCGCGCAGCTGATCGAGGTCGAGGGTTGGGTCGCCGAAGCTGACCCCCCAGGCTGAGGCCTCGCGCGCCTCGCGGATCAGCTTGCCGACATGGAGCAACGCCTTGGATGGGATGCAGCCCTCGTATAGGCAGACGCCGCCGGGTTGCGACCGCGTATCGACGAGTGTGACGTCCAACCCGCGTTCGGCGGCGTGGAAGGCCGCTGGATAGCCGCCGGGCCCGGCGCCGAGCACGACCAGCCGATGGGCGTCTGCGTTGCTGCGCTCCGTCACCACAGTCACGATCTCGCCCTCCTCCCCGCTTAGCCGCCCAGCGCCAGCACTAGCGGCTGGCGAATCACGTCGGCGATCCAGGTCATGAAGCGCGCGCCGTCCGCGCCGTCGATCACGCGGTGGTCGAAGGTGAACGACAGGGGCAGAATGCTGCGCGGTTCCCAGTCGTTGAGCGCTTCGGACCAGACCGGCCGACGTTCGGCGCGGCCCATACCCAGGATCGCCGTGTTGGGATGGTGAATGATCGGCGTGAAGTGCCCAGTGCCCAACCCACCCAGGTTGGTCACGGTGAAGCTGCTGCCGCGAAAGTCCTGCAGTTCCAGATCTCCCGATCGCGCGCGCTCGGAGATGTCGGTCAGCTCCACGGAGAGCTCGATGATGTTCTTGCGGTCGACGTCGCGGATGACGGGCACGACCAGACCGCGCGGCGTGTCCACCGCGACGCCGAGGTGGTAGTAGCGCTTGAGGATCAACTCGTCGGTCTCAGCGTCGAGCGAGCTGTTGACGTGCGGGTGCGCCTGCAAGGCGGCGGCGGCGATCTTGAGCAGGATCGCGGTGATTGTCAGCCGACCGCCCAGCTCCTCTGCGCGGTCGCGATAGTCGTGGCGGACCTGCTCGAGCTCGGTGACGTCAGCGGTGTGGTGCAGCGTCACATGCGGCACCTCGTGCCACGAGAGGGCCATGTTGCGCTTGATGGTGCGGCGCAGGCGGCTCATCGGCACGCGCTCGATGGCGCCGAACTCCGAGAAGTCGGGCAGCGGCCCTGGCGCCAGCGCTGAATGAGCCGCCTGCGGCGCTTCGCGCGGTGTCTCGCGCGCGTGCCGCTTAATGTCGTCCAGGTCGATCCGCCCGCCCGGGCCGCTGCCGCCGACGGCGCGGATGTCGACGCCGATCTCTCTCGCAAAGCGTCTGGCCGAAGGCGAGGCAAAGACAGGTCGACCCTCAGGCTCGCCGTCAAGCAAGGGCGCGGGAGCGGCGGAGGGTAAGCGGGCTGCGAGTTCTTCAGGCGGATCGTCGAAGTCTTCAGGGGGCATCTCATTGCGCCCTGGCGCCGGAGGGGCTTCGGGAGCAGCAGTGGGCGGGGCCGGCGATTGCTCATTCTGCACCGATTCAGTCGCACTCGGCTCATGCGCCACCGGCACATTGGGCGCACTGGGATCAATGCTGAGCACCAGATCACCGGGACGGATCGTCTGGCCGTTGCTGACATGTACGGCAGTCACCGCTCCGCCAACTGGCGAGGGCAGGTCAAGCGTTGCTTTCTCGGTCTCAATCTCGATCAGCGGTTGTTCGATCACGACCACGTCACCAACGGAGACGTAGATCTGGAGCACGTCGGCCTCATCAATGTCCTCCCCGAGGTCGGGCAGCAGGATGGCTCCGGGATCGGATGCGTTGGTCGTCATGGCGATTCTCTACTGCAACATAGGATCGGGGCGCTCAGGGTCGATGCGGAGGGTGTCGCGGGCGCGAAGCAGGGTGTCTCCATCGATCTCATCGCGACGCGCGAGCGCGCTCAACGCCGACCAGACCACAGAGTTGGCGTCGACTTCGAAGAAGTCGCGCAGTGCTTCGCGCGTGTCTGAACGACCGAAGCCATCGGTGCCCAGCGCGGTCAGCGGTCCTGGCAGCCAACGGTCGACCATGTCGGGCAGGGTTGCGACGTAGTCGCTGGCCGCGATGATCGGCGCATGGGACGTTCCCAGCGCACTCTCCAGCCAGGAACGGCGCGACTCTTCGAGCGGATGCATGCGGTTCCAGCGGTCGGTATGGAGCGCCTCACGCCGCAGCTCGGTGTAGGACGTGACGGACCAGACATCTGCGCGAACGCCGTAATCGTGCTCCAGCATGTCTCGAGCGCGGCGCACTTCATTCAGGATCGGTCCGCTGCCGAGCAGCCGAACCTGCGGGTCATTGCACACGGCTAACGGGTAGATGCCGCGCAGGATCCCCTCACGCACCAGCTCCGACTCGGGCATCGGCGGCTGCGGGTACGCCTCGTTCTCGACCGTGACGTAGAAGAACACGCTCTCGTCCTCGTCGTGCATGCGTCTGAAGCCCTCTTGGACGATGACGGCGATCTCGTAGGTGTAGGCCGGGTCGTATGCGATCAGATTGGGGATCGTCGAGGCCAGGAGATGACTGTGTCCGTCCTGATGCTGGAGGCCTTCGCCGTTGAGTGTGGTGCGGCCGGCGGTGGCGCCGATCAGGAAGCCGCGTGCCCTGGCGTCGCCGGCGGCGAAGGCAAGATCGCCAATGCGCTGCAAGCCAAACATCGAGTAGAAGATGAAGAACGGGATCATTGGCGCTTGCAGCGTCGAGTAGGCGGTACCGGCGGCGATGAACGACGACATCGCGCCGGCCTCGGTGATGCCTTCTTCCAGGATTTGTCCGTCGCGCGACTCCTTGTAGAAGAGCAGGCGGTCGGAATCGACCGGTTCGTACAGCTGGCCGGTGGAGGCATAGATGCCGAACTCGCGGAACATGCCTTCCATGCCGAAGGTGCGCGACTCGTCGGGGACGATCGGGACGATGCGCTGGCCAATCTCGCGGTCGCGCATGAGCCGACTGAGCATTCGCACGAATCCCATCGTGGTGGACGCCTCGCGGTCGCCGGTGCCCTCATGAAACTCCTGGAACGCGTCGTCTGGCGGCGCGGTCAAGGGCGATGGCGGCGATCGGCGTTCGGGGACGGGCCCGCCCAATGCGGACTGGCGGTCGGACACGTAGAACGCCTCACGACTGTCGGGCGCGGGACGATAGAGCGGAGCGCCGACCACTTCTTCATCGGAGAGGGGGATGGCGAAGCGGTCGCGGAACTGCAACAGCTCTTGTTCGTTGAGCTCCTTCTGCTGATGGGTGATGTTGCGGCCTTCGCCGGCTTCTCCGAGTCCGTAGCCCTTGATCGTACGGGCGAGGATGACCGTCGGCGCGCCGCGATGGTCGCTGGCGGCTCGGAAGGCGGCGTGGACTTTGAGGGGGTCGTGTCCGCCCAGGCGCATTCGCCAGAGGGCGTCGTCAGAGAGGTCATCGACCATCCGCAGCAGTCGCGGATCAACGCCCCAGAAGTGCTTGCGAATGTATCCGCCGCCGGCCACGGTGTACTTCTGATACTCGCCGTCGACCACCTCGCCCATGCGCTGAACGAGCAGCCCCTCATCGTCTCGGGCGAGCAGCTGATCCCACTCCGATCCCCAGATCACCTTGATCACGTTCCAGCCGACGCCGCGGAAGACGGCTTCGAGTTCCTGGATGATCTGTCCATTGCCGCGCACCGGCCCATCGAGCCGCTGCAAGTTGCAGTTGACGACGAAGATCAGGTTGTCGAGCTCCTCGCGCGATGCGAGGGCGATCGAACCGAGTGACTCAGGTTCGTCCGTCTCGCCGTCGCCGAGGAAGCACCAGACCTTGCGATCGGTGATGGGCAAGAGGTCGCGGTTCTCGAGGTAGCGGATGAATCGCGCCTGATAGATGGCCTGAAGCGGCCCGAGCCCCATCGAGACCGTGGGGAACTGCCAGTAGTGGTCCATCAACCACGGATGGGGATAGGACGGCAGTCCGCCGGAGAGCTCCTGGCGGAACTTGTGCAGCTGCGCGGGCTCGAGTCTGCGCTCGACATAACCGCGCGCATAGATGCCTGGCGCGGAATGCCCCTGGAAGTAGACCAGGTCTCCGCCGCTGGGGTGGTCCTGGCCGCGGAAGAAGTGGTTGAAGCCCACTTCGTACAGCGTCGCCGCCGAGGCGTAGGTCGAGATGTGTCCACCGATGCCGTGGTTGTTCTGGTTCGCCTCGACGACCATCGCCATGGCGTTCCAGCGGATGATCGACTTGATTCTGCGTTCGATCTCGAGGTCGCCGGGGTAGGCGGGTTGGCGCTCGATGGGGATCGTGTTGACGTACGGGGTCTGCGATGTCACGGGCAGGCGGATGCCGCCGCGCTGGGCCTCGATCTGGAGAGATTGCAGCAGCCGCGAGACGCGGTCGGGCCCGCGCCGCCGCGCGACATCGCGTAAGGAGTCGATCCAGTCGTTCGTTTCCAGCCAGTCGTCGGCGCCCAATGGGTCTGTCGCGCGGGCGTGCGCTGAAAACCAGGGGGACTCAGAGGTCGTCATGGTGGATTCAGTCTACTCAAGATTGGCGGCGACACCGTTCCCGCGCATCGGTCGCTGGATAGACTGAATCAGAGGCACGCGCAGGGGGGCATCGTGGGCACGCAGACGCTGGAGACGACCACAAGCCGCGAGCCGGTATCTGCGCGGGGGTTCGAACGCTCGCAGATTGTCCAGGTCACGCATGCGGGACGCGTGCCCTACGCGGACGCGATCAGCTGGCAGCAGAGGCGGGCCGCGGCCGTCGCCGCCGGGTCCGCGCCCGAAGTTGTGGTGCTGTTGGAACATGATCCGGTCTACAGCCAGGGGCGGCGAGGCGGCCGCGAACACGTTCTGCGACCGCTGTCGGCGCCCGTCATCGATACAGATCGCGGCGGAGACATCACGTTTCACGGCCCCGGCCAGCTCGTTGTCTGGCCGATCCTGAGGGTTCGGGAGCGGCAGATCGGCATCGCGTCGTACGTGCGCGGACTCGAGAAGGCGGTGCGCCTGACCGTCGAGCAGTTTGGCATCGCGGCAGAAGCCGTGCCCGGGCGGCCAGGCCTCTGGATCGGCGAGCGCAAGCTGGCGAGCGTGGGCGTCCGCATCCAGGGCGGAGTCAGCCGACACGGTCTGGCACTGAACTGTGATGTCGACCTTGCCTGGTTTGATGACATTCGCGCCTGCGGGATCGAGGGCGCATCGGCGACGTCGCTGTCGATTGAGGCGAGCCGACATATCTCGGTGGAGGCATGCGCGCCGATGCTTGCGGCAAGCTTCAGCGACGTGTTCGGTCTGCGGCTCTCGATGGCTCGGTGGCGGGGAGGCGATTGATGCCGCGAACGCGCGAGCGGAAGCCAGAGTGGATTCGGGCCCACTTTCCGGGCGGAGAGCGATATGGGCAGATCGTCCAGCTGTTGCAAGACGAGACGCTCAACACGGTCTGCCAAGAGGCGCGCTGCCCGAACATCGGCGAGTGCTTCAACCGCGGCACCGCGACGTTCATGATTCTGGGCGATACGTGCACGCGTGCGTGCGGCTTTTGCGCCGTCACGTCTGGCAAGCCGCAGCCGCTGGATTGGGCTGAGCCCGCGCGGCTGGCTGCGGCGGTCGATCGGCTGGGCTTGTCCTATGTGGTCATCACGTCAGTGAATCGAGACGATACGGCCGACGGCGGGGCTCAGATCTTCGCCTCTTGCATCGAGCTGATTCGGCGTCGGCGGCCGCAGACGTCGGTGGAGGTGCTGATCCCGGACTTTGTCGGCAACTGGGACGCGCTGGAGACGGTGCTGCGGGCGGCGCCGACCGTGCTGAACCATAACGTCGAGACCGTCGCACGGCTTTACTCACGCGTGCGTTTCCAGGCGCGTTACGAGCGCTCGCTGGAACTGCTGCGACGGGCTTCGGAGTGGCAGCCGCAGATTCCGACCAAGACCGGATTCATGCTGGGACTGGGCGAGGAGCGGGACGAGGTATCTCAACTGCTGCGCGATCTCCGCGCGTCGCGGG
>JAJDZG010000009.1 GCA_022824765.1 Dehalococcoidia bacterium | reverse complement strand
TGACACCTCCCCCGGTGGGGGAGGGGTTTGGTTTGTGTCACTGTGTGGCACTTCTCCTGGTGGGGGAGGTTTTTGTGGGGCCTGGTTGGGGGCACTATTATTGGGGGAGATTTGTTGGGCGCAGAGTTTGGAGCTGTTATGACGACGAGAGTTGAAGAGCCGCGTGGAGGTGTGGATTTGGGCAGTGCTGATTTGATGGTGGATGAGACGGCGTTGAGCGATTACTACGAGGGTCTTGCTTTGGAGCGGCCGGAGTCGTTGCCGAGCGCGCCGTCGATGATTGCGGCGAATGCGGATATGTCGACGCGGATGGGGTTCAGCAACGGCTTTGGGAATCTGTGGCTGCGTCAGGAGTGGGACTTTCGACGGCCGCTGCGTCCTGGGTCGCGGTACGAGGTATCGGGCCGGTCGGTCGACGTCTATGAGCGTCGAGATCGGAGCGTGGTGCTGACTGAGACGGTGCTTCAGGACGAGTCGGGCGAGGTGGCGGTGTCGATGCGTCACCACCAGTCGTATGTGCTGTACCAGAGCGAGGGCGAGGTGTCGCTGCGTGATCCGTCGAAGAAGGAGGGGGCGCGGACGTACGCGTTGCCGGAGGGCGAGCCGTTCGGTCCGCTGGCGCGGACGATCACGATTGAGATGTGCGGGTCGTTCTTTCACGGGGATCGGAACTATCACACGGATCGGGGTGCGTCTGAGGAGTTGGGGTTCACGGACGTGGTGGTCGGTGGGAAGATGACGATGTCGTTGCTGGGCGAGCTGCTGGATCAGCGTTTCGGGGACGCGTGGAAGTCGTCGGGCAAGCTGCTGGTGAAGTTCGCGAACATCGTGTGGCCGAATGAGACGGTGACGGTCAAGGGCGTTCTGCAAGGGGAGAACGCTGATGATCCGTCGCGGCGGGATATTGCGTGCTGGGTCGAGAAGGACAATGGGGTGATTGCGGTGGTGGCGGAGGGCAGTCTGCAGCTGTAGAGGAGATCGGACGAGGGGAGTGTCGCAGGAGGTCACGGTCTTTGTGCCGACGGGGATGCGTCCGTTGACGGACGGGGTTCGGGTCGTGACGGCGCGGGGTCGCACGGTCGGCGAGATTGCGCGTGATTTGGAGTCGCGTTATCCGGGCTTCTACGAGTCGCTGGTGGAGGACGGACGGTTGCGGAGCGGTCTGGCGGTGGCGATCAACAACGAGGAGCAGCCGCTGGGACTGCTGGCGAAGGTGCAGGTGGGCGACGAGGTGCACATCCTGGCGGCGATGGCTGGGGGTGCAGAGGCTAGAGGGCGACGAGCAGGATGCCGATCACGGCAACGGCGATGGCCATAGCGGCGAGCATCATGTTGGAGTGGCGGTTCGCTCGACGTTCAGCATTGGCTATGGACATGTCTTGGAACTGGTTTAGCGGACGCGGAGGGGGCGGGTTGATGTTTTGTCCGCCGCGGTGGTGACGGAGGGCATATCCTACGTTGAGAGCGTTTGAGCAGAATGTGAACAGAACGGGAGCCGCCGATGACGACCGAGACGAAGCCCGCGTACAACGTTGTGGGGACGCGTCCGCTGCGCCCGGATGGGGTGGACAAGGTGACGGGCCGAGCGCGCTATGGGGCGGATATCAGTCTGCCGGGCATGTTGACCGGGCGGATCAAGCGGTCGCCGCATGCGCACGCGCGCATCCTGTCGATTGACGCGTCGAAGGCGCTGGAGTTGGACGGCGTGAAGTGCGTGATCACGCACGAGGATTTGCCTGGCGCGTCGGACGCGGTGATTGACTTTGGAGAGTCGGTGTCGCCGTACAAGTGGGTGCTGGAGCAGACGTTCGCGTCGGAGAAGGTGCTGTATCAGGGTCAGCCGGTGGCGGCGGTGGCGGCGGTGGATGCGCACATCGCGGAGGATGCGTTGTCGCTGATTGAGGTTAGGTATGAGGTGCTGCAGCCGGTGTTGTCGGTGCATGAGGCGATGGCGGAGGGTGCGCCGATCCTGCACGAGGGGATGAAGACGGTGGAGATGGTGGCGCGCTTTGTGCCGGGCGATGGGCGCGGGGAGGCAGAGTCGAACATCGCTTCGCAGCTCGATATGGTTCAGGGCGATGCGGCTGGGGCGATGGCGTCGGCGGACATTGTGCTGGAGGGTGAGTTCGAGACGGCGGCGGCGCACCAGGGCTACATCGAGCCGCAGTCGGGCACGGCGATGTGGAACTCGGACGGGACGCTGACGATCTGGACGTCGTCGCAGGGTCCGTTTGCGATCCGAGACACGGTGGCGCAGATGCTGGGCATCTCGCAGGCGAACGTGAAGGTGGTGCCGATGGAGATCGGCGGGGGGTTTGGGGGCAAGACCAAGCCGTACATGGAGCCGGCGGCGGCGTTGATGTCGCGGGCGACGGGGCGTCCGGTGCGGATGTACATGAATCGTGAGGAAGTGCTGATCGGAACGGGTCCGACGTCGGCGACGTACGTTCGCTGTCGTCTGGGCGCGATGAACGACGGGACGATTGTGGCGGTGGAGGCGACGCTGGCGTATGAGGCGGGCGCGTTTCCCGGATCCCCGGTTGGCGCGGGGGCTGGCTGCATGCTGTCGACGTATGACATCCCGAATCTGTCGATCAATGCGCTGGATGTGGTGACGTCGAAGCCGAAGGCGCATGCGTATCGGGCGCCGGGGTCGCCGCAGGCGACGTTTGCGGTGGAGTCGCTGATTGACCAGTTGGCTGAGCGTTTGGAGCGTGATCCGATGGAGCTTCGGGCGCAGAACGCGTCGCGGGAGGGCGTGCGCCGGGCGGATGGCGTCCCGATGCCGGTGATTGGGGCGGAGGAGACGATGCAGGCGGCGATGGACTCGCCGCACTACCGCTCGGAGCTGGGCATCGACGAGGATGGCCGACTGCTGGGGCGGGGTGTGTCGATGGGGTTCTGGCACAACGGCGGGATGGAGTCGTCGGCGTATGCGATGACGAATGCGGACGGGACGGTGAATCTGTCGGTCGGCTCGGTGGATATTGGCGGTCAGCGGGCGGGTCTGGCGATGCAGTTCGCGGAGTCGATGGGGATTGGTTACGAGCAGGTGCGTCCGCAGGTGGTGGACACGGATCAGATTGGGTTCACGCATGTGACGGGCGGCTCGCGGGTGACATACGCGACGGGGATCGCGGTGCACGAGGCGGCGCTGGACATGCAGGAGCAGCTGGCGTCTCGCGCGGCGACGATTTGGGACTGCGAGGCGTCTGCGGTGTCGTACGCGGACGGCGCGTTGCACGGTCCTGAGGGTCAGTCGATGTCGTTCCGCGAGATTTGCGGTCAGTTGCAGCGTACGGGCGGTCTGATTCAGGGCGCGGCGGACGTGCTGCCGAATCGACCGGGTCCGGCGTTCGGCTGCCACATCGTGGATGTGGCGGTTGATCGGGACACGGGCAAGGTGGACGTGCTGCGTTACTCGGCGGTGCAGGATGTGGGCACGGCGATTCATCCGTCGTACGTTGAGGGTCAGGTGCAAGGCGGGGTGGCGCAGGGTGCCGGGATGGCGCTGACGGAGGAGTACGTGTACAGCGAGGACGGGGTGATGGAGAACGCGAGTCTGCTGGATTATCGGATGCCGACGAGTCTGGATCTGCCGGAGATCGAGACGATTCTGGTGGAGGTGCCGAATCCGAGTCATCCGTATGGAGTGCGAGGTGTAGGGGAGGTGCCGATCGTGCCGCCGTTGGCGGCGATCGCGAATGCGGTGTATGACGCGACGGG
>JAJDZG010000126.1 GCA_022824765.1 Dehalococcoidia bacterium | reverse complement strand
GGGCCATGACTGGGGCGGCGCGGTGGTCTGGAACATGGCGCAGCATCACCCGGATCGTTGCGGCGCGGTGGCGGGTATCAACACTCCGGCGGGGCGGCGTCCGCCGATCAACCCGCTGGAGGCGATGCAGATGGATCCGGGGCGCTTCGACTACCAGCTCTATTTCCAGGACGAAGGGGTCGCGGAGGCTGAACTGGGCGCGAATCCGCGCCGGACGATGACCCTGATGCTGCGCACCTCGAAGCCGGCCGACCGTCTGGACGTGATCGGCATGACCTCTGGCGTCCGCGAGCGGGGCGGACTGCTGGTGGGTCTGCCGGACGACGCGGAGCGCTCGATCATGCTGACGGAGGCGGACCTGGACACGTTTGCGAGCGCGTATGAGTCGACGGGGTTCCGCGGGGGACTGAATTGGTACCGCAATCACGGTCGCAACTGGGAGTGGGGGGCGGCGGTCGACGGTCAGGACATTTTGCAGCCGGCCTTGATGGTCACGGCGGGCAAGGATGGGGTTTTGCTGCCTTCGATGTCTGAGGGGATGGAGGAGTGGATTCCCAACCTGTCGCGGGGGCACATTGAGGAGTGTGGTCATTGGACGCAGCAGGAGGAGCCGGAGGAGCTTAATCGGATTCTGGTGGGTTGGCTCAACGGTCTGAACACGTCCACGAGCTACGCGTAAGGCTGCCAGTAGGTTAACGACAAGGAGCGTGCGTGATGATCTTCCGACGCAGGGGCAAAGGGGCTACCCAGGATGGCAGTTCCTCAATCACTGCGACGCCACGTCGAGGCAAGAGAGCAGTGACGGCCGCAGAAGACCTTCACGAGGCTGCAGGCGAGTTGGAGTCCAATGCCTCGTGGATTGTCGAATTGCTCGAAGGTCCCGCGTCGGAAATGGAGGACTTTCCAGACGCAATCGAAGACCTTCAGCAGTCCGTCAAGGATGTCGAGTCTAAGCTCAACACTCTGTTGAAGACGGCCAACGTCGGTAGCATAGACGAGGGAAGTGGGTGAACAGCCGCCTGCCGACCCCGTTCGATCTGTTGTCAGTCAAGTTGCTGCGGAGGACTGGAAGCTCATAACCTACCGCGCCAGCGGCTCGCTGTACTGGCTTTGGCCGCTGTACCAGGATTCCCAGGCGCCATCTGCGGCGCTCTCGTCAAACAGCTGCTGGTAGCTGTTGAGGTAGACATCGGCGGGGGAGGATGGCGTTTTGCTGCCTTCGATGTCTGAGGGGATGGAGGAGTGGATTCCTCAGCTGTCGCGGGGGCACATTGAGGAGTGTGGTCACTGGACGCAGCAGGAGGAGCCGGAGGAGCTTAATCGGATTCTGGTGGGTTGGTTGGGGACGTTGTAGGGGGGATGCCCCCCTCTATCTCCCCCCGCAAGCGGGGGGAGGATGACGTGGCTCCCTCCGCGAGCGGGGGGAGGATGACGTGGCTCTCGCTGCGAGCGGGGGAGGGTGAAGTGGCTCTCCCCGCGAGCGGGGGAGGCGACGATTCGGAGTCCGCGATCGCGGGTGAGCTGCGCCAAGGCCGGCCCTTGTGCGACGGCGGAGACCTTGATCACTGATGGAACCACTGCCAGGCGATGCCTTCGTGCTCGTGATTGCTGAGCTGGGGATTGATGATTTCGGCGATGATGGCCAAGGTTTCCACGACTCGAGGTCCGGGACGATTGACGTATTGATTGCCGTCGATCAGCGCGACGCGGCCTTGCTTGACTGCGGGAAGGGACTGCCAGTCTTCGCGATGACTGAGTTGTCTCGCGTCCTGCCTCGTTTTTTCGAGGTTGTAGCCGCATGGCGCGACGATGATGACATCAGGCTCCGCATCCGCGAGGTCTTCCATGCTGAAGTGCAACGAGGGCCCTCTGGGCGCTCCGAGCACTGGCACTCCGCCGGCTCGCTCAATCAGCTCCATCGTCCAGTGACCGGCGGTCATCAATGGGTCTGCCCACTCGACGACCGCGACGCGAGGCGCTGCGCTCGTCCTGGGCACTGCATCTATTCGGCGCTGTAGTTCCTGAATCAGCGTCCGTCCGCGTTCACGCAGATTGAGCGCGTTGGCGGTGCGCTGAATGTCGTCCCAGATGTCGGCGAGGGAGTTTGGCGCCAACGGAATTACGTCTGTCTCAAGACCGGTCAACTCCGCCACTGCTCGCTCGACGTCTCGCAGGCTGACCGCGCACACTTCGCACTGCGTTTGCGTGACGATATGCGTCGGCGCGAGCTCACGCAGGAGTGTCATCTCAATCGCGTACACACCTAGCGCATCTTGCGCCTGAGCCTGACGAGCGAGCTCGCGCACCTGACGGTCGATCTCGCCGCTCGTCGCCTCGGGCACAAACCTGGGACGTGTGAGGATGGGCAAGTGTCCGACTTCGGCTGGGAAGTCGCACTCGTGGGAGCGCCCGACTAGATGGTCGCCGGCGCCGAGCGCGCATACGATTTCAGTCGCGCTGGGCAGCAATGAGACAATGCGAGCCATGTTCAGCTCCTAGTCGTCGAGCGGCTCGATGTCCTGGCTGTGGCCGCTGTTCCAGGATTCCCAGACGGCGTCTGTGAAGCGCATGTAGCGGACGCCATCCTCGAAGTTGGTCAGGGTGACGGGTGCGCCGTCGCGGATTGAGCGCATGAAGTCGAGCTCGACCTGCCAGTCGTGGGCGGTGCCGGGGTC
Source organism: Dehalococcoidia bacterium (assembly GCA_022824765.1). GTDB lineage: Bacteria > Chloroflexota > Dehalococcoidia > Bin125 > Bin125 > Bin125. The sequence continues at coordinate 2,094 of JAJDZG010000126.1, read as the reverse complement.
GGGCTGGATCGGCTCTACGTCCTCGCCGTGCTTGCCCCACTCGCCGGTGTCGCCGAAGCGCCAGTGCAGGCGTCCTTCTGATCCGTAGATGTCGATGGTGGGCGGTTGTGGTGCGCCGGCCGTGACTGCGCTGACTCGATAGGTGCAACGTGCGCCGTTGGCCATGTCGGCGAAGATGCCGAGGCTGTCGGGGATGACGATGTTGTAGCGCTCGCCGGTTTCTTCGTCGAGGCGGGAGGGGACGAAGGCGCGCGCGTGAGCGGTGACTCGTGTGGTGTCGCCGAGCCAACGCTGGATGGTCTCGTTGAAGATGCCCAGCTGCATCATGTTGTGTCCTGAGTAGTCGCTGCGGTGTCGCCAATGGAGCGGGGCGGACTCGTCGAGTCCTGAGCCGTTCATCAGGGTGAGGTGCACCTCGATGATGGCTCCGAGCGAGCCGTCCGTGCAGAGCCGTTTGATGGTTTGGCCGAGGCGGAAGTCGAACGGGGCCGGCACGAGTTGGGAGACGAGACTGGGATGGGCGCGGGCTGCTGCGAGCATGTCCTCTGCTTCCTGGGCGTTGGTTGCCATGCGCGCCTCGCAGAGGACATGCTTGCCAGCTTCGAGCGCGGCCTGCGTGTACTCCAGATGCTTGTAGGGCCAGGTGCCGATGCTGACGGCGTCGACTGCGGGATCGGCGAGCAGTTGCTCGACGGATTCCGAGACGTTGGGGATGTCCCACTCGGCGGCGACGCGCTCGCCCGATGCTCGAGAGCGGTTGACGACGTTGACAATCTCGACGTCGTTGATTTCGCGGAAACCGGGTATGTGCCGCAGCTTCTGGTTGCCGCCTGCGCCGATTAGTCCGATCCCGAATGCCATGTCGCCCTCCTTGAGCAGTCACCAGATCGACACAAGCGTAGTGGGATGCTGCCCTATGCTGCTGAGTGACAGACAGAGCATCCGTACAGGAAAGAGAGACAGACATGCCGACCGCTGATGAACTGCGCGCTGGAGTTGCTGGTGGAGCGGCCGCGCTGCGCGCTGCGATCCAGTGCTCAGAGGCCAACTGGGAGACTCCGAAGGGCACGGCTGACGACGGCGAGGCTGGCTGGTCGCCGCGCCAGGTGGCGGAGCACGTGATTCCGTCGACGATGATGTTCGCGAACGGGATTTGCGCGGCCTGCGGCTACGACGGTCCTGAGAATCCGCTGACGAGCACCGAGTTCGGAAGCCCGGCTGACGCGATCGCTGCGCTTGACGCCGTGCTTCAGGCCGCGCACAGCAAGGTCCAGTACGTGCAGGATGACGAGCTGGGGAAGTCGGCTGGCGGCGAGGGACTTGGCGCTGCTCCGGTCGCGATGCTGATGCAGGGTGCGATGTGGCACTTCGTGGATCACGCGGCGCAGATGAGCAACCCGTTCTAGCGCAGTGAGAGGCAGCGACATGCTGCGCATCACGACACTCGCGCTGACGCTCGCGTCGGCTGTCCTGCTGGGCGTCTCGCTCGATGGCGTGGCGATGGCCGCTGGCGGCGAGGGCGGCGGCGGCCTGCATGCGGGTCAGATTGTGGCGATTGCCGTGGGCATCGGCGCGTCGGCGCTGCTGCTGGGGCTCTCGGCGGCGTACATTCTGCCCAAGCCGCCCAAGTTCTAGCTCGCCATGTCCGAGCAGGCGTCCGACGGTCCGCCCTTTGAGGAGGGTCACTTTCGGCGTGTCGATGAGTCAGATGACGCGGCCTTCTATCGCGAGCCGCGGTTTGTGACGCACATTGACGACGGGGCGATTGCGGCGTTGACGGCGCACTATCGAGAGGTGCTGCCGCGCGAGGGGCGCTGGCTGGATCTGATGTCGTCCTGGGTTTCACACTGGCCCGAGGATGCGTCGCCGTCGCGGGCGGCCGGTCTTGGCATGAATGCGGCCGAGCTGGAGCGCAATCCGCAGCTGTCGGAGTGGGTCGTCCACGATCTGAACGCTGATCCGACGCTGCCCTATGGCGACGACGAGTTCGACGCGGTCACGATTGCGGTGTCGGTGCAGTATCTGACGCGGCCGCTGGAGGTCTTTCGCGAGATTGGCCGGGTGCTGGCGCCGTCGGGGGTGTGCGTCGTGTCG
>JAJDZG010000135.1 GCA_022824765.1 Dehalococcoidia bacterium | reverse complement strand
CTTAACGCATTTTGTTCCCCCACCGCGCGGCACCCAAACGCCGCGCTCCCCGCTTAACTCTGTGGGGGGGTCGGGCGCCCGTTCGCCCGCACCCCGCCGATCTGGCTTAGTGGCCTGCCGCCTCGTCGTGATGCTCGTCATGATCGCCGACCGCGGTGGCCGCAAACACGAGCGTGAGCATGGCGAAGACGAACGCCTGGATGAAGCCGATGAACACTTCGAGTCCGAAGAACACCGTCGGCACCACAAAGGCGACCAGGAACATGGCGATGAACAGCACCACCTCACCGGCGAAGATGTTGCCGAAGAGTCGGAAGGTGAACGAGATCACCCGTCCGACCTCGGAGATGATCTCGAGGATGCCGACGAACAAGCCCATCGGCCCCTTGACCACGGCGTGCGATCCGACGCCGATGTACTTCCCGAAGTTGCCGCCAGCGCCGATGCCGCGGATTCCGAAGTACTGCACCATGATGAACGACCACAGGGCAATCGCCAGCGGCAGGTTCACGTCGGACGCGAGCGAACGGAAGATGGGGAAGATGTGCCCGACGGTTTCGCCGGCGAAGCCCTGGTCTTCGAGCTCGAGCACGAAGCCGATGTGGGCGGTGTTGACGGTCGTCAGCACCGGATCGCCGTCGCAAGCGGTCTCTTCCTGCGGCAGGCAAATGACGCCGGCCGCGTCCATGTAGATCGGTTCGTTGAATCCGTCGTAGGAGAAGTCCCGCGGCGTCGAGAAGAGCGTGCGCGGCGGAACGATCTTGAAGCCTGAGCCGCTCAGGATCGGACCCGTGGCGCGGACCAACTCCGCGTCGGCGGCGGCCAGCGGCAAGTTGTAGATCAGACCCTCGTGGGCGTACTTCTGATCGAGCCCGGCGTCCAACAACCGCTGCGTGATGGCAAACTCGAGGTCGACGCCGTCGAGGTCGGCGGGCAGCGGATTCGAGCGGAACTCGGCCCGCACCGCCATCGCCTCGTCGCTCAGGTCGCCGAACCGCACCGTCTGGATGATCTCGTCCGAGTGCTCGTGCGTCTCCTTGAACGAGCCGGTCTCGTAATCCGAGAAGTGGATCGGCTTGAAGTAGGCGTTCTGGAAGGTGTCGTTGATGCCGGCAATGGTGGCCGGGCTGAGCTCGCGCTCGTCGGAGTGCAGCTCGTGCAGCACGTCCTCGACCGAGTACTCCATCTCGTGCAGGTAGTGGTAGCGGTAGTTCTCGACGGGGCCGATCACGTTGTTCCAGGGGAACAGCCCGAACCAGTTGCCAGCGAGCAGGAAGATGAAGATGGTGAAGACAAAGGGGAAGAAGGTCTTGGCGTTCTTGCCGCCGACTTGCTCGGAGATGTTGAGGAAGGCCTCGTAGATCGCCTCGACGAGGTTCTGGAAGCCAGACGGCACCAGCGCGGACTCAACATCCCTGGTGCGGCGATAGACGACGTAGGCACCGATTACGAGCAGGATGATCACGACCCAGGCCGAGAGGATCGTGTTGGTGATCTCGTAGGACCCGATCGAGATCACCGGCTCGGCCGCCAGCGCGATGACCGGCGACGGGGCGCGCAGCAGGAAGAAGCCGGCCACGGCCAACACGACAGCGGCGATGACGATTAGGCGCGTTCGGCTCACCCGAAATCCTCCTCGTCCTCTGTCTTCGCTGGAGCGCCGCGTGTCGACGCGGACTGCGATGCTTGCCGTTGCCGCGCTTGCGCGGCGAAGAGGTCTTGCAGCATTCGGTATCCGCCCCAGCCAGCCGAGGCCAACCCGAGCGCGAGACCGACCAGGGTGAGGGCGAACCCGGTCCCCAGTTCATCGTCCAGCAGGACCCCGCCAACCACACCGAAGACGATGCAGATCGCGACGTACCAGCCGATCCCCAAGAGCTGCATGGCCGCCGGCCACTGTCTCATGAGGACGCTCCCTGCTGGAGCCATGAGAAGATTATCACAGACTCCTGTTGCGACAACCTGAGCCAAGCCGCGCCCTGCCAGTGTGGGGCCTCTGCGCTGCCTCTCTGGCGTCTCTGTATCGCAAGCTACTCGAAGTCGTCCATGTCCAACGACTCGATGAAGTCGCGGAAGGCAGACATCTTCTCCAGCTCCTCGGGCCGCACCGGCTCCGGCCGGCCGTCCTCGTCCGAGCTGATCAAGCCCTGATTGTCGAGCAGCACGCCGGCCGCGTCGATCACCTCATCTTCGACGAAGATTGGCGCCTCAGCGCGGACGGCGAGGGCGATCGCGTCGGAGGGCCGCGAGTCGATCTCGACCTGCTCGTTGTTCACATCCAGGAAGAGTCGGGCGAAATAGGTGTCATTGCGGACCTCGGTCACGACGACCTTGGTCACCTGCGCGCCGAGCTCCCCCATCACGTTGGTCATCAGGTCGTGGGTCATCGGCCGCTGCACATTGACGTCCTGCAGTCGGATCGCGATGGCGTCCGCCTCGGCGGCGCCGATGTAGATGGTCAGGTAGCGATCGGCGTCCTTTTCCTTCAACACCACGACCCGGTTGTAGTTCATCAGCGAGACGCGCAGCGCTTCAATGGTGACTTCCTTCATCTCCCGACCCTCCTCGTCGTGCAGCGTGCGTCGTGCGCCAGTCGTGCCTTGCGTTCCAACAGTGAGATTAGCGCAGATGGCCCGAGCTCAAGCGGACGGCGGCGTCGGCGTCGGCGCAGGCGGCGTCGGAGACGGCGTGCTCGCCGCCCCGCCGCGCCCCAACCACAGCGACGCCATCGTGATCAGGAACAGTCCGCCGCCGAGCAGGAACAGCCCCTGCCGTACGCCGGCGGTGTCGGACACGCCGCCGACCAGCAGCAACGCAAGCATCGAGACGCCGTTGGCGACCATCATCTGCGCAGCGAAGAGCCGGCCGCGCATCTCGGGCGGGGCCCGCTCCTGAATCAGCGTCTGGGCCGGCGCATTGACCATCGCGTAGGCCACGCCCAGCGGCGCAGCGAGGATCAGCGTGGCGACCAGCGGCCAGCTCTGGTCGAGACTGCCGTCGCGCAGAAAGTCGAGCACGCCGAACATCGTCACAACCACCGTGATCACCGCCAGACCGACCGAGGCCATGTGCGCGATCCCGATGCGCCGACCCAACCAGGGCAGCAGCGGCAGCGCGACCAGCGCGCCGGCGCCCGTCGGCCAGAACACGAAGACCGCGTCCTCCTCGGCGCGGCCCAATACCTCGTGGACGAACTGGGGCACGAGCACCGCGAACATGAACAGCAGCATGACACCGGTGATCAGCTGCAACATCGCCACGGCCGTCAGTCGATCGCGCCAGACCATCTGTCCCGCCGATCCGATGTCGTGCAGCATCATCGACCACGCGGCGCGAATCTGGCCGACATCCTCAGAGACCGGGTGCGGCGCGCGCAGCGAGCGGAGCGGCGGCAACAACGCCAGCAGCGCAGCCGAGGCGAGCAGCATCGCCGCGCTGACGATGTACGACACATCGAAGCCCAGCACCTTCAGCATGATCGGCGCAAGCATGACCAGGCCGATCAGCTGCGTGGACGTGGTCGTGAACTGAAAAGCGGAGTTGGCTGAGAGCAGTTGCTCGCGGGCGACAAAGCGCGGCAGCGCGGCGGCGCCGGCGGGCACGGCGAACTGTCCTGCGGCGGCAGTCCCGAAGGCGACGGCATAGACCGCGCCGACCGACACATTGTCGGCCAGCAGCAACAACGCAGTCAGCCCCGCGCGCAAGACGACCGCCACGATCAGGACGCGGCGCTTGTCCAGGCGGTCCAGGATCACCCCCGCGACCGCGCCCATCAAGACCGGCGGCGCGGCCAGGCAGATCACCAGCAGCGTCGAGGCGAACGGCGATCCGGTCTCTTCCAGCACCCAGATCAACAGCACAAACTGCAGCGCCGAGTTGATCGTGAGCTGAATGCCCGTCGCCGACCACAGCGCCAGAAAGGGTCGGTTGCGGTACAGCGGCAGGACGTCCGCGGTGCTCCCGGACGGTGCCGAGCTCACCGCGGTTTGGCCGCGTTGGCGGCGGCGCGCAGACGGGCCGCCTCGCCGCGCACGGCGTCCGCGTCACCGGCGTAGATCACGGACCGCGACGCCGAGACCAGCAGTCCGCCTCCGCTGGCATCCACACCGGCCGCCACGGACGCCTCGAGATCGCCTCCCTGCGCGCCGATGCCCGGCAACAGGATCGGCATTTCAGGACATCGCTCTCGGACCTCGCGCAGCTCCTCGGGCCAGGTCGCGCCGACCACCAGGCCCAGATTGTGATGCTGCGCCTCGCCCCAATCGCGGCAGCGTTCAGCGACGCCGAGGAACAGCGGATCGCCGGACGCCATTGGCAGCGATTGCAGGTCGGCGGCGCCGGGATTGGACGTGCGGCAGAGCGCGAACGCGCCGTGCGTCGGACGCCCGAGGAACGGTTCCAATGAGTCGCCGCCCAAGTACGGGTTGACGGTCACCGCGTCAGCGCCGAACCAATCAAACGCGGCCGATGCGTAGGCAGCGGCAGTGTTGCCAATGTCGTTGCGCTTGGCGTCGAGTAGGACCAGCGCATGCGGCGCGAGCCGCCGCACGGCGCCGATCGTGTCACGCAGCGCCTGCCAACCGATGCTGCCTGCCGCCTCGTAGAAGGCCGACTGCGGCTTGTACGCGCAGACGAGATCAGCCGTGGCTTCGATCACGCTGGTGTTGAAGCTGAGGATGTCCTCCGCGGCCGTGCGCGACGGCTGGGGATCGAGTCCCACACAGATCAGCGAGTCCGCCGTCTGCATCGCATGGCTGAGTCGATCGGTGAAGGTGTCTGACATGACTCCAGCGTATCTGCCTGTCGGAGACCTGCGCGTCGGTCCGACCCTCGTCATTCCAGACGAGATTCCAGACGAGCTGGAATGACGATCTGTCCGTGGTCCTCCTCTCAGCGGCTCCGATCGTCACCCACGCCTAGAGTGCGGGCATGGCTGCGTCGATAGAGGTAGAGGTGTACCTGCAGCCGCCGCCTGCGACGGCGCTGCGCGGCGTCGCCGTGGTGGTGCTGGACATCTTTCGCGCCACGACCGTGCATGCAGCACTGATCGGCGGCGGCGCGGACGCCATCTATCCGGTCGCCGACTTCTCAGCGGGTGTGCGGCTGCGTCAGGCGCTGCCCGGCAGTGTCCTGATCGGCGAGGTCGACGCTCTGCCACCGCCCGATGCGGACTTCGGCAACTCGCCAACCGAGTTTGCCTCACTCGACGTGCACGGCTGGACGGTCGTCCACGTCACCAGCAACGGCACGCGCGCCCTGATCGGTGCATCGGAAGCTGAGTTGGCGCTGTCGGGCTGTCTGCGCAACGTGGGAGCATCTGCGGCGCATCTACGCGACGCGGGAACTGCGCGGGTGGCTGTCGTCTGCAGCGGAGACCATGGCGGAACCGCGCCCTCGGTGGAGGATGCCTTCGCGGCTGGCGCTGTCGTGACTCAGCTGCGTCGGGCGACTGAGGATGTCGTGCTGCGGGGTGGCGCGAGGCTGGCGCTGCGCATCTATCACTCGTACTCGCGGTCGCCGTCGCGCGCCTTTGCCGACTCTCCGCACGGAGATCGGCTGCGCTCGCTCGGATTCCAGGCCGATTTCGCCTATGCGGGCGCCATCGACGCCGAACAGGCAGCCATCGCGCTGCGCCGCGACCAGTCAGGA
>JAJDZG010000084.1 GCA_022824765.1 Dehalococcoidia bacterium | reverse complement strand
TGTACCTGCAGCCGCCGCCTGCGACGGTGTTGCGCGGCGCCGCGGTGGTGGTGCTGGACATCTTTCGCGCCACGACCGTGCATGCAGCACTGATCGGCGGCGGCGCGGACGCCATCTATCCGGTTGCCGACTTCTCAGCGGGTGTGCAGCTGCGTCAGACGCTGCCCGGCAGCGTCCTGATCGGCGAGGTCGACGCTCTGCCACCGCCCGAGGCGGACTTCGGCAACTCTCCAACGGAGTTTGCCTCACTCGACGTGCACGGCTGGACGGTCGTCCACGTCACCAGCAACGGCACGCGCGCGCTGATCGGTGCATCGGAAGCTGAGTTGGCGCTGTCGGGCTGTCTGCGCAACGTGGCCGCATCTGCGGCTCATCTGCTCAACGCGGGAACTGCGCGGGTGGCTGTCGTCTGCAGCGGGGACCATGGCGGTACCGCGCCCTCGGTGGAGGATGCCTTCGCGGCTGGCGCGGTCGTGACTCAGCTGCGTCGGACGACTGAGGATGTCGTGCTGCAGGGTGGCGCGAGGCTGGCGCTGCGCATCTATCACTCGTACTCGCGGTCGCCGTCGCGCGCCTTTGCCGACTCTCCGCATGGAGATCGGCTGCGCTCGCTCGGCTTCCAGGCCGATTTCGCCTATGCGGGCGCCATCGACGCCGAACAGGCAGCCATCGCGCTGCGCCGCGACCAGTCAGGACGGCCCGTCCTTCAGCGAGTCCCAACTCTGCTTCATTGAGTTGAGCTCAGCCTCGTTGGGTTGTCGTCCGCCATAGCGGAAGTTGCTGAAGGCGGCCGAGATGCGCTTCGGCGTCGGACTGCCGTAGACCCGTTCGAGAGCGTCGGCGAACTGCAGCGGCGTGCGATGAACCGCGCGAATCTGACCCTTGTCTTCCGCGTGGTCCAGGACGTCGAAGTACAGCTCGGCAATCGGCGCGTCGGCGCTGTGCTCGTCGCGATCGCGGGAGAAGCGCGCGCGCAAGCCGCGCAGGCCCGACAGCAGGTCGCCCATGACGTCGGCCTCGCCCCACAGCGACTCACGCTCCTCCTCTTGCCGCGACTCGCGCCGCACGAGTCGCCGGAACAGCAGGAAGGCGAGCACGGCGAAGACGAGCACCGCGCCGATCGCGCCGAACACTCGCGCCACCACGATCCCGGCCGTGGGGTCCGACTCCCCTTCCTCGACCTCCACCTCGTCCAGCGGACGCCCGATGCCTTCACCAATCTGCTCGATCTGCTCCGGCGCGGTGGCCGCGAGGGCGTCGCGGATCTGCTCGAACAGCCAGAACAGCGGATACAGCAGGTAGGTAAAGCCCGTGATGATCGCACGCAGCACCGTGCCGATGACGTCCAGCACGGGCTCGACGACGCCAGAGCCGGCGATCAAGCCGACCAGTCCCGTGACGATCAGCAAGAACAAGACCACGCCCAGCACCAGCGCCGCCAGCGTCGCCGCAATCGACGCGCCCGTTTGCGTCAGACCGAGTCCCTGCACTTGGTCGGAGTTGGCCGCATTCTTGAGCGCGACGGCGAGCAGTCCGCTGACGACCCAGACGATCGCGAGCGGGCGCACGTGGCTCTCGATGCCGGCGTTGTCGGCCAGCGCGAGCGACACGGCAAGCAAGAACAGGCCGACCAGCGCGTAGTTCGAGTACGGCCGCTCCATCAGATCGGTCGAGCCCAGCGCGACGCCGCGGAACCAGATCGGGATCAGCATCAGCGCCGCGAAGAACTGGTCAATCTCGCCAGCCAGCAGCTCGCCGTTCTCCAACATCACCTCTTGCCGCCAGACGAGGCTCGACGGCCGCCCCAGCTCCAGCAGCCAGGACATGTCCCAGATGCGCGCCGACTCCGAGAGGTCGACCGAGCCGATGATCTGCAGCGCGATCAGCGTGACCGCGAGTCCGCGCCAAAATCGCTGACCGGTCGTGAGGGCCGGATTGCCCAGCCACCTGGACACGGCAAACCCAAGCGCGACCGTTCCCGCCACCGCCCAGACAGACAGCGACTCGCCCGTCCCGCCATAGATCAGGCGCGGGACCAGTTTGGCCAGGACGACGAGCAGAACGATCTCGGCAAACAGGGTGACGGCGACGTAAGCCTGCTCGACGCGTTTGGGAGACGCCGTCGGGACGGTTGAGGGGACAGCGGCGACGGCGCTCATGTCCCACCGCGATCAGCCGGACGCGACCAGGGGTTCGCGGGCGCGGGCGGCGGCTCGCCGACGGCGCCCTGATCGGTCGCCGGCCTGCCATTCGAGAAGGCGGCGGCGACAGCCCCGATCTCGGCATCGCCCTCCACGAACGATGGCAGTTCGACCGCTTCAGCCGGCTCCGGCGCCTGGCGGTTGGCGTACAGACGGTCCGTGCGGGCCCACGGGCCTGACTCACCGACTCGCTCGAAGTGCAATCCCTCGAGCGCGGCGCGGATGTCATAGACCGGCGACTCTGCGAACGTCGCAGGCGGATCTTCGATCCCCACGTAGACGATGCCGATCTGCGTCCCGTGCCGCTTGAGCCGATGCAGCGAGGACTCCAGCGCGGGCGTCAAGACCGCCGTCACCAGGGCGAGCGTTGAGCCGTAGCCAAGCCGCTCTTCCGAGAGCATCCGCTCGATGCGCACGAGCGTGAAGACGTCAGCCATGGCCAACGCCTCCAGAATCCGGGTCATCTGACCCGGCGCGCGCGAGGGTGGCACCCGGATCGCGGTGTCGTGGCCGGGCCAGGTGCAGTTCGCGAGCAATCCGACCGGCACCCGCTCGGACGCGAAGTCGCTGGCGAGCGACGCGGCGACCGAGACGGCGCGCTCGAAAATGTCCCCGAAGAATCCCTGCCAGGCGTGCGGCAGCGTCGAGACATTGAGCGCCACCACCGCGACGAGGTCGCTGGAGGGGTCATAGACGCGTGACTGCAGCGCCTGCCGGCGCGCCGTGGCCTTCCAGTCCACCTTCTTGAGCGGATCGCCCGGTCGGTAATCACGGATCGTTTGCAGTCGCGTTGGGTCTTCGAACAGGCGCTGCCCGCCGCGCCGCTCACCCTGCGGACGCATCTGCGGCAAACCCAGCTGTTGCAACGCGAGCACCTCGGGATAGACCCACAGCGTGTGTTCGGCCTCATCGGTTCGCTCGCGCACGTAGACACCGAAGAAATCGCCCGACTTGAGGTCCACCCGCGCCAGCTGGAAGTGTCCGCGCGTGAGCAAGGGAATCTCGAAGCGCCAGATCAACCGCTCGTACCAACGCATCGACGTGGAGCGGACGACCACTCCCTCGTTGGGCGCAGACTCGTGCAGCTTGCTGAACGGTTGTGCCGACGGTTCGAGGATTTCAGGCAGGTTGATCCGAACCTGCAACGCCGTGAGCGGCACGATCTTGCGATTCTCCAGGCGCAGCGACAGGCCCAGCGTCTCGCCAACGAAGGCGTGGGTTTGCGAGATCGCCACGTCGGTGCTCAAGCGGTGCAGGGCATAGCGCGTCCAGGTCCAGGCGGCCCAGCCGGCGACGAGTACCGTCGCGGCAACCAGCGAGACCACGATCTCGCCCACGGCGACGCCAAGCAGCACGACGAGCACGGCCGCGGCCGGCCAGATTGCACGGACGAGGCGATTGTCGTGCCGAAAGCCCCACGATCCCGCGGCGATCTTGCGGTCGCGCTCTTCGCGGCGGGTGTCTTGCTCCAGCTCGGCCATCATGCCGCCGCCGAAGCCGCCCATCATCGCCATGATGCGCCCTTATCTGTAGCCGATCGCTCGAATGATGGTGTGGTGGGCCTCTAGCCCGCAGCGGGTGCGTCGATCGGCACCGGCACGCGGCTCAGCATCTGCTCCAGCAGCGATTCCGGCGACGACGAGCGAAGCCGCGCATCGGCCGAGAGCATCAGCCGGTGCGGCAGCACCACGCGGGCCATCTCCTGGACATCGTCGGGCAGGACGAAGTCCCTGCCGCGAATCGCGGCCAACGCCCGAGTCGTGCGCAGCAGCGCCAGCGACGCGCGCGGCGATGCACCGAGCTCGAAGGCCTCCTCCTCGCGCGACGCCTGCACGATCTCCACGATGTAGCCGCGCACCGCATCGGACACGCGCACCTGTTCGACCGTCTTGACCATCAGACGCAGCTGCTCGGACTCCACGACGGGGTCGAGCGCTTCCAGCGGCTGTGCCCGCTCGAATCGCTGCAGGATGGCGTCTTCCTCGGCCGCGTCCGGGTATCCCATCCGCAGGCGGAGCAGGAAACGGTCGAGCTGCGCCTCAGGCAAGGGGAACGTGCCTTCCAGCTCCACGGGATTCTGCGTCGCAATCACGAGGAACGGACGCGGCATCGCCATCGTCTCGCCCTCGACCGTGAGCTGCCGTTCCTCCATCGCTTCGAGCAGCGCCGCTTGCGTGCGCGGCGAGGCTCGGTTGATCTCGTCCGCAAGGACCAGCTGGGCCAGGAGCGGCCCCGCGCGGAACTCGAATTCGCCCGACTTCTGGTTGTAGATGTTCACGCCCGTCACGTCGGACGGCAGCAGATCGGGCGTGAACTGGATGCGTCGGAAGGAGCAGCCGATCGAGCGCGCGAACGACTTGGCCAGCATCGTCTTGCCGAGACCCGGCACGTCGTCGAGCAGGATGTGGCCCTCGGAGAGGATTGCGGCCAGCGTGTAGTCGAGCACCTGCTCGCGGCCGACGATCACGCGACCGACGTTGTCACGAACGCGGGCAGCCGTCTCGGCAACGTCGGAGAGGGTTGGCGGCGGCGCGGTGGTTGTCATCACGGCAGCCTACCAGCAGGTCATTTCAGCAAGCTCGCATCTGACTCTGTAATCTGTACGCGGATCAAACGGGCCTCAATCGAGCGCAGGAGGATGACTGGCGGGACCAAGGCGAAGCGCAGTGGAGGAGGTGCGAAATGCTCGATCGCGTGACGACGCTGAGGGCGGGTCAACGGTGGGGTTGGAGAGTAGCGGCGGTGATGGCGCTGGTGGTGTTGGCGGTTGCCGTGAGTGGTGGGCAGTCGCACGCCGAACCGGCGGTCGACGTGGCCGTCACCGACACCGAGATCACGCTCAGCTGGGAGGCACAGCGGGCGGTCTTGTTCTACTGGCATGAAGCGTCGGGCGGATCGACCACGGTCGAGCGGGTCAACCAGAACTCCCACACGATCTCGGGGCTGGCGCCAGAAACGAAGTACCGCTTCTTCTTCTGGCAAGGCGTCATCGGCGAGCTGTTCGTGACCACCCTCGCCACAGCGCCCGAACCGGATCCTGAGCCCGTTGAAGATACTGAGCCGAGCCAGGACTACGCCGCGATCGTCGACAGTTGCGTGTCGGACTCGCTGCTCAACACCGTGCGCGGTTACTACAGCGCGATCCAGCAGCGCAATCCCGACGGCGGCAAGAACTGGAAGCGCGTCCTGATCGCTTTCAACGACCTCCAGGACGATGGCTTGGGCGCCTACACCGCCGCCGCCGCGCGTGGCGGCGAGTCGCGTTGGTCGGGCTGGAAGCCAGTGCGCGTCGCGCTCGAGTGCATCGAAGACGCCAACGGTACGCCGACGCCTTCAACGCCCGCAGTGATCTCTGAAATCAGCGTCAGCGCCGGCCCCGACATCATCGAGGGCCAGACGCTGCAGTTCACCTTCACCGCCAGCCCTGCTCCGACCGCGCCGCTCTCAGTCAACGTCAACGTCGACACGCCGGGACACTTCGTCGTCGCAGGCGGCGCCCAGACCATCACGATTCCAATCAGCGGCTCCTACCTGATGAAGCTCTCCAGCTACGACGACAGCAAAGACGAGGCCGACGGCGCCGTGACCGCGACGATCAACTCCGGTTCGGGTTACACGGTCTCGTCGAGCTCAGGTTCGGCCTCGCTACCCGTGCAGGACGACGACGATCCGCCGCTGCCAGTGGTCAGCTTCACGAGCGCGAGCTCGTCCGTCACCGAGGGGGATGACGTGGAGTTGACGATCACCGTGAACCCGGCGCAGACCGCTCCGCTCGACGTGTCGCTGTCGGTGACCACCGTTGGCGATTTCGGCGTCACATCTGGCGCCCAGACGGTCACGATACCCACCAGCGGCAGCGTCACGCACACGATTGCCACCGACGACGACAATGTCGATGAAGACGACGGCTCACTGACCATCACCATCGGCGCAGGCACCGCTTACGACGTATCGCCATCCAACCGCCTGCGCTACGTCACCATCACCGACGACGACCTCACCTCTGCGATGCAAGCCGTGCAGTCGCAGGACAACACTGTTGCAGTGGTCTCCTTCAGCTCGAGCCTCAGTTCGACCGTGAATGAAGGCAACTCCTTCACGCTCCAGATTGACGCGTCGCCGGCTCCAACGACC
>JAJDZG010000048.1 GCA_022824765.1 Dehalococcoidia bacterium | reverse complement strand
TTCCAGTGGACGGAGCGCAGCGTCGGGCGCGGCCTGACGCCGCAGGCGCTGGCTGATCTCGATCAGATTCTCGATGCGTGGAGCGATTGGTGGCGCGATCTGTGGCTGTGGACGCAGGATCGAAAGGAGGCGATCGTGCACGTCTCGCAGCGAGACCGCCTCTCGCGCACAGCCGCGATGTACGATCAACAGGACATCACACGCTTCCTGGAGCAGATTGAGCACACCCGCACCATGATTCACCGCGGCGTCAACGCCCGCCTGGCGCTCGACGTGCTCCTGCTCCGCATCCCGCCTGCCAGGACATCCTCATGACCGACTCGAACGAACCCAACAGCGACGATCCAGCCGACGACCCCGCTGACGATCCCACAGACGACCCGCTGTCAGCCGCCGGCGCTCCCGCTGCAGTTGCGGAGACAGCCGCCGAGGCGGTGATTGGCGTTCGCATCCGTGAGGCGTCCCGCATCTTTCACCACTCGGCGCCGTTTGGCCGCGTGTTTGTGGGTGATTATGTCGTGATCGAGCGGGGGCGCGGCGAGCAGCTGGCCCGCGTCGTCACCGTCCCCGACGATCCGCCGACCAGCCCCGTCCCACACGACGTTCGACCAATCGAGCGCCTCGCCGACGCCGACGACCGCGAAGCGGCCGCCGCCCAGGCCGAACGCGCCGACCAGATCCTCGCCGACATGCGCCGCACGGCCGTCCACGGCGAGATGTCTCTGTACCCCGTCGCGGTTGAGCTGAACCTCGAGGGCGACCGCGGTACGGCCTGGTTCGAATCGCCCGATCACGTCGACTATCGGAATCTGTTGGAGCAGATCGAATCGACGCACGACGTCAAACTGTCGATGCAAAAGGCGAACCAGCGCGAGCGGGCGATGCTCGTCGACGGCTACGACGTCTGCGGGCTGCGGCTCTGCTGCTCGAGCTGGATGACCGACTTCCCGCAGGTCGGCATCCGCGTGGCGAAGGATCAGGATCTGCCGTTGAACCCGGACAGCATCTCGGGCGTCTGCGGACGGCTGCTGTGCTGCCTGACGTTCGAGCACGAGGTGTACCGCGAAATGCGCGGGTCGCTGCCGCGCGTGGGCAAACGCGTCAGCACGCCGGCCGGCATGGGCAAGGTCATCAAGCTCAACGTCTTGCAGCAGAAGGTGACCATCTCGCTGGACGATCATCCGCAGCGAGTCGATGTCCCGGCCGAAGAGATCGGCCTCGCCGTGCGCACGGAGGAGGCGCCGAATCAAGCGCTGGTGGAGGCAGAACGCGCCCAGGCGTTGCGAGAAGCCGCCGCGCCGCCCGGCGGGCCCGACGCATCGCGTCCGCCTGCCGAACGCCGAGAACGCGATCCCGATGACCAAGACGACCGCAGCGAACGCCGCCCCCGGCGACGACGTCGCGGTCGCGGCGGCGATGCTCGCGGAGGCGACAGTCGCGCGGACAGCGCATCGGCCGAGGAACAGACGCCGAGCAAGCGTTCCTCGCGCCGTCGACGTCGGCGAACGCCCAAGGTCGTCAACCAGCAGGCAGATCAATCGCCAAACACGTCCGAGGCCGAGAATGATGGGCCAGCGTCGCCGCCACCAGACGGCGAGCAGCGCCGCCCCCGACGCCGCAGGCGCAGAGCAAAGCGCCCCGTCAACCAATCAGATCCACCGCCGTCAGCACCCGAATAGGCATCAGCAACTCCAGCCCCCACCATCACTCCAACCCCACTCCCCGTCATTCCAGCCTCCAGCGTCATTCCAGCCCCTACCGTCATTCCAGCTTGTCTGGAATCTCGCCCGGCATCCCACGGCCAAAAGCACGCAATGGAAACGAGGTCCCAGACGTCGCTGGGACGACGATCCGCAACAGTCCGCCAACATTCGTCATTCCAGGCCCCTAACCGTCATTCCAGCTTGTCTGGAATCTCGCCCAGCATCCCACGGCCAAAAGCGTGCAACGGAAACGAGGTCCCAGACTCCGCTGGGACGACGATCCGCAACAGTCCGCCAACATTCGTCATTCCAGCCCCCACCGTCATTCCAGCTTGTCTGGAATCTCGCCTGCGATCCCACGGCCAAAAGCGCGCAGAGGAAACGAGGTCCCAGACGTCGCTGGGACGACGGACGACGCGTCAATCCAGCCTCACTCCCCGTCATTCCAGCTTGTCTGGAATCTCGCCTGCTATCCCACGGCCAAAAGCGCGCAATGGAAACGAGTTCCCAGACGCCGCTGGGACGACGATCCGCAACAGTCCGCCAACGGTCGGCACTCCAGCCCCCAACCGTCATTCCAGCTCGTCTGGAATCTCGCCTGCCATCCCACGGCCAAAAGCGCACTATGGAAACGAGGTCCCAGACTCCGCTGGGACGATGGACGACGCGTCAATCCAGCCTCACTCCCCGTCATTCCAGCTTGTCTGGAATCTCGCCTGCTATCCCACGGCCAAAAGCGCGCAATGGAAACGAGGTCCCAGACTCCGCTGGGACGACGGGTCATTCCAGCCCCCACCGTCATTCCAGCTTGTCTGGAATCCCGCCTGCCATCCCACGGCCAGAAGCGCGCAATGGAAGCGAGGTCCCAGTCGTCGCTGGGACGACGATCCGCAACAGTCCGCCAACGATCGTCATTCCAGGCCCCTAACCGTCATTCCAGCTCGTCTGGAATCTCGCCCGGCATCCCACGGCCAAAAACGCGCAATGAAAACAAGGTCCCAGACTCCGCTGGGACGACGGACGACGGGTCATTCCAGCCCCCACCGTCATTCCAGCTTGTCTGGAATCTCGCCCAGCATCCCACGGCCAAAAGCGCGCAATGAAAACGAGGTCCTAAACTTCGCTGGGAAGACGATCCTGGAACCACTCCAGTTACTGTGAACGGACCCTAGTCAGCGTCGGCGCCGATTTGACGGGTCAACGCTTGCAGCTCCGCCTCGTCCCGCCAATGAATGACGAGCTGCCCGCCGTGCTGCGGACCCCTGGCGGCCACACGGACATCCACCCGCGCCGACAGCGTCGATTGCCAGCGCTCAGCGGCGCGTCGGACGGACGGCGGCGGCTCTGGTCGGGCAGGGCGGCGCCGACGCTGCGAGCGTTCGGCCGCCGCCTCTTCCAGGCGTCGGACCGTCCAGCCCTGTTCGATGGAGCGCTGCGCCAATGACTGTTGCTGCGCCGGCGGCGCTCCCGCGAGCGCACGCCCGTGACCTTCGGACAGTTCGCCGCTCGCGATCCAGTCCTGGACTTGTGGTGGCAGCTTGAGCAGACGCAGCGCATTGGCCACGGCCGCGCGACTCTTGCCGACCTCGTCCGCAATCCGCTGCTGAGTCCAGCCGCCGGCGGCGAGCTGCTCGAACGCGCCAGCCAGCTCGATCGGATTGAGATTGGTGCGCTGCACGTTCTCGGCGAGCGCGAGGGTGAGCCGCTCGGCAGCGTTGTCCGCGCCGTCGGCGTCTGTCTGAACGACGATCGGGACGCTGTCGAGTCCGGCCAGACGCGCGGCGCGCCAGCGGCGCTCGCCGGCGATGAGTTGGTAGCGCCCGGATTGGAGCGGCTGGACGAGCAGCGGCTGCAGGATTCCATGCGCGCGAATGCTGGCCGCCAGCTCGGCGAGCTGCTCGTCGTCAAACTCGCGGCGCGGCTGCGACGGATTGGGCGCGATCGCATCGATCGGCGCGCGTTGCTGCGTCGATGCCGCTGCAATCAGCGAATCAAGCCCGCGTCCGAGTCCGCGCGATGCGGCGCTCATGCCGAGACTCCGGCCGCTGCGCCGCCGCGCGTCGACGGCGGCAGCGCGGCCAGTCGATCCCACAGCTCGCCGGCGAGCTCGCGGTAGGCCTCCGCGCCGCGCGAGGCGGGGGCGTACTCAATGATCGAGCGCTGGTGACTCGGTGCCTCGGAGAGCCGAATCGAGCGCGGCACGATGGTCTGGAATGTGGACGGGATGTGTTCCCGCAGCTGAGCGGCGACCTCCTGCGAGAGGCGGGTGCGGCCGTCATACATCGTCGCGACGACGCCGAGCAACTGCAGTCCGGGATGCAGGTTGGTCTGCACGCGGCGAATGGTCTCGAGCAGCGCCGTCAACCCTTCCAGCGCCAGATATTCGCACTGGACCGGCGCGATCGCGGCGTCCGACGCGGCCAGCGCGTTGAGCGTCATCAGACCGAGCGACGGGCCGCAATCGATCAGCACCAGGTCGTACGCGGACACGCTGTCGGCGAGCGCGCCGCGCAGGATGAACTCGCGGTCGTCGCGACGAGCGAGGTCCATCTCGGCGGCCACGAGGTCCATCGACGACGGCGCGACATCCAGTCCAGGCCAGCTGGTGGCGACGATGCAGTCGGTCAACGAGACCTGGCCGAGCAGGACGTTGTAGAGCGAGGGGCCACCGGCGCGTGCGCCAAGCGCCGAGCTGGCGTTGGCCTGCGCGTCGGCGTCGATCACCAGCGTTCGCCGCCCCGCTTCCGCAGAAGCGGCGGCCAGATTGACGGTGGTCGTCGTCTTGCCGACGCCGCCTTTCTGATTGGCGACCGCTACGACGTGCACGCCGCTCACCTCAGCACGCCTCCGATGCTCCACCGCCGTTACGTCGAGTGCGGCTATGTGTCACGGTACAGAATCCGCACGCGGCGCGACTCACCCTCGCCGGACGATTCGGTGGTCAGCTCGTCATCGTCCTGCAGCTGCAAATGGATGATGCGTCGTTCCGCGGCCGGCATCGCGCCCAGACTGACGGGGTCGCCGTGCTCGCGCACTTCGTCGGCGGCGCGCTGTGCCATCGCGACGAGCGCTTCCTCGCGCCGACGACGATAGCCGTCGACGTCCACGGTGACCGGGTGATTGCCGTCCAACGAGCGGCTGACAATCACGTTGACCAGATACTGCAGATAGCCAACGTTGGCGCCGTGTCGTCCGATCAGCAGGCCCAGGTCTTCGTCGCCGATCGGCGTCACTTCCAGCACTGCCTGGGCGTGCCCCAGACCATCCATCGGCGTCTGCGGATCGCGCGCGGTCACCTGCACATCGAAGCCGATCAGGTGGACGAGGTCCGTCAGCAACTCGACCGCGAACTGGCGAGGGTCCTCGTTGGGTTCGAACTCGGGGTCAGCGAGCAACTCGAAGGGCGGGATCGGCGCTCGCGCGGGCTGCCGCTCGCGAGCCTCGCCGCTTCGGCGCGCCCCAGATCGTCCACGCCCGCCTCCACCGCCACCACCACGTCGCCCGCGCCGACCAGAGCCCGACGACGGCGCGTCCTGAATGCGCGAGCGCGAACGGGAGCGATGGTCAGGCTGGACGTCACGCTGACTGTCGGCTTCGTCCGGGACGCCGCCAGCCGCCGGCTGCAGAGCCTGCGGAGCTTGCGAAGATGGCGCCGCGGTTCGGCGGTTGCCGCGCCGTCCGCCGCGTCGGCCGCCCTGCGGCGATCTTGAGTCCGGTGCGCCGCGCTCGACTTCGGTCAGATCGTCGTAGTCGTCGATGCGCGGCAAGGCGGGCGCGGTGGTTTCGGCAGCGGCTCGACCGCCCAGCGGCGTGACGCGCACGCGCGATTGCGCGTGACCGATGCCGAAGATGCCCGTTCGGCCCTCCTCCAGCACGTCCACCTCGACCTGCGCGCGCGACAGGCCCAGCCGGCGCAGCGCCGTCTGCACCGCGTCGTCGACGCTGCGACCCGACACCTCGATTGCGTTCTGTGTTGCCATGGCGGTCTCTCCAGCCGTTCGCCGTGCATTCGGCGTCCTGTCGGCGTCTGGGCGGTGCGCGGTTGAGGGTTCGCTCGCACCGGCGTCCATGCGCCGACTTGATGTGCTCAGGTCAACGCGTCACTCATCGTCGTGACGCTCGTCTGCGCCGTTGTCGGCGCCGTCTCGCGGCGCTCGAGCGCCGCTGCGGTCGTTGATCGGGCGATTTCTCGCCGCTGTCCGCTGCCGATTCCTCGCCGCCCGCGTCGGCAGCCTCGCCCGC
The DNA here is from genome assembly GCA_022824765.1 of Dehalococcoidia bacterium. Classification (GTDB taxonomy): domain Bacteria; phylum Chloroflexota; class Dehalococcoidia; order Bin125; family Bin125; genus Bin125. The sequence continues at coordinate 18,268 of JAJDZG010000048.1, read as the reverse complement.
GGCGTTGGCAGACACGGCGACCGTTCCGCCTCCCGCAGCGGCCGCAGCCGCAGCAGGCGCCGGCAACGGCTCGGACGACAGCAGCCACTTCCACGACCAGGTCAGACCTTGTCGATAGAAGTAGTAGTACCAGGAGGTGATGATCGTGAAGACCGAGGTGACCAGCCAGTAGAGTCCCAGCCCAGCTGGCACCTGCAGCGTGAAGAAGCCGAACATGAACGGCATCATCCACAGCATCGTGCGGTTCATCGACTCGGATCGCTCATCGCGCGGACCCATCCGCGCCGTCGACACCTTCTGCTGAATGTAGGCCGTCACGCCGACCAGGATGGCCAGCGGCAGCGACTGCTCGATCGACGACGAGCCGAGATCGAAGAAGAGGAAATCGCGATTGATCGGAATCGCGGACGTGATGTACGACCAGTCGTAGAGGTCGCTCGACAGCCGCAGCAGCTGCTCGGGCGTGTCGCCGAGCGTCCGCCGCAAGACCTGGTAGAGGGCGATCCAGATGGGCATCTGCACGAGCAGCGGCCAGAGACAGCCGAGCGGGTTGAAGCCGGTCTCGCGGTAGACCTTCATCAACTCTTCCTGGCGCCGCTTGGGATCCTTGTACTTCTTCTGAATCTCCTGCATGCGCGGCTGCATCTCTTGCATCGAGCGGGTGACGCGCAGCTGCCGCAGGGTCAGCGGGTAGGTGATGATCCGCACGAGCAGCGTGAAGAGGATGATCGCGACGCCGTAGTTGTCGCCGAACGTGTGCGCGATGATGATCAGCCCGTTCATGATCGGGCCGATCATGACGTCGTTCCAGATGAAGTCGATGATGTTCATCGCGGATTAGTCCTGCGGATACAGTCTGACGGCTTGATTGGCGCCCAGCAGCACGGCGTAGAGCACGCCGTTCTCGTCGGCGACGAGGATACGGTCCTCCTTGAGGATGGCATTGGCCAGCAGATCGGCGGCGTCGGCCAGCTCGAACTCGCGCAACGGCGATCCGTCCGACGCGTTGAGCTGGTGGATGACCCCGCCGCGGGCGATCACGACGAGGATGCCGCCGGCGTCGCCGCTCTCGGCCGGCAGCGGCACGTAGAGCGGCTGCGCGCGCACGCGATCACCGACGGCAAACGGCTGCAGCCAGCGCTGCGCGCCGCTGCGCGTGTCATAGGCGTAGACATTGCCGCGCAGGTCGGTGGTGTAGAGCGTGTCGTCGTGGATCAAGGGCGTGCCCCACAGCCAGTGTGACGCCTTCGCGGTCCAGACCGTCTCGCCGGTCGCCGCATCGAGCCCGTAGACGTGACGGTCGAGCGCGCCGACATAGACGAGGCCGTCCGACGCGCTGATCGCACCGGCGATGCCGCTCTCGATCTGTTTCTGCCAAACCGAGGAGCCCTCGCGATCGCCGTCGACCGCGATCGCCGTGACGCGACCGTCCAGGCCGGCCACGATCAGCAGCGGCCCGCGTTCGGTGTCGACCAGGACAGGTCCGCTCCAAATCTGCAGGTCGGACTCGCCGCTCCATTCCCAAACCGCTCGGCCGGGCTGCTCGATATCGATGGCAAAGACGCGGTAGCCGGTGTCGGCGACGTAGACACGGTCGCCGTCCACGATCAGATCGGCGACGAGCCGATCGGGGGAGGTGAAGATCACGCGAGCCGACTCGCCGTCGCGGCGGACGGCATAGAGCGTGCCGTCGGCGTAGCCGGCCAGCAGCCATTCGTCGGTCTGCGGCACCCAGACGGGGTCGGCGTAGAAGGCGACGGGCTCGATCTGCTCGTCCAGACCAGGGAACTCGCCGTCGTCATCGGGGAACTCCCAGAGCGCGGCGCCGAGATTACCGTCAAGCAACTCAATGGCGACGACCCGGTCCTCGCCGGTGGGTGCGATCAGGCGCGTGTCGGGCTCCAGCGGATCAGCGGTCGGCGACGACCAACCGTCGGGCTGATCGGCCACATCGCAGGCGGCGAGCAGGGGCAAGGTGAGCAGGGACAACAGGACCAACAGGGACGCTCGCCAGCCGGCGGGCCGGCCTGTAGACCGGCGCACACGCCGCAGCCGTGTGAACCGCTCAGACTGTTTCACGTGAAACGTCCTCTGCGGCGCGGTCGCGCACGACCGGGTCGTAGCCGCCCGCGTTGAGCGGATTGCAGCGCAACACGCGCCAGCAGCCGATCGCCAGGCCGGTCACGACCCCGCGCGACTCCACCGCGTCGATCATGTACTGCGAACACGACGGCTCGAATCGACAGTGGGCGCCGAAGCCCGCCAACAACGGCGAGAGCACCCGCTGATATCCGCGCAGCAGCCAGACCACTGATCCGCTCACTTGCCGCCCCGCTGACTGCCGCTCGTCGACGGCTGCACGCGGCGAATCAGACGCCTGAGCGTCCGATCCAGCTCCGCGTACTCGGCTTCGGCCGCGCTCGGACGCGCGATCACGACGATATCCATGCCTCGACAGCCTCCGGACCGGTTCAGAGCCCGCACAGACTCCCGCAGACGGCGTCGAACGCGATTGCGCACGACGGCGTTGCCGACTCGGCGATTGATGGCGAATCCACAGCGGCAGGGCGCATCTTCGAGGTCGGTGACACGCGCGCGGACCGCCAGCGGTCCGCTGGCGGCGGCGCGGCCAGCCTGGAAGACGGCGTCGAAGTCGGCACGACGGCGCAAGCGCTGCGCTCGGTCGATGCTCATGAGTTGACTTGGTCAGACATCAACAACCATGCGGACGCGGTCCCACCGAACGGTCGGCGCGGCGGGGGTTGCCACGCTTCGGGACACGGTGGACGACCGCAGCGGAGGCTTAGACGACGGTCAGCCGGCGACGACCGCGCGCGCGGCGCCGCTTCAGCACGGCGCGCCCGCCGCGGCTGGCCATCCGCTTGAGAAATCCGTGTTCCCGCTTGCGCGGAATTCGCTTCGGTTGGTATGTGCGTTTCGGCATCAGTTCCCTCACCACGCGCGGGGCGCACAGCCCGCAGAACGAAGAACAGAACAAGTGCTACCACTATACGCCAGTCCGCAGCACGGCCCTGTTATCCGCGCAGCGCAGACTACGGAGTCTCGCTCACGCGCTCCAGCGCCTGATACGCCCGCCACGCGCTGAGGACGTTCAGCACGTAGCTCCGCGTCGACGGAAAGTCGAGCGCGGCCAGGAAGCCGTACGGATCGTCCCAGACGGCGCCGCTCTCCCAACGCGCGGCGTTGCCGGGTCCGGCGTTGTACGCCGCCAACGCCTTGATTGGCTCGTTTCCGAACCCGTCGAGCTGCCGAGCCAGATACCAGGCGCCGAATCGGATCGCCAGCTCCGGCCGCGCCAGGTCGGTGTGCTCGTACTCGACGCCCAATCCCGCCGCGATATCCGATCCGGTCAGCGGGATCACCTGCGTCAACCCGATCTCGCCCGCTCCACCCTCGGCGTCGGCATCGTACAGACTCTCCTGGCGAATCAGGGACCAGAGCAGCAGCGGATCCACACCTTCGGCGGTCGCATGCAGCGCCATCACCTCAGGCCAGGGCTTGGGCAAGATCAGTCGCAGCAGCGCGGGCGGAGTCTCATACCAACCGAGCTCGAACTTGTAGGTCAGCTCGGACGCCATGCGGACGGAGGCCGTGTGCTCCCCCAGCTCCGAGAGCCGCTGCGCGGCCTGCACCAGACTCCACGGATCGTCACGAAGCTCGCCGGCCAGTTCGGACCAGATTCGATCCGCGGCGTCGTCGAATCCACCGAGCCGCAGATCGCGAGCGGCCCGCCAACGCGGCAGACGCTCGACATCGGTGTCTGCTGCGGCCGCGTCGCCGGTCAGCCGCAGCAGCCACTCCTCAATGCCGATGTCGAGCACGTCCGGCGCGGGCTCACCCAGCATGACGCGGGCGTGTTCGGCGTAGAAGGTCGAATCGCCGTGATCGATGACTGCTGCTGCGAGCTCGGCGGCCCGATCTGTCTCGCCGAGCTGTTCGCTCATCAACGCTTGCCAGAGCAGGAACTCCGCCGACGCGCGCTCATAGCCTGCGTCAACCCCCTGCCCGACCGTGTCGAACGCTTCGCGGAACCGCTCGCGCGCCTCCGACCACTCACCTCGTTGGACGGCGAGCAGCGCCCAGCGGCGGCCGGCCTCCAGCGCCCGGTCGACGAACGGGTGAGTGCTCATGACCAGATACCAGTAGCGTTCGGCCGTGAGCACGTCGCCGGCGGCGATCGCCATGTCTGCAAGCTTGATCGCCGCCGCGCCGGCCAGCGGATCCGACACGTCGCGTTCGATCACGGCGACATAACCGAGCCTGGCGCTATCGAGGTCGCCGTTCGCCTCGTGGATGGCGGCGATGTAGAACTCTCCCGCCACCTGCTCCGACAGATCACCGCTGGTTCCGAGCAGATTCAGGAAGGCGTTGCGCGCGTCCGACCAGCGCTGCTGCTCGAACCGAATCCGTCCGATCTGCAGCTGATTGACCTCGACGCCGGCCTCAAGCAGCCGATCGAGCGCCTGCCAGCTCACCTCAAACTCGGGATAGCTCTCGATCAGCCGCTGCCAGGCGACCTGCGCGGCCTGGTTGTCGCCGCGATCCCGCTGCAAAGCCGCCGATCGGCTCAGCGCCAGCGATTGGTCGTCGCGCCAGAGCGAGGTCAGAAACAAGCGGTCGTAGTGCGCCAGCGCCCGCTCGGCCTCGCCCAGGATGTCCAGCTGGGTCGCCGCCAGATGCAGGGCTCGCAGCTCGTCGCGCGACGCCAGATCGCCGCCGAGCGCACGCTCGGCCCAAGGGATCGCCTCCGCGCCGCGTCCCGCGGCGTCGAGCGTGCGGGCAATCTCAAGCGCGATCTGCGCCCAGGCCGGACTGTCCTGGTTTACATAAGCTTCCATCGCGGAGACGGCGGCCTCGCGGTCGGAGCGGGCCAGCGCCGTCTGCGCCTGGAGCAGCAGCGACCGACCCGACGACTCAGGACCAACGGCGTCGAGCGCCGCCTGAGCATCGCCCGGCCGGTCCAGCCGCAGCAGCAGGCGAACGTTGTCCAGCCGCAGCGCTGCCAGCTCGTCCGCATCCAGCGTTCCCACGGCATCGATGGCCGATTGGCGCGCGGCCAGCGCCTGCTCCCAATAGCCGTTGTGCTCGAGCGCGGACGCCTCAGCCGCGAGCAGGCGGACCGGATCGCTCGGCGCGCGCGTCGGGGCTGGCTGCTGTTCCTGCTCGGTCGGCGCTGCCGCTTCGACGGGCTCAGATTGCGACTGTTGCAGCTGGACGACTGCGGGGACCGGCTCGTCAACGGCTGGGTCGTCACCGGCGGAGCAGGAGACGACGAGACCAGCTGCAACCAACCAGACTGCAGCCAACCAAACGCGAGGCCACATCGTGACCGCCCAAAGCGTAAGTGGTCGAAGCACAAGATTCCTGAAGAGTCCGCCGCCGCCTCGACCTACTCTAGCCTCGACTCGCCTTGAGTCGAACGCTGGAGAGCGCCGTGCCCGTTCAATCCGCGACTGCCTGGGCCGAGATCGACTTGGGTGCCCTACGACATAACGTTGGCGTCCTGCGAGACCAGGCAGCTTCCGCCAGTGGCGCGGACGTGGCCGCGGTCGTCAAGGCCGACGCCTACGGACACGGCGCGGTCGACATCGCCCGCGCCGCGCTCGACGCCGGCGCGGTGTCGCTCTGCGTCTTTACGACGCACGAGGGCGTTGAACTCCGCGATGCGGGGATTCGAGCACCGATCCTCTGCCTGGGGCCCGTCTTGCCGGATGAGGCAAGTCTCGCCGTCGCGCACGACATCAGCGCGGTCGTGGATTCCGAGTCCACCGCCGACCTGATCGCGGCTGCCGCGAGGGCGCACGGGCGCAGACACCCCGTCCAGATCAACATCGACAGCGGCATGCAGCGGCACGGACGCTCGCATCGGAGAGCAATCGAGCTGACCGACGCCGTTCGAACGCGTCACGCGCTGGAGCTGGAAGCCGTCTTCACCCACCTGCCCGACGCGACCAACCGCGAGGCCTCGCTCGACTCGCTGCGGCGCTTCCAACAGACGGCCGACGCCATCGGCGCGCCGCGGCGTCATGCGGCCGCCTCCGGCGCGCTCATTCATCTGCCCGAGGCGTCACTGGACATGGTCCGAGCGGGGATCGCGCTGTACGGCGTTGATCCCGCACCCGAGCGGCCCAGCGCAGCCTCCCAGCTGCGGCCCGTGCTCTCCTGGCGGACGACGATCCTCGCCGTCCGCGACGTCGCAGCGGGGGAGTCAGTGTCCTATGGCGGCTTGTGGACGGCCCCGCGCGAGTCCCGCATCGGCGTCACCGGCGTCGGCTACGCCGACGGCTTCTGGCGGGCGCTGTCAGACGGCGGCGACATGCTCGTGCGCGGGCGGCGCTGTCCGATTCGCGGCGCGGTCTGCATGGACAGCACGATGATCGACCTGACCGACGCGCCTGAGGCATCGGCCGGTGACACGGCCACGATCATCGGCGTCGACGGCGGCGCGTCGATCACGGCCTGGGACATCGCGCGGCGCGTCGGCACGATTCCCTATGAGGTGCTGACCAACATCAGCGCGCGCGTGCCGCGCCGAATCGTCGGTTGAGCGGTCAACCGCCCGGCAAGCTCGCCGCCTGGCTTGTTGGCATGCTTGTCGACAAGGCGGGCGGTTCGTAGGATCAGCTGTGGAGAGACGCTCATGATCATGACCACACTCGACCGCCGGCGGATGCTCATTCCCCTGCTTGGACTGCTGCTGGCGCTGGGCGTCGGACTGGCGCTGAGCCAGCTGGGCCGCGTCGATGCCAGCAGCGGCGCACTGATCCAGGAAGAGCCCGAGCGAGGCTCGACCGTGGCCGAGGCACCGCATCAGCTCCTGTTGACCTTTGACCGTCCACTGGCGCAACTGATTGGCGCGCACCACGTTGCCGTCACCGACGCCTACGGCGATCGCGTGGATGACGGACACCCGCTCATCTCCAACTACAGCCAGCGCACCCTGGTCGTGCCGATTGCCGCGCATGGCGATGGCCAGCTGACCGTCGAGTACCGCGTACAGCTGATCGGCGATGGCGAGATGCTGCAGTTCGAATCGTCCTACGCATTCAGCGTGGACCACACGCTCGGCCCCAACGAGGGTGAGAACATCTCCGCGCCGGCCACCGCCAAGAGCAGCCAGCCGATCGTGCTCTGGACGATCGCGATCCTGATCGGCATCTCCGCGGTCGGCGCGATGCTCTACTTCCTGCGCCTCGCGACGGGCACCTCGCGCAGCTCGCTTGAGCCAGTCAACCGCAGCGTCTTCCGCGACGATCGCTAAGGATCGCTAGTCGTCGTCCGCGGCGCTCGGGCTGACGGTCGGAATCAACGGACGCGCCTCGTCGTCGCGCCTCGACTTGCGCTCTGGCAGGTCGGCGATGCGTTGCTTGACGGCAGCCGCGTCCTCGGCGGTTGCGCCTTCGGCCAGCAACAGCGCCGACGCACCGGAATCGCGCAACGCCTGGATATCGCCAGCCGAAATCTCCGCCGTCGTTGTCACGCAGATTGGCGCGGCGGCAAACATCGCCAGACGCCGCAGCTGGATGATGTCGGTCACGCTCAGCGGCAGCTCGAGCGCTTCGAGGCCGATCATCGCCGGCTGCAGACTGCCCAGCGCTCGCGCCGCTGACTCGTCGAAGCCCACATCCAGCAGGCGGACGATGTAGTCAATCTCCTCGTCGAGCATCGCATCGGCGCGGGCGTCGTCCAGGACGAACGAGACGAAGGACGCACCGGCCGCCTTTGCCGCGGCGGCGCTCTCTGGCGTGAGCACGACGAGGCGCGCGCCCCAGAGCGCGGCGTCGGACTCCGCCGCCGCCGCGGCCTCCGACTCGGTCAGGGCCAGACAGAAGTCTGCGCCGTCGACGACGCCGACTGTGCCCAGCAGCATCTCGGGCGGCCGCTCCTGCGCCGGCGCGCCGAATCCCAACCGACGCTGACGACTCTGCCGCCGCTCCTTCAGCGCGTCCGCAAGCTTGCCCATCGCTGCCCCTCCAATGTCGTCGACGAGTTCGGCTCAACTAGAATCCAGCGTAAACCAGCAGCTGGCGGGAGCGGAACATGGACGCAGGAGACTGGTTGGCGCAGCCGTTTGGCGCTGAGGTCATCGAATGGGCGTCGATTCCCCTGCGCATCGTGCTGGGAGTCATCTTCATCGACGCGGGCTTGGGCAAGTTCCGCCGCGGCATTGGCGGATTCTCGGGCTGGTTGGAGTCGTTGGGCGTTCCACTGCCGCGCCTGGCCGGTCCGGGCGTCGCGACGATCGAGCTGGTCGGCGGTGTCTTGCTGCTGGCGGGACTGCTCGTGCCATGGGTCGCCATTCCGTTGGCGATCAACATGATCGTCGCCACCTACGTGAACAAGTTCAAGGAAGGCCTGCCGTTCCAGGGCTCCTCGGACAAGCAGGGCTACGAGTTGGACGTGCTGCTCGTCTTCGCCTGCATCGCGCTGATCCTGTTGGGCGCAGGTCCCGCCTCGATCGATTCAATCCTCCACTAGCGCCCTGAGCGCCGTGAGCGCATCCGTCCGTCATCACGACGCAGACCGATCGGGCAGATACGCTGATCTGCGCGTGCGGTGCACGGTGCGGCGCGCCAGTCTTGCTGGTCTTGCCTGCCTGACCGAGACGATGAACGGGAGCGCTGATGGAACGCTGGTCGGTGTTTGTCTCCGAACATCCCTGGCGTGTGCTCCTGATCTGGATCGTCGCGATCGTGCTGGGCGCGATGGCGGCGCGCGGACTCGGCGGATCGCTGACCGACACGTTCAACGTGCCCGGCACCGAATCGCAGGCCGCCTACGACCTACTGGTGGAGCGCTTCCCCGTCCGCTCCGGCTCCGAACTGCTCGCCGTCTTTCACACGCCTGACGGCAGCGTCGGCGATCCCGATGTGCAGTCAGCGATGGCCTCCTTCGCGCGCGAGGCGGCGACGGTCGATGAGGTCGCGGTCGTCTTCCTGCCCGCGGAACGGCCCGGCAACATCTCGCCCGACGGCCGCACCGCGATCGTGCGCGTCGCCTACGACAAGCTGGCCAACGAACTGGAAACGGCAAACGTCGGAGCGGTGATCGAGCTGGCGGACGAGTATCGCAGCGACCGCTTGCAGATCGACTTTGGCGGCCAGCCGGTGCGTGAGTTCGAGACCGAACCGCCGGGCACCGCCGAGCTCGTCGGACTCGCGGCCGCGTTGCTGATCCTGATCATCGGCTTCGGATCCATCTTTGCGGCCGGCATGCCGATCATCTCCGCGCTGGTCGGTCTGGCGATCGGGACGGCGGGCATCATCATCGCCGCCGCGTTCCTGGATATCTCCACGGTCGCGCCAACATTTGGGGCGATGCTCGGGATCGGCGTGGGGATCGACTACGCGCTGTTCGTGATTGCCCGCTTCCGCGAGCAACTCGCGGAGGGCGTGGAGCCCAGCGAGGCAGCGCAAGCGGCGGTGACCACCGCGGGGCGCGCGGTCGCCTTCGCCGGCTCGATTGTGGTCGTCGCGCTGGTCGGCCTGTTCGCGATCGGGATTCCGCTGATTGCCAATCTCGGTCTCGCCGCAGCGGTGGTGGTGTTGATCGAAATGATGGTCGCCATCTCGTTGCTGCCAGCGCTGCTGGTGCTGATCGGACGGCGCATCGACAAGTTCTCGATTCCGTTCCTGCGTCACACCGCCGGCGGCGAACGCGGACGCTGGTACCACTTTTCGCGGCACATCTCGCGACGGCCCTGGCTCTACCTGGCGCTCTCGACCGCGATCCTCGTCGCGCTGGCGATTCCCGCGTTCAGCATCCAACTCGGCGTCTCCGACGACGGCAACCGTCCCACCGAGTACACCTCGCGGCGCGCCTACGACCTGATCTCAAACGCCTTTGGACCCGGCGTCAACGGCGCGCTGTTCGCCGTCGTCGACAATCCCCAACAGCGGCTCTCGCCGGCCGAGTTGCAGGCGGCGAGCCAGGCGCTGTCGCAGGTGGACGGCGTGGCCGCCGTGCTGCCGCCCGACGCGTCGGCGAACGGTGAAACGGCGTTGATCTCCGTCATCCCCACGACGGCGCCGCAGGAGGCGGAGACACGCGAGTTGGTCAACCGTCTGCGTGAGACCGCGGTACCCATGGCGCTGGACCACGCCGCGGACGAGACCAGCATCTACATCGGCGGCACGACCGCGGCGTTCGAGGACGTCACGGCCAAGATGATCTCGCGGCTGCCCTACTTCTTCCTGATCGTGATCGGGATCTCGGTCCTGCTGCTGATGATGGCCTTCCGCTCTGTGCTCGTACCGCTCAAGGCGGCGCTGATGAACATGATGGCCATCGGCGCATCGATCGGCTTTGTCGTGGCCATCTTCCAGTGGGGTTGGGGGCTGGAACTGACCGGCCTGGACCGCACCGGCCCGATCGAGTCGTTCCTGCCGATGTTCATGTTCGCGATCCTGTTTGGGTTGTCGATGGATTACGAGGTGTTTCTGCTCTCGCGGATTCGCGAGCACTGGCTCGAAGGCGGCGACTCGACGGAATCGGTGGCGTACGGGATTGGCGCGTCGGCGCGCGTGATCACGGCGGCCGCCGCCATCTTGATCGCCGTGTTCTCCAGCTTTGCCATCTTCGGCGACGAGCGCACGGTCAAGGTGTTCGGCATGGGAATGGCGTTCGCGATCTTCATCGACGCCACGCTCGTCCGACTCGTGCTGGTCCCGGCCTTCATGCAGATCGCGGGGCCGGCCAACTGGTGGCTGCCGCGCTGGCTCGACGGTCTGCTGCCGCGCCTGACGATTGATCCACCCGTGCCCGTCCGTCGTGTGCTGCGGCAACGCCGCATCCCGCTGCTGTCGGTGCTCGCGCACCCGCAGAAGACGGCGCAGGACCTGACCACCGACTGACTGACGCTGAGCGTCTAGCCGCCTGAGTCATCGAAGCTGAAGACGTCGATCTGCCACTCGACGATGCCGCCGTCAGCACCGTCAGCGCCTTCGGGCTCGAGCAGAATCCGCCAGACGCCGGCCTGCCCGACGTTGTCGTCCGGCGTGATGAAGGCGGCGCTGGCGAGACAGAGGTCGGCGCCGGCGCAGCTGAGGATGACGCGGCCCGAGAGCACCACGCTGTCGGCCGCGTCGAACACGACCAGCCGCGCTGAGCTCTGATCGGCCCCAATCACCGAGGCCGTGACTTCGAAGTAGCCATCCTGATCGGAGACGAGCAGCGAGTTGTCGAGGCCCAGTTCACTGCCGATGCCGAGCAGCGTGGGCACGAGGCCGCCGTCGACGATCTCGCCGCGCAAGCTCGCGTCGCCGCGCGGACTCGGCAGCGCCGCCGCGGTCATCATCATGACCTCTTGTGCCGCGTCGTCCTCTTCGTCCTCCATCATCGCGGTCGTGGCCTGGCCGGTCTGGGTGATGGTCAGGATGTACGGTCCAGCGGACGAGTTGGCGTAGTCGCGGATGCTGACGCTGACCACGCCGTCCTCGGTCGGTTCCACTGTGAGCGCCGCGTCGCGGCCCAGCGGCCCGCCGCCCGTATCGTCATCCATCTCGTGCAGGCCAGCGCCGTCGACCGTGACCAGCGAGTCGATCAGCAGGCTTTGCACGAGGATGTCGTAGGTCGCCCCGGCCCGAACGGGCAGCTGGAACTCGTCCACGTCGCCAGGCGCGTCGATCACGCCCACGAAGGGCGTGCCGATCTGCAGGTCGGCAGCCGACTCGCCTTCCATCATCGACATCAGCGGCACGCTGGAGCTGACCGAGTAGCTGGCGTGCGTGCCCATTGACTCGTCGCCCGTGGCCGGCTGAGGGACGATCCGCAGCGCGTACGGACCGATCGTGTCCGCCGTGACGCTGACGACGTTCTCACCAGCGTTGATCGACGACAGCTGCAGCAGCGTGCCTTCCGCGTCGACGACACGCAGCATGGCTGCGGTGTCGGTGTTGATCGAGAGGGAGATGCTCTCGCCGGTGACCTCATCGCCGGCCAGCAGCTCGCCCGAGCCTTGCGCCGCGGCGATGCTGAACTCGTGCTCGGTTGCGGCGCTCTCCGGGTCCGCCGTGCGAGCGGCGGCGATCGGCTCGGGCGGCAGACTGCGAGCAAGATCGCCGGTCGACACATACCAACCCATGCCGACCATCTGCGCGGGCGCAAAGCCAATGACCAGGCCTGAGCCGTCGACGAGCACCATCCCGCCCGACGTCGACACGACGCGGGCATCGGTGAACAGGAACGTGCGGTCGCCCGGCTCCCACTCGCCGAAGCCGCTCAGCACACCCGAGAAGATGGCCGGCCGCGCACCAGCCCGCTCGCCGGCCGCGAATCCAACCGTGTAGACCGATGATCCCGGCTGCAGGCTCTCGCCGTCGCCCAGTCGTGCGCCCGGCAGCAACCGCACGAGGCTCGCGTCCAGAGGGCCCATCCAGGCCAATCCCGTGAAGCGGTCACGGCCCACGACCTGCACATCTTCGAGCACATCGCCGTTGGACAGCGTGACCAGCGCTGACATGGCGCCGTGCAGAGCTCGCTCGTCGACGAGCAGGTAGCCGTCGGTGGTGATCAGACCGGTCGCCGCAGCGCCGTCGGCGGCCGCCACGTGGGCCAGACTGGGGAAGACGATGCTGAAGGCGGTCGCGCCATCACCCCCGCCGGACGCACTGGGCGGACGCGGCGGAGCTGAATCGTCTTGCGGCTGCGATGACGCAGCGGGCGCCGCCGCCGTCTGCTCCTGCTGCTGCTCTTGAGACTGCTGCTGCTGTTCATCTTCGTCGTCGTCGCCGACCAGGTCGCAGGCCGAGAACAGGATCGCCGCTGACGCCGCCAACACCAGCAGCCAGAGGCTGAATCGGCCGCGCCGACGTCGATTGGTCAGCGTGAAGACGTTCATGGGGGCTCCCGTCGCTGTCACTCAGCGAGACTGCGGCACGCGCGTCTCAGCCGTCATCAGGTACTACACCGGTACACGGAGTGTATCCCACAGGGCGATTTGCTTTTGTCGCGCGAACGATTGCTCGCGACGCAGCAACAGACCCGCCGGAAGCGTCTGAAACAGGGCCAAACGAGGACCAAACGGGGCTGAACGGAGGCAGGCAGGACCGAACAGGGTTGAACTGGGCCGAACGCAGGCCGAACGGGGCTGAACGCGGGCGGATCGAAGCGGTGGAGCCGGCGGGGGGATTCGAACCCTCGGCCTACGGTTTACGAAACCGTTGCTCTACCACTGAGCTACGCCGGCTGATGCGCCCGCAGATCACCGCTGGACGCGTCAGTGCTGATCGTATCGCACGCCCAGCGCCGCGCGGAGATCGCCGTGTGCTGCCGTGTCCAATGCGCGATGTTCACATGTTCTATCGTGCAAGCGTGTTTCGGCTGACTGTTTCGACCTACGACGACGCGCTGATCCCGACGATCGCGCCCGCGCTGGAGCGGGCTGGTCTGCAAGTCGTGCACTTCCTGCCGGCCGAGGGCGCGGAGCCCGATCCCGCCGCGGCGCCTGATGTGCTGCTGCTCGATTGGCGCCGCTCCATTCCCCACTCCCGCCCCGCCGAAGTGCAGGCCTGGCCGGAAGCGACGCGCCTCGCCGTGCTGCGCCCGCAGGACACCTCGCTGCTCGGTCCCACGCAGGAGCTGGACGACTTCGTGCTCGAACCGATCAACGACGCGGAGCTAGCCGCGCGGGTGCAGATGGTGCTCTGGCGGCACGGACGCGCGCTCGCGCGCAACTCGCTCGAGGCCGGCGACCTGCTCGTCGACACGTCCAACTACCAGGTCTTCGAAGGCGGCCGATCGATCTCGCTGACCTTCAAGGAGTTCGAGCTGCTGCGCTTCCTGATGACTCACCACCAACAGGTCTTCACGCGCGAAACGCTGCTCAACCGCGTCTGGGGCTACAACTACTACGGCGGCTCGCGGACGGTCGACGTCCACATCCGGCGTCTGCGCTCGAAGCTGGAGTCGAGCGGGCAGCGCTACGTCGAGACCGTCCGCAACGTCGGCTACCGCTTCGCGCTACCGCTGCGTTAGACGCCTCCAACACACTCCGCTTGCTGGCCAATGGGCGTAACTCAGCTGTAACGCTGGGGCGGCGGTCCGCTGCCTGCTGTGGCATACGATGGCGATGCGTACGCGTGCGCTGCGTGACACCGGTCCCGCTTTCCCCCTTGCAGCGCCCCACACGAAGGAATGAGGCATCGTCGAATGGCAACCCTTGGCGACATCCAGCAGCTGATCGCGGACCAGGGCATCCGTCGCGTGGACCTGTTGGTCACCGACCTGATTGGCCGCTGGCAGCACTTCAGCATCCCCGCCGACCGCGTTGATGAGGACCTGGTCAATCGCGGCCAGGGCTTCGACGGATCATCCCTGCGCGGCTTCCAGAGCATCGACGAATCGGACATGCTGCTGCGCCCGGACCTCGATTCCGCCCGGATCGACCCGACCGAGCGCGAACCAACCCTGAAGTTCATCTGCGACGTCCACGACCCGCTCACCGGCGATCGCTACAGCCGCGACCCGCGCTACGTCGCGACCAAGGCCGAGCAGCACCTGATCGACTCCGGCATCGCGGACCAGGCCTTCTTCGGACCCGAGCTCGAATTCTTCGTCTTCGACCACGTCCAGTTCCAGATGTCGATCAACCAGGCCTTCTACGTCGTCGAATCGGACGAGGCCGACTGGAACAGCGGCCGCGACGAAGACGACAACAACCTCGGCTACAAGATTCCGCCCAAGCAGGGCTACTCGCCGACCGCGCCGTTCGACACGCTCTCGGAACTGCGCTGGGAGATGTCCGACGCGATGAACGCCGTCGGCATGGAGATGGAAGTCCACCACCACGAGGTCGCGACCGGCGGCCAGGGCGAGATCGCCACGCGCTTCAACACGCTGCGCGCCAAGGCCGACGAAACCCAGTGGTACAAGCACATCGTGCGCAACGTCGCCAACCGGCACGGCAAGTCCGCCACCTTCATGCCCAAGCCGCTCTACGGCGACAACGGCACCGGGATGCACTGCCACCAGTCGCTCTGGAAGGACGGCGACACGCTGTTCTACGAGCAGGGCGCATACGCCGACCTGTCGGACACGGCGCGCCACTACATCGGCGGACTGCTCAAGCACGGCTCGGCGCTGCTCGCGTTCTGCGCGCCGACGACCAACTCCTACAAGCGTCTGGTGCCCGGCTTCGAGGCGCCCATCTACCTCGCCTACTCACAGCGCAACCGCTCCGCCGCGGTCCGCATCCCGACCTACGAGACGTCGCCCAAGAGCAAGCGGATCGAGTTCCGCCCGCCCGACCCGTCGGCCAACACCTACCTCGCCTTCTCGGCGATGCTGATGGCCGGCCTCGACGGCATCCGCAACAAGATCGAGCCGGACGACCCGGTCGACACCGACATCTACGAGCTGTCGGCGGAAGAGGCGGCAAACATCCCGTCGGTCCCGCACTCGCTCGAGGGTTCGCTCGCAGCGCTCGCGGCCGATCACGACTTCCTGATGGAAGGCGGCGTGTTCACGCAGGACCTGATCGACCACTACCAGGACTTCAAGCTGACCGAAGCCCGAGACGTCTTCATGCACCCAGTCGCAGCGGAGTTCTTCCACTACTACCACATCTAACGTGTGCCACCACCCCCGCTCCGCGAGGGAAAATGCCGAATCAATCCATCTCCCCCGGGGGAGGATGCATCTCCCCCTCTGGGGCGAGATGCCAGATCAATCCATATCTCCCCCGCTGGGCGAGATGCCAGATCAATCAATATCTCCCCCTCCGGGGGAGATGCCGAAGGCAGAGGGGGGGCTCCCCCCAACCAGCGGGAAACGGCCAACAACACTAGATGACCACCCTCGACGCTGACCTCAACGCTCCCCCCAGTGAGCATCAGCATGTGCTCAATGCCTGCCGCGAGCACGATGTGCGCTTCGTGCGGCTCTGGTTCACGGACCTCCTCGGCCAGCTGAAATCGGTCGCGATCACGATCGACGAGCTGCCCGCCGCGCTGGAACGCGGCGTCGAGTTCGACGGCGCCTCGATCGAGGGCTTCACCCGCCACGACGAATCGGACATGGTCGCGCGTCCCGACCCGGACACGTTCGTGATGCTGCCCTGGCGTCCCCAGCAGCACCGCGTCGCGCGGATGATCTGCGATGTCCACCGGCGCAACGGCGAGCCGTTTGAGGGTGACCCGCGGCGAATCCTCAGGCGTCAGCTGGAAGCGGCGCAGGAACGCGGCTACACCTTCTACGTCGCGCCGCAGATTGAGTACTTCTACTTCCGCGCGCCCGACGATCCGTCGCCGCTGGACTCGGGCGGCTACTTCGACCTCTCGCCGCTGGACACCGCCACCGATCTGCGCCGCGAGACGGTGCTCACGCTCGAGGAGATGGGCATCGGCGTCGAGTCATCGCACCACGAAGCCGCGCCGTCGCAGCACGAGATCGACCTGCGCTACACCGACGCGTTGACGATGGCCGACCAGGTCATGACGACACGCCACGTGGTCAAGGAAGTGGCGATCAAGCAGGGCGTCCACGCGACGTTCATGCCCAAGCCGCTGAACGGCGTCAACGGATCGGGCATGCACGTCTATCTGTCGCTGTTCGAGGCCGAGCAGAACCTGTTCTACGAGCCCAACGGCGGCCTCTCGGGGATCGCGCGCTCGTTCCTCGCGGGATTGCTCGCCTACACGCCTGAGTTCACCCTGATCACCAACCAGTGGTCGAACAGCTACAAACGTCTCGCGCCGGGCACCGAGGCACCCGTCTACCTCACCTGGTCGCACGCCAACCAGTCGGACCTGGTGCGCATCCCCGAATACGAGCCTGGCGACGCGGAGTCCACGCGGCTGGAGTATCGCGGCGCGGACTCGGCGACGAATCCCTATCTGGCCTTCTCAGCGTTCCTCGCCGCCGGCCTGCGCGGCATCGACGAGCGCCTCGAGCCGCCGCCCGCCGCCGAGGACAACGTCTTCCTGCTGACGGAAGCGCAGCGGGCCGAGCGCGGCATCACCGAGATGCCGACGACGCAGGGACGCGCCATCGAGGCGTTCTCGCAGTCGGAGATGATGAAGAGTGTGCTCGGCGAGTACGTCTGGACGACCGTGCTGCAGAACAAGCGGCTGGAGTGGGACGAGTACCGCTCGCAGGTGACCAACTACGAGCTCGGCCGCTACCTCGCGGTGCTCTAGGGTCTGTTCACAGTAACGGTGCAGGTGTGTCAGAGCGGTGCTGCGTGGCGGCGCGGTCCGATCTCCAGGGTTCGTCATTCCAGCTTGTCTGGAATCTCGCCCGGCCAGCGACACAAACCGCAAGCGAGGTCCCAGACTTCGCTGGGACGACGATCCACGACCCCGGTCTCGCCATGATCTGGGACGCCCTCCAGTTTCTGTAAACAGCCTCTAGGGCTTGCGGGCCAGGAAGCAGTAGAGCGGCGTGAATGTCCCGCTGCGCCCGCCGGCAAGGTAGGCGTCTGCGGTGCGTTCCATCAAGCCGATCACGTCCGCCGCACCTTCCGGGAAGATCCACAACAACTCAGCCAGCCTCGTGCCGCCGACGATCAATCGGCACCCCAGCGGCAGGTTGCGCAGGATGCCGGGCGCGTTCACATAGTCCTCGATTGGCCGATACCACGGCGCGCTGGTGTCGAGACCCTCGAGTCCCAGGTCTTGACCGTGCACGAGCTCGAAGCCTGCCGCCTCGAGCGCCCCGTTCACTTGCTGGGTTGTGGCAATGTCCTTGAGCGCGATGCCGCGCTGGAGTTCGCGCTTGATCCGCTCGTGCTGGCGATTCTGCGCATCGAACAGATCGGTCATGCACATTTCCTGACCCCAGAACAGCGCGCCCGGCTTGAGCACGCGGTAGATCTCGCTGAACGCGCCAACCTTGCCTGGCGCGTGACAGGTGGACTCAATCGCGTAGCCGCGGTCGAAGCTGTCGTCCGCAAGGGCGCTCATGTCCATGAAGCTGGCATTGAGGTAATCAACCATGTCTCCGACGCCGGCGGCGTTCAGCGCCTGAGCCTGATTCAGCTGCGTTTGGTTGATGTTGACGCCGAGCACACGGGCGCCGCTCTCGCGCGCCACGCGACGCATTGGTCCACCGACGCCGCAGCCGACATCGATGACCGACAGCCCCGATTCCAGTTGCAGCTGTTCGATCATTCGCCGCTGATGGCGGAGCTGAGCGTCCTGTAGTCGCTCGCCAGGTGAGAGCGGGGCGAAATGCAGCGATTCGCCCCAGCTGAACAGCATGAACTCGTTGCAGAGTTCGTAATACTCCCTGACCGTCTCGGCATGGTCGT
>JAJDZG010000099.1 GCA_022824765.1 Dehalococcoidia bacterium | reverse complement strand
TCGTCACCCGCCGTTGCCGTCACTATATGCCGAACGCGCCGTTATGCTCGCAGCCATGACCGACCTGCTGACCTCCGGGGCGAGCCAACCGCTCGGCATCGTCGACCTTGCCTCCCTCAACCAGGCTCAGCGCGCCGCGGTGACCCATCCGCACGGTCCCATGCTCGTCATTGCCGGACCCGGCTCGGGCAAGACCCGCGTGATCACCCACCGCATCGCCTGGCTGATCGAGCAGGGCACCGCGCCATGGCGCATCCTCGCCGTCACCTTCACCAACAAGGCCGCGAGAGAGATGAGATCGCGGCTGGAATCGCTGATCGGCCCCGAACAATCGAATGACGTCTGGCTCGGGACTTTTCACCGCATCTGCGTGCGGATGCTCCGTTCCCGCGGCCAGGAGATTGGTGTCCCCTCGAGCTTCATCATCTTCGACTCCGATGACCAAGCGCAGATCGTGCGCAATGCGCTCAAGGAACTGAACCTTGACCCCAAGGAGTACGCTCCCCGAGCGGTGCTGAGCCGCATCTCCCGCGCCAAGTCGGAAGGCACGACCCTACCGGACTTCTCCACAACCACCCACACGTACTTCGAAGAGATCGTCGCTCGCGTCTGGGAGCGCTATCAAGAGCACCTGCACTCGGCGATTGCGCTGGACTTCGACGACCTGCTGCTCAAGACACTGGCGCTGCTCGACGTTGAGCCGGTCCGCCAGTACTACCAGGACCGCTTTGAGTACGTCCTGGTGGACGAGTTCCAGGACACGTCGACCATTCAGTACCTGCTGGCACGCACGTGGTCGGGCGGCACCAACAATCTGACCGTCGTCGGCGATCCTGACCAGTCCATCTACTCCTGGCGATCCGCCGACATTCGCAATCTGAAGTACTTCGTCCGCGACCACGAGGACGCGACCGAGGTGCAGTTGAACGACAACTATCGTTCGACCCAGCAGGTTCTTGACGCGGCCAACGCGGTAATCGATCGTGCAGCCGATCGCATCAAGCGGAAACTGGTGACCAACAACCCGGACGGGCCGCTGCCCGTCTTGCACGAGGCATACAACGAGATGGACGAGGCGGAGTACATCTCTGAGCGGGTTGTGCAGGGACAACGCGATGGCTCGCTCGGTTTCGGCGACGCGGCGGTGCTCTACCGCACCAATGCGCAATCGCGCGCGATCGAGGAATCGCTGGTTCAACATGGCATCCCCTACCGGCTCGTTGGCGCCACGCGCTTCTACGACCGCCGCGAGGTCCGCGACCTGCTCGCCTACCTGCGCCTCATCCGCAATCCTGAGGATGCCGTCGCCTTCGCTCGGGTCGTCAATGTGCCAACGCGCGGCGTCGGCGCGAAGACACAGAACACGTTGACCGACTGGGCCAGCCTCAACGCGCGCTCGCCATTCCGGGCTGCCGCGTCGGCCGCCGGCATCGACCGCGACACGCCGCTCGGGCGCTTTCTGGAACCGCCCGCCGTCTCGAACAGGGCATCGACCGGGCTGGCGCGATTTGTCTCTGTCATCGAACAAGGACGCGAACGCGCTGCGACAGAACCCCTCTCAGAGGTCTTGCAGCAACTGCTCACGGAGATTGAGTACCGCGCTTGGATTGAGCGGCAGTCGGAAGGGAATGTCGACGCCGAGTCCCGCTGGGAGAACGTCCAGGAACTGATCTCTGTGACCGACAACTACGCACAGATCGCGCCCGGTGCGGCGCTCGACGCGTTCCTCGAAGATGTCGCGCTGGTCGCCGACGTGGACGATCTGCCCGACGAGCCTCCCGATGCCGTCACGCTGATCACGCTGCACCAGGCCAAGGGGCTGGAGTTTCCGGTCGTCTTCATGATTGGCCTAGAGGAGAATCTGCTGCCCCACCAACTGTCGATGGAGGACCCAAACCAGATGCAGGAGGAGCGGCGGCTCTGTTATGTCGGCATGACCCGCGCGATGCGCGAGCTGCATTTGCTGCACGCCTTCCGCCGACAGTACCAGGGTCGATCAGGGCACAATCAGCCGTCGCGCTTCCTGGCGGACATCCCAGAGGAGCTGATCCAGCAGCACCAGCGCCAACAAGCACGAGTCGGCGCGGACGTGCGCCCGGCCAGAAACCGGACCGTGAGCTGGGATGACTTCGACTCCGTCGAACCCGATCCAGCGCCGACGGCGTCCATGGGTATCTCGCCTGGCGACGAGGTGTCGCACGAGATGTTCGGCCTTGGCATCGTCGTCGCGATCAGGTCGATCGGCAACGACGCCGAAGTCACCGTTCGTTTCGAGGACTCGGGCGTCAAGCGCCTGCTCGCGTCGATGGCAAACCTCTCGCGGGGCTAGCGCGTCAGCCCCATCGCCCGTCGGACGTGATCCATATCCATGTGAGCCTCAACGAAGTCCGCCAGCTTGTCATACTCGGCGTCCGGATCGACCTCCGCCTGAGCCGGAGGCAAAGTTCGCCCCCGCCGTTCGGCGGCGAACCCGAGTATCGAACGCCGCAGCTCGCGGTTATGAAACAGTCCGTGCAGGTACGTGCCGAACGTCAATCCCTCCGCATCGAGAGCACCGTCGGTGCCCGCCACCGGCCGTCCGGAGCGGGTCAGCAGGGTCATCGGACCGCCCGACTCGGCCGAGACGCCCATGTGAATCTCATATCCCGTCAGTTCGGCGTCCACGCAGCCACGCAGCAATCCGCGGGCGTCCGACACTCGCGCCGTGACCTGGTTGGTCACTTTCTGGGGATGGAATGTCGTCTCATGCGGCAGCAGACCCAGACCCTGCGTCGCCGCCGTCGACGCCTCGACCGCCAGCGGATCGAACAGATCCCGGCCCAGCATCTGAAAGCCGGCGCAGATACCAATCAGCGGCGTGCCGTCGCGGCGTGCCCTGATGATGCGTTCATCCAGACCTGTCGATCGCAGCCACTCGAGATCGTGCACCGTCGTCTTGCTGCCCGGCAAGATGATCAGATCAGGGCGGCCAAACTCACTCAGGCTGCGGACGTAGCGGACTCGCACGCCTGATTCGCTCCTGAGCGGATCGAAGTCGTCGAAGTTGGCGATGTGGGGGACTCGAATCACGGCGACGTCGACGACCGTCTCGGCGTCCGAGAGCGCTGCCGCCTCGAGGCCGAGCGAATCCTCCTCGGGAATCTGAATGTCCGTGAAGTAGGGCAGTACGCCAATCGCGGGGACGCCGGTGTGTGCCTCGAACAGGTCGATGCTGTCGGTCAGCAGCGTGGGATCGCCGCGAAACTTGTTGATCACGTGGCCGGCGACGAGTGCCCGCTCCTCAGGCTCGAGCAGCGTCATCGTGCCCACGACCTGTGCGAAGACGCCGCCGCGCTCGATGTCTGCGACCAGCAGCAC
>JAJDZG010000128.1 GCA_022824765.1 Dehalococcoidia bacterium | reverse complement strand
GAGGGCGAGTCGAAGGCTCAGCTCGAGCGTGCGGAGGCTCGCGGCGGGCCGGTGTTGAACATCACGCGCACGCTGGCGCATTACCCGCAGCTGTCGTCGGCCTGGGGACGCTTCGCGCGGCACGTGCTGTGGGATTCGTCGCTGCCGCCGCGCGAGCGTGAGCTGGTCATCCTGCGCATGGGCTGGAACTGCCAGTCGGGCTACGAGTTCGGTCAGCATCGTCGGATTGGGCAGGAGGCAGGGCTGTCGCTGGCGGAGGTTGAGCGGGTCAAGGCAGGCCCCGATCACGAGGCGTGGACGCCGCATGAGTCCGCGCTGCTGCGCGCCACCGATGAACTGCACGCCGACGCATTCATTTCTGACGCGACGTGGTCGGCGCTGGCAGAGACCTACGACCGGCAGCAGCTGATGGACGTCGTCTTTGCGGCGGGGCAGTACAACCTGGTCTCGATGGCGCTCAACACGCTGGGAGTTCAGCTCGAGCCGGGCACGCCCGGACTTGAGCTGGACTAGGCGGACTGGTCATGCCTGGTCCGCTCGATGGGTTGCGCGTCCTTGACTTCACGTGGGCGTTGGCGGGCCCGTATGGGTCGATGATCCTCGCCGATCTCGGCGCTGAGGTGTTCAAGGTCGAGCATGTCGGCACGAATGAGACCCACCGCGGCGCTGGACCGTACGTGCACGGCGTGTCGACCTACTTCTTCAGCGTGAACCGCGGCAAGAAATCGGTCACGCTCGATCTGAAGCAGCCTGATGCCGTGCAGATCGTCAAGGACTTGATCGATCCGTCGGGCGGAGGCATTGACGTCCTGACCGAGAACTTCCGGCCCGGCGCGATGGCACGGCTGGGACTGGGCTACGACGATCTGTCGGCGGTCAACCCGCGGTTGATCTATGCGTCGACGTCTGGCTTTGGCCACTCCGGGCCGTATCAGCATCGGCCGGCGGTCGATGTGATCGTGCAGGGGATGGGCGGCGTGATGAGCATCACCGGGCATCCTGGCGGTCCGCCGGCGCGGCCCGGCTACAGCATCGGCGACATGGCCGGCGGGATGTACACGGCGATCGGGGTGCTCGCTGCGTTGCACGAGCGCGAGGCGTCGGGACTGGGACAGCACGTCGATGTGGCGATGCTCGACGCGCAGGTGGCGCTGCTGGAGAACGCCGTCGTCCGCGCCGCCAACACCGACGAAGTGCCCGGACCGATCGGCACTCGGCATCCGCTGGTGACGCCGTTCCAGGCGTTGCCGACGCTGGATGGCTGGATGGTGATCGCAGGCGTGAAGGATTGGCAGCTGTTCTGCGCGAAGATCGGCCGCGACGACTTGCTTGACGATCCGCGCTTCCAGACCAATCCCGACCGCACTGCGCATCATGCTGAGCTGGAGCCGATCCTCAACGAGGTGTTCGCGCGGCGCACGACGGCTGAGTGGGAGGCCGAGCTCGAGGGCGTCTGCATCGCCGCGCCGATGAACACGATTCCGCAGATCGTCGCTGACCCGCACATTGCGGCCAGAGGCATGATCGCCGAGCTGCCCGTGGCGAAGAGTCAGAAGCGGATTCGGGTCTCAGGGTCGCCGGTGCATCTCTCACGCACGCCGGTCGAGCTGATCAGCGGCGCTGCCGCGATCGGCGAGCACACCCGCGAGGCGCTGGAACTGATCGGTCGCAGTCCGCAGCAGATCGCCGCGCTCGTCGAACACGGTGTCGTCTCCATCGATCAGGACGATCAGACAGTCGAGAAGGAAGTGACGCATGACTGATCGCGCAGCGTTTGCGGCCAAGGTCCGAGACGGGACGCCAATCCTCGCGCCGGTCGCGCTCGATCCGCTGTCGGCGCGGCTGGTCGAATCGTTGGGCTTTGAGGCGGCGTACCTGTCGGGCGGCGGATTCGGATTTCAGCTGGCCGTGTCGGAGGCCAACCTGACGATTACGGAGGTCGCGGGGTTGGCGCGGCAGATCACGGCTCGTGCGGATGTCCCCCTGATCGTTGACGGCGGCGTGGGCTTTGGCGATGCGCTACAGACGGCACGAGCGGTGCGCGAGATCGAGGCGGCCGGCGCGGCGGCGATCGAGATTGAGGATCAGGTCGCACCCAAGCGGGCGCACCACCACAAAGGCGTCGAGCATCTGGAGCCGCTGGAGAAGATGGTCGACAAGGTGCGCGAGGCGGTGAATGCGCGGCGCGACGACGACTTCATCGTGATCGCGCGAACCGGTGCGGTGCGCAACGAGTCGTTCGAGCGTGCGCTCGAGCGCAGCGCGGCCTATCGCGCGGCGGGCGCTGATGTTCTGATGCTGTTTCCCACGTCTCCTGAGCAGATCGCCGAGGCAGGCCGCGTGCTGGGCGGGCCGCTCTCGATGATGGCGCCGGCTGATCGGCTTGATCGCGACACGCTGACCGGGCACGGTTTCAACGTGCTCATCGATCCGTTCACGGGACAGGTCGCCGCATACGGCGCGATGCGCGACGCCTATCGCGGCATCGCCGCGAACGGTGCGTCGGGCCGTGACGTAGATGAGCTGATGTCGCTCTACCGCGAGATTCAGGACATGGCAGGCATGGACGATTGGTACGCGCTCGAGGAACGAACAACGGAGCGCCCATCGTCGTGACGCTCAGACCACGCCCCAGTGGCGGAGGATGGCCTGGGTCTCTTCGACGTGGTCTGACTCATCGCGGATGAAGTCTTCGAGCGTGACCTTGAGCGCGATGTCCCCGAATGCCTCGGCGTCCTGAAGTCGCTGCGTGTAGCGTTCGACGGCGTCGCGCTCCATGTCCAGGACGGCCTGCATCATTGCCTGGTTGCCCTTCGGCAGAGGCACGGCCGAGGGCACAGTGGTCGGCTCGCCGCCGATGGCGACGATCTTGTTGGCCAGATAGGTCGCGTGCACTTGCTCGCCCGAGACTTCAGCGGTCAGGAACGCCGACAGCTGCGGGCGCTGCGGTCCGTCGACCCGCGCCGCGTAGGTCAGGTAGGTGATGATGGCGCCCAGTTCCGCCGCCAGATCTTCGTTCAGTTTCGCGATCATCTCTTCGCGCGTCATGGCTGCCTCGCTTTCGTCTCGCAGCACCGCTGCCACGTCTGACACTATCAGCGCCCTGGTCATTGGACTGTGTCGCGCTGCGAGTAGACAAGTCGGCGCTTGTGCGACACAGTGTCGCTATGACCAACGCACGACCTGCTCGACCTGCACGAACTGCTCGAATCACGCGCGAGACGGCTGAAACGCGGATCAGCGTCGACCTGAACCTCGACGGCGTGGGCGCGGCCGATGTCTCGACCGGCATCGGGATGCTCGATCACATGCTGCACCAGTTGGCGCGGCACGGCGGCTTCGACCTCACGGTGCAGGCTGACGGCGATCTGCATGTCGACGCGCACCACACGACCGAAGATGTGGCGATCACGCTCGGCCAGGCGCTCAACGAGGCGCTGGGTGATCGAGCGGGCATCGCGCGCTTCGCCGATCGGACGGTGCCGCTGGACGAATCCCTGATCCAGGTCGCGATCGATCTGAGCGGCCGCCCGTACTCGCAGGTCGCGCTGGACTTCCCTGCCCCGATGATCGGCGAGCTGCCGTCATCGATGGCGAGGCACATGCTGGAGACGATCGCGCACGAGGCACGGATCGCGCTGCACGTCCGACAGCTGGCGGGCGAGAATGAGCATCACATCATCGAAGCGACATTCAAGGCGCTGGCCCGGTGCCTCAGGGACGCGGTTCGCGTGGTAGATGAGTCCGGGGCTCCGAGCACGAAGGGGACGCTCAGCTCGTAGGGTTGGGCGGGCCCCCTCCGTCACTGCGTGACACCTCCCCCGGAGGGGGAGGTTTTGGGTGGGAGCTTTGACACCTCCCCCGGAGGGGGAGGTTTTGGGTGGGAGCTTTGACTCCTCCACCTGAGGGGGAGGTTTTGGGTGGGAGCTTTGACTCCTCCACCTGAGGGGGAGGTTTTGGGTGAGAGCG
>JAJDZG010000016.1 GCA_022824765.1 Dehalococcoidia bacterium | reverse complement strand
CGCAGAGATCGAAGCCGAGGCTGCTGCGGAACGCCGGTTAGTCGAGAATGCTGGGCTTCGTGGTGTTGACGAAGACGGCAGGCAACTCGATCAACGCGAGCACTCTGAGACGCGCGAATCGTTCTACTGGCTCGCAGCCTGCCATATGGGCCACTACCGCCACGGCAACGCATACCGCGACGACCTGTTGCCAATCGTCGAACCGAGTTTCGCACAGTTCGGCCTTGCGGAGCCCTACGGAGTCGTGATGCGTGTCGCCGCCGACGGGCAAAGCTGGTACGCCGAGCGGCAAACGATCACCGGTCACTGGTTTGCGATCGGGGCGGCCGGTCCACCCTCGGATCAATGGCTGTACGACGGCGACCAGGCAGCCCCGGGGTTTCCGGACGAGGCAACCTGGGATCATTGGGGAGGCGGCCCTCACTCACGAGATTGGGACTAGAAAACGTTCGGTGCAGGCGCAGGCTCCCTGCGCCCGCAGGTTTGCGCGGCACACTGACGAGAGTTCCCTGAGCCTTGACCCTGGCAAGAACTGGTCGGCTGACGAAGGCTCCGCCAATCAACTTGAGAAGCGCTGATGATGGTGCTCGGTTAGCGCAGTTGAGGTTGACGGGCTGGCTGTGTTGTCTCCGAGTGGTTGGATTCCCTGAGGGATCTTAGGGAATGAGCGGCGGCACGTTCGCGCAGCATTCTTGGCGACGTGGCCGAGGGCGGATGCCATTCCCCACCCCACTCCATCCGGTGAGTAGCGGCTGGCATCATCGCTGGCGTCTACTCAGGTCTCCAAGGGGGAAGACAATCTCAAAGGTTCTTGATTTTGTCCAGGGTGGTGGAGCTGGGGGGACTCGAACCCCCGGCCTTTTGACTGCCAGTCAAACGCTCTCCCAGCTGAGCTACAGCCCCACACCGATTCCCAGCTTAGGCGCGACCCGCCCAACACGCCACTCGCTGACCCACTGATCAACCCCGATTCCATCTGGTCCCCACGCAGTAACCTGTCAAGTGATCCACAGGTCGGCCCGCCACCAGGCGGCCGCAGGGATTTACGCTTGGCTTACTGAGATTGCCGTTCGCGTTTGTCGGCAGTGGCGGTAGCTCCGTACATTGGACTCATGCCGGCGGCCAGCCTCAGACGCTTCCGCCGCAGCCGGCGGAGCAAGGAACGGTCAGGATGCTGACACAGTTGCGAGACCTCTGGGCGCGCCGGCCGGTCGTCATCCTGCTGACGGTGGCCGTCCTGGTCTTTGCGCTGACCCTGCTCATCCTGCTCGTCGCAATCGGCGGCTCCGACCCCACAGAGCCCGAAGTCATTGCGCTCAGCGAGACCCAACAGCAGCAGTCGGAGCAGCCCCGTCACGAGACCGTGGTCAAGGTCGACACCCAGGTTGATCAGGCCCAGTCAGCTCAGACGCTGCAGCCGTCCCAACCGTCCGACCAGCAGGCTGAACAAGCCGCCGCGCCTCCCGACGCAGCTCAGCAGCAAGAGACTTCCGCGCAGCAGCAAGCGGATCCCGCCCAGCAGACCGTCCAACAAGAGTCCGACGAGCCAGCCATGGTGGCCGGATTCGTGGTGCGGGCGCTCTCCACGGTCTTGGAGGACGAGTACGACGAGGCTCTCCTGCGACACGGCTCCGACGGCTCGGAAGGCGGCATCCTGCCGATCGACAACGGCGTCGTCCGATCGAGCGGGCCCGAGCACCAGACCACCTGGGAACTGATCGTGCCCTCCGCGGGCATCCGCAGCGCGATCGTGCGGGTCGCCAAGACGCCCAGCGGCGCCATGGGCTCGCCCGATAATCCGCACGTGGTCGGATGGCTCGACTCCAGCGCCGCGCCTGGCGAATCTGGCAACACCCTGCTCGCTGGTCACCGCGACTTCGAAGACATCGCCGGCAATGTCGGCACCGGCGTCTGTTGGGAGCTGATCAACACCGATGTCGGCGACCAGATGCTGGTCCGCGACAACGAGCACGGCATCTACTACGTCTACTCCGTGATCGAGGCTGAGACGATCGACCCCTATGACCCAGACGCCGCGCGCTTTCTGAAGGACACGAGCGAGCCGGTCGTCACCCTGATCACCTGCGAAGGGTCGTTCAACGCCGAAACCCATCAGTACTCCCACCGCCGAGTCGTGGTCGGCGTCCTCTCCGCCGTCGCGACGCCGGACGCATAGGACGCGGACGTTCGATGCCGCAGACCCTGCACTCCGTCCGCGCGTGGATTCAGCAACAACCCACCAACACCCTGATCCTGATCGGCGTCGCCGCGCTCGCTGCGGTGATCCTGGCCAGCGTGCTCGGCGCAATCATCGGCAGCCGCGCTCCCCAGCTCAACGCCGCGAGCCACGCCGCAGCGACCACCAGCAACGTGCAAGATGAGTCCGCTGTCCACGAGGTGCCCTACGCCGGCGTCACGACGGCTGATGAAGCGGCAAACCCATCGGCGCCCACGGACTCCATCGCCGTGCAGCAACTCTCGGACGTCCTGCGCGAGCCATTGGACGAGTCGGCGCTGGTCTACGGATCGGATGGTGCCGAGGGCACCATCTTACCGATCGACAACGGCGTGCTGCCCTCCAGCGGCCAACGCTTCGCGACCGACTGGGAGCTGATCCTGCCATCGGCCGGCATTCGCGCCTCTGTGGTGCAGGTTGGCTTGACCCCGCACGGCGCCATGGGCTCGCCCGACAATCCCTTCGTCGTCGGCTGGTTCAATCGATCGGCCGTGCCCGGTCGACCGGGCAACGCGCTGCTCGGCGGGCACCGCGACTACCAGGACCTCAGCGGCAACGTCGGCATCGGTGTCTGCTGGGAGCTGGACAAGACGCAGGTCGGCGATCAGCTGATCATGTTCGAGCAGTCGAGCGACCGCTATCTCGTCTATGACATCGTCGAGACCGCATCAATCCGTCCAGAGTCGCCGGAAGCCGCCCGCTTCCTCAGCCAGACCCGAGAATCGGTGGTCACGCTCTTCACTTGCAGCGGTGAGTTCGACGCCGAGACGCACTCCTACTCGGAGCGGATCGTCGTGGTCGGATTGCTCACCGCCGTCGCAGCGCCCGACGCTCCCGACGCATAGGTCGCCTACCAGTACTGCCGCCGCTTGCCGCGCCTGCCGCCCTCGCCCGATCTGCCCTGCTTGCCTGATCCCCCAGGTCCGCTGTGGCGCCACTCGGACGGTTCGGCCGCCCGCTCGACCATCACCGCGCAGACCTTGTACTCGGGAATCCGCGCGACGTCGTCATAGGCGTTGTTGGTCAGCCAGTTCGCGGCCGAGTCGGCGAGCCGGACAAAGGGCACAAAGATCGAACCCTCCGCGACATCCTCCGTGATGAAGCTGACCCCTTCCAGGCGGCCCCGCCGCGACGCGACCCACACAGCCTCGCCGTCGACGATCTCCTGCCGCGCCGCATCGTTCGGGTGGATCGCCACGCGCAGCTCTGGCCAGGAGTCGACCAAACCCGCAACGCGCCGCGTCATCGTCCCGCCGTGCCAGTGATACAGCACGCGGCCCGTGTTCAGGATCAGCGGATAACGCTCGTCCGGCGCCTCCTCCGAAGGCGGCAACTGGCGCACGGGCACAAACTTGCCCAACCCGCGCGGGAAGGACTCGTCGTACAAACGCTCAGTGCCGGGATGATCGTCCGCTGGGCAGGGCCATTGGATGCCGCCCTGCCGATCGAGCCGCGCGTGCGAAAGCCCTGCCATGATCGGGGTCAGCGCAGCGAGCTCGTCAAACACCGACGCCGCCGAGTCGTGCTCGAAGCCGTGCGCCGTCGTCCCCAGACGCGCCGCCGTACGCCGCGCCACATCCTGCACGATCTCCCAGTCCGCGCGCGACGCTCCGACCGGATCAATCACCTGCCGCACCCGCTGGACTCGGCGCTCAGAGTTGGTGAAGGTGCCTTCCTTCTCCGCGAACGACGCGGCCGGCAGCACCACATCGGCCTGTTCGGCCGTCTCGTGCAGGAAGATATCCTGCACGACGAGGAACTCCAGCTGATCGAACGCCTCCTGCGCGTGCGAGAGGTTCGGTTCGGTCAGCAACGGATTCTCGCCCACGATGTACATGCATCGCACGCTCCCTTGCTGCGCCGCGAGGATGCTCTCGACCATGTCGGTGGCTCGCAGACCCTCGTCGACCGGTAGCTCCGACTGCCACACGCTGGCAAACTTGTCCAACACCTCAGGCGTGTAACGCTGATAACCGGGCAGCGCGTCGGGAATGCAGCCAGCGTCGCCCGCGCCTTGCACGTTGTTCTGTCCGCGCAGCGGCGACACGCCGTTGCCCACCCGTCCGACCTGGCCAGTCAACAGCGCCAGGTTCAGCAGCGCCGTCGCGTTCGCCGTTCCATTCGTGTGCTGCGTGACGCCCATACCCCAGATCAGGCAGGAGCCGCCGGGCCCGTCCTCGGTCGGGTTCGGACGCGCGTACGTCCGCGCCGCGCGGACCAAGAGCGCCGACGGCACGCCCGACATCGCCTCGACCGCCGCAGGCGTGTACTCGTCGAGTTCCCCCAGCCACTCGTCGAACCCCTCCGTACGATCCGCAATGAACTCGCGATCGGCCAGGCCCTCGTCGAGGATCACCTTGGCCATCCCATTCAGCACCGCCACGTCGGTGCCGGGATACTGCCGCAGCCACAGGTCCGTGTGGTCACAGAGCTCGATCCGCTTCGGATTCAGCACAATCAGCGACGCGCCCCGATCGATCGCCGTGCGCATCCTCGACGCGGCCACAGGGTGATTCGACGACGGATCAGCACCCACGACCATCAGGCAGTCCGCAGCCTCATAGTCGCTGTAGCTGTTCGAGGTGGCACCCGATCCCAGCTGCGCGAGCATCGCCTCGACCGACGGCGAGTGGCACAGCCGCGTGCAGTGATCGATGTTGTTCGTGCCCATCACCGCGCGCACGAACTTCTGCAGCATGTAGTTGTCCTCGTTCGTCGCCTTGGCCGACGAAAACGCACCGAACGCGCCGCGGTGTTCAGCGAACTTCTCCGCGATCAGGTCGAGCGCCTCGTCCCACGACGCAGGCTGCAGACCGTCGCCCCCCCGTACCAACGGCGTCGTCAGCCGATCCGAGTGGTTCACAAACGCCGTACCAAAGCGCCCTTTCACGCACAGCAGACCCTGCGAAGATCGATTGTCCGGATCGTCATCAACGCCCGTCAGGATGCCGTCTTCCGCCGTGATCTTGATCCCGCAGCCGACGCCGCAGTAAGGGCACACCGTCGAAACCGTCTTCGCGCCGCTGCGCGGACGCTTGGGCGTCAGCGCAGCCGTCGGGCAGGCCGCGACGCACGATCCGCACGACGTGCAGGTCGATTCGCCCAGCGGCTCGTCGCCGAACGATGCAATCCGCGCCGCCTTGCCCGATCCCGCAATGCCAATCGCCCCGATGTGCTGCCGATCCGAGCAGGCCGACACGCAGCGGCCGCAGAGGATGCAGTCGGCCGCGTCGAAGCGGTAGAAGTGATTGGTCTCGTCTACGTGGTCGTTCGAGCGAGATACCCAGCGCGATCCCGACGCGCCGTGCGACCCAGCGTGATGACGCAGCTCGTCCCCAGCCCCATGGGACGCCGCTGCTCCGTCTGTCATCGCCAGCGTCAACTCAAGGATGCCCCGCCGCGCAGCCCGAGCCGTCTCTGAGTTGGTGCGAATCACCTGGCCATCGGCAGCCGGCGTGTGACAAGCGGCAGGCAGGCCCCGGACACCGTCGATCTCGACCAGACAGGTGCGGCAAGCGCCAAGCGCTGGACCGTCCTCGTCCTTGCACAGATGCGGCAGATCGACTCCACAGTGCAGCACGGCATCAAGCACGGTCGAGCCGGCTGGCACGTCGCACATCTGCCCGTCAATCGTCGCGGTGATCATCTGCACGGTCGGTTCGGTCGTCATGCGATGCTCCCGCCAAACTGGTGTCGTGCTGAGCTGATTGGATTCGGCGCCATCTGTCCCAGCCCACAGAGCGAGCCGCTGGCGATCAGCGGGATCAGCGCCTCGACATCAGCCCAGTTGCCCGCGGCCAGCGCATCGGCCATCCGTCCCGATCCCTCGCGGCACGGCGTACATTTGCCGCACGACTCGTTGGCGTTGTACCTGGCCCAGACCTGTAGCGCACGCTCGATGCCAAACGACTGCGGAATGCCGATGATCCCGCCCGCGCCCAGAACCGCGCCATGACCATCGAGCGATCCCGGCGCGATCGGCGTATCGAAGTGCTCCGCAGCGAGAAACCCACCCGATGGTCCGCCAATCGCCACCCCGACCAGCGCCTCTGTTGGCTGCGCCAGATCGATGATCTCCCCGACGGTCGTGCCCAATGGCAGCTCAATCCAGCCTCGCAAGTCAAACCCACCGCTGAGCGAGAGAAACTTCGTGCCTGGCGCGTCGTCCATCCCGACCTTCCGAAACCAATCAGCGCCCCGCTCAAAGATGTCCGGCAGATTGGCCAGCGTCTCAACGTTGTTGATCACCGTCGGCCGCCCCCACAGTCCGCGCTCCGTCGGGAATGGCGGCTTCAGTCGCGGCACCGCGCGCCGCCCCTCGATTGACTCCAGAATGACCGATTCTTCGCCGCAGACGTAACCCCCAGCCCCGCGTCGAATCTCGACCGTCAGCCCATCCAGCAGGCCCGCGTCAGTTGCCGCCTGCACGGCCGATGCCATCGCCGCAGCCGAGCGATCGGCCATGCCATTGATGTAGAGAAAGGCCTGATCAGCCCCGATCGCCCGGCAGGCAATACGAATGCCCTCAAGCACGCGCTGCGGATCCCGTTCCATCAGCACGCGGTCCTTGAAAATGCCCGGTTCGCCCTCTTCAGCGTTGACCACGAGCAACGGCTGGCCGTTTCTACCCGCAGCGTCAACCGCCCCTCGCCATTTCAGATGAACGGGAAAGTACGCACCACCGCGTCCGCGCAGCGCTGCGGCCTCCACGACATCCACGATCTCCGCAGGCATGAGCGCCGATGCGGCGGCCCAACCGCGCCACGCAACGGGATCGGCGGTTCGAATCTGTGTGAGCCGGCGTAGCCCGCCTGGTACCTCTGCACGAGCGGCGTCCCATGCGTCTTCGTCCACCGAAGCCTCTAGTCGACCAGCGCCACGCACGCTGATCGCCGAATCACTTGCTGCGGCGCAGAGGAACATGCACTCATGCGCCTCGCCCTCGCTGGGCGCTCCCCCTGCTGCGATCTGGCACGAGAGCCCGCGGCAGACCCGCCGCGAATCCTCAGCCAGCGGCGCCCAGCGAAACTCCGTGTAGCTCGTCGCGACCGCGAACAGCTCGGCTCGGGGGATATGCAGCCACTGGGCGACCGCCTCGAGCGCCGCCTGATTGAGATAGCCGTACTGGTGCTCCACGAGGTGCAGCGCGGGCAGCGCCTGCGTCCGTTGGCGAGGCAGTCCGGATAGCGCCTGCTGCAGCTCGGCCAGCGCGTCAGCCGTTTCAGTGACCACGCTGCGCATCCCTTCTGCCACCTCAGACGTGCTGCCACCTCAGACGTGCAGCCGCCGCAGACTCGCTCGATACCATTCTAGATACCAGCCCAGACGCCCACGACACGGCCACGACGGAGGTGCGGTATGACTGACCAATCCGATCCGCCGCGCTCCTACGCAGACGCCCATCGCCTGGCACGGCCGAGCAATCGCTACGGACCGTCCTTCACCTTCCTCGGCGTACCGCGCGCCAATCTGCGCAGACCAGAATCGCTCCAGGACGCCCAGGCCGTCGTGCTCGGCGCGCCCTTCGACGCCGGCACGAGCTACCGTCCCGGCGCCCGCTTCGGCCCCCAGGCGATTCGAGGCGCTGACTACATCACGCACTCTGGTTATCGACCACACCTGGCACTGGGGGTCGATCCGCTCGGATCGCTGGGCGTGGTCGATGTTGGCGACGTTGAGATGCAGCAGCTCGCCAGCGAGCCGAGTCTCCAACGACTGATGGAGGCCTGTCGTCAGGTCGCAGCGGCCGGCGCGATCCCCGTCGTCCTCGGTGGCGACCACACGATCACCTACGCGACCGCGCAAGGCGTCGCCAAGCATCACGGATTCGGACGCGTGGCGTTGATCCACTTCGACGCCCATGCCGATACCGGCGACTCCGAAGGCGGACTCTGGGGACACGGCACCCCGATGCGCCGCCTCATCTTGAGCGGCGCGATTCGCGGCGATCGGTTCCTCCAGATCGGTCTGCGCGGCTACTGGCCCGATCCACCAATCCTCGAGTGGATGGCCGAACAGCGCATGCGCTGGTACGAGATGACCGAAGTGGTCCGCAGAGGCCTCGACGAGTGCCTGACTGAAGCGCTGGCGATCGCTGCTGACGATTGCGACGGCGTCTTCCTCTCGGTCGATGTCGATGTGGTCGATCCAGGCATGGCGCCCGGCACCGGTACGCCCGAGAGCGGCGGGCTGACCTCACGCCAGCTGCTCGACGCCGTCCGCCGCATCGGAATGGAGTCGAACATCCTCGGCATGGACGTCGTCGAAGTCGCACCGCCGTATGACACATCCGACGTGACGGCGCTGCTGGGCAATCGCGTCGTGCTCGAAACGCTGTCCGGCGTCGCGGTCCGACGACTGAGCAATCACTGACCCATTCGACGCTGCCGTTACCCTGTGCGCATGGCGACCCCCAGCGCACAGATGCAGTTTGGCGTCCTCCAATTCTTCAGCTGGCCTGGGCGCCGCGTGCCGCTGCCAACGGTCTACGAACGCGCCCTCAACCGCATCGACATCATGGACGACAGCGGCTACGACTGCGTCTGGCTCGCCGAACATCATTTCTCGACCTATTCGGTCTGTCCGTCGGTGCACATGATGGGCATGCACGTCGCTGGTCGTACCAAGCGGCTTCGCATCGGCACCGCAGTCACGTTGGCCTCGTTCTACCACCCGTTGCGGATCGCCGAAGAGGTCGCGCTGCTCGACATCCTCTCCGGAGGACGCGTCAACTGGGGCGCCGGGCGCGGATTCGACCGCACGGAGTTCCGCGCCTTTGACGTGCCGCTCGAGGAGTCTTATCCACGCTTCCGCGAGTCGGTGCAAGTCGTGCTCGAGGCCTGGCGGCAAGAGCGCATCACCTGGCACGGCGACTACTACGACTTCGACGAGATCGAGGTCCTGCCCAAGCCCTATCAGCAACCAACCCCGCCCTTCTGGGTCGCGGCCGGCGGTCCCGATGCCATCAACTGGGCCGCCAATCAGGGCTACTCGATCCTGATGGACCCGCACGCACCGCACCAGGAGCTGGGCGACAAGCGCCGTGCCTACTTCAAGGCGCTCGAAGCCGCCGGCCACGAGATAAAGGGTCGGGTCATCCCGATGGCCCGCCTGATCGCCGTCGCCGAGACGGACGAGGAAGCGGAACAAATCGCCCGCAACGGCGCCGAATGGACGATCGGTTCCTACGCCAACGAAAAAACCAGCGGCACCGCCAATCCCGCCAACCAAATCCCGCGCGACGAGCGCATCGAGCGGTACGTGAACCAGGTCGTGATCCACGGCAGCGCCGCAAAGGTCGTCGACCAGCTCACCGAACTGCGCGAGACGATTGGACTCGACTACCTGATCGCGTCGCCGTTCTCTCACGATTCATTCATGCGGTTCACCCGCGACGTGCTGCCCCTTCTGCAGTAGTTCGGTGCAGGTGAAGCGCCCAGAGACGAGGAGACCACCATGGACTATGAGCACATCACGATCGAGCGCACGGGCGACCACGACGGCATCGTCTGGTTGGAGCTGAACCGGCCCGAGAAGCTGAACGCGCTGACCTTCCCGTTGCTCACCGAGATGCTCGACGCGCTGATGAGGATCCGCATGGACCGCTCCACGCGAGTGCTCGTGATCACGGGCAAGGGACGCGGGTTCTGCGCCGGCATGGACCACGCCGGCGACGGACGCGGACAGGGCGACTTCTGGTCCGAGAACGATGACCCGCTGCTCGGCCACCCGGAACCCGACGGCGGCCACACCGACAACGAAGGCCAGCGCCTCAACTTCCGCTACGAGACCCGCGCCTTTGCGGAGCTCAGACGCCTGGACATTCCCGTCATCGCCGGCGTCAACGGCGCCTGCGTCGGCGCAGGCTTCGATCTGGCCTGCCTCGCCGACCTCTGTGTCGCCTCGACCAACGCGCGATATCAGGTCGCCTACGTGAAACGCGGACTCTACGCCGACCTGGGCGGTTTCTGGGCGATCCCCAAGATCATCGGTTGGCGCAAAGCGATGGAAATGATGTTCACCGGCCGCTTCATGAGCGCCGAGGAAGGCCATGCGGCCGGCGTCAGCAACTACCTGGTCGAGGCCGACGATTTCCAGGCGCAGCTGCGCGAGTTCGCGCAAGAGGTGGAGAACGGCCCGCCGATTGGCCAGAAGGTCGGCAAGCTGATGGCCTATCGCACGGCAAACCTGGATTACGAATCAGCGCTCGAGCTTTCCGGCGGCGTGCTGCCGTTGGTGACCGGTTCATTCGACCGCATCGAAGGGGTGCGCTCGTTCACCGAAAAGCGCGAAGCGAAGTTCTCCGGCTTCTAGGAACATCCGATGTGTCGTTCAATCAAGCGTCTGCGGCAGCCTGCCGGCGCTCGCGCGTCGAGCGAGGAGATCGAACAGGCCGCGCGCCAGTTCGTGCGCAAGATCTCAGGCATCCAGCACCCGTCCCGTCGGACT
This sequence comes from Dehalococcoidia bacterium, assembly GCA_022824765.1. GTDB lineage: Bacteria > Chloroflexota > Dehalococcoidia > Bin125 > Bin125 > Bin125. The sequence goes on along the minus strand of JAJDZG010000016.1, from coordinate 2,988 downwards.
GATGCAGCGTTCCAGCAGGCCGTCGACGAGATCAGCAAGGTCGCCGAACAGCTGCTCGACGACCTGCCGCCGCTGCGGCGGTAGACGGCAATGCCTGTCCCACCGCAGCCAAAAGTCTACCACCTCACCCACGTCAAGAACCTGCCAAGCATCGTGCAGGACGGCCGTCTCTGGAGCGACGAACGGGTGCGAACCCTGGGCCGACCGATCACGAAGATCGGGTTTGGGCATCTCAAAGAGCGCCGTGTGTCCACGCAAGAGCTGAGCAGCCATCCCGGACTGCATGTGGGTGCGTGCGTCCCGTTCTACTTCAGTGTGCGGCCACCGATGCTGCACGTGATTCACCGACAAGACGACCGCTTACGCTACCGCGGCGGGCAAGATCCTATCGTGTATCTCGAGGCCGATCTCCATGCGTCAGTCGACTGGGCCATGGAGAGCGGGCGGCGCTGGGCCTTCACCAATGCGAATGCGGTGAGCAGCGACTTCGACGACTTTGCGAGCTTGGATCGGCTGGATGAAATCAATTGGGCTGCCGTGTTTCGTCGTAACTGGCGCCCAGACGTGCATCACGGCAAGCAGGCGGAGTTTCTGATGGAGTGGTCGTTCCCGTGGGAGTTGGTGGAGCGGGTCTGTGTGCGTTTGCCACAAGTACGGGAACAGGTGTACGATGTAATCGCAAGCGCAGGCCACCAGCCGCGCGTCGAGCTCGCGCCAGGCTGGTACTTCCAGTAGGGAGGCGCAAGGTGGCAACAATCGAGGTACGCCCTGGCGACATCTTCGCGGAGGATGTCGAGGCGCTCGTCAACACCGTCAACTGCGTGGGCGTGATGGGCAAAGGGCTTGCGCTGCAGTTCAAGCGGCGCTATCCAGAGAACTTCGCGGAGTACGCCTACGCCTGCAGCCAGGGTGAGGTCCGTCCGGGCCGAATGTACGTCGTGCATCTCGATTCACGGCCGCAACTGGCAGTGGCAGAGGAGCCGCAACAGGCCTACATGTTCGAGTCCGCCCCGCCGCCGTCGCCAGCGCCCGAACCGCGCTGCATCATCAACTTCCCCACGAAGGACCACTGGCGTCGCAACAGCACCATCGAGTACATCGACGCAGGGCTGCGCGACCTCGCGCAAGTCATCCGCCGCGAGCGCATCACGTCGATTGCCGTACCAGCGCTCGGTTGCGACCTGGGCGGCCTCGACTGGCGGGTCGTCGAGCCGCGCATCAAGGCTGCGCTCGATCAGATCGACGACCTGGACGTGGTCATCCTGGAGCCGCGCGGCGTGGTGGCGTCCACCGCGTGACCGCGCGGCCTCTGGGCTGCGCGACACGAGGCGGTAGGCTCATCTCAAGCAGCGATTGGACATCAGCATGACCACGTTCCAACTGTCCGAAGCCGACCGCATGGTTCAGCAGACCGCCCACCAGTTTGCCGCAAATGAAGTGCGGCCCGTCGCCATGGAGTACGACGAGCGCAATGAGTACGCCTGGGACGTGGCAGCCAAAGCTGCCCAGATCGGCCTCACCGGCGTAGCCCTGGGCGGACGCTCGGCCGAGCCCGGCATCACCGCAATGATCACCGCCGAAGAGCTCAGCTGGGGCTGCGCGGGGATCGCGCTGGGCACCCAGGTCTCGGGATTGGCCGCCACGGCGATCTCGGTGATCGGCACCGAGGAGCAGAATGACCGCTGGATCCCTGAGTGCACGTCGGAGGACGGCCGCTTGCGCTTGGGCGCGCTGGCCTTGACCGAGCCCGACGCCGGCTCGGATGCCGGCATGATCAAGACTCGCGCCGTCCGTGATGGCGACGAGTACGTGATCAACGGCACCAAACGCTTTATCACCGGCGGCGGCATCGCCGACATCACCGTCGTGTTCGCCCGTGAGTCCGACTCCGAAGGGTGGCGCGATGTCTCCGCGTTCGTCGTGCCCAAAGACGCCGAGGGCTTCTCGCAGATCAAGTCCTGGGACAAGATGGGCATTCGCGCCTCGCACACGGCCGACCTCGCCTTCGACGACGTCCGCATCCCGCTGGAGAACCGACTGGGCGATCCTGACCCTGGCTTCCGCTCAGGCGGCCGAGGCGCGCTCGGCACCCTCGCCGCCACGCGGCCCTGGATCGGTGCCTTTGCCGTCGGCCTGGCCCGCGCCGCCTTCGAGTACTCCGCCGACTACGCGCGCGAGCGCAAGACAATGCGCCGTCCGCTGATCGAGCATCAGGGCGTCGGCTTCATGCTCGCCGACATGGATATCGCCATCGACGCCGCGCGCCTGCTCACCTGGCGCGCCGGCGAAATGGCCAGCAGCAATCAGCCGTTCGAACTGGAAGAGGCGAGCAAAGCCAAAACCTTCGCCTCGGACATGGCAATGAAAGTCACCACCGACGCGGTCCAGGTCTGCGGCGGCGTCGGCTTCATGCGAGACCTCCCGCTGGAGAAATGGATGCGCGACGCCAAGATCTTCCAAATCTTCGAAGGCGCCAACCAAATCCAGCGCATGGTCATCGCACGCAACATCCAGGATCGCTACTTCGCCTAAGGTCCAATCGCCAACCACCGTCCTACCAGCCCCCACCGTCCTACCAGCACCACCCGTCATTGCAGCACCCCCCGTCATTCCAGCCCCCACCGTCATTCCAGCCCCCACCGTCATTCCAGCACCACCCGTCATTCCAGCTTGTCTGGAATCTCGCCCGGTATCCCGCCCGCCCAGAAACACTCACAGCGAGCAAGGTCCCAGGCCCCGCCGGGACGACGATCCACGACAGGGCGCCAATCGGCACCAGCCTCCCACCGTCCGTCATTCCAGCTTGTCTGGAACCTCGCCCGGCATCTCGCCTAGCCAGCAACACGCTCAGGGAACGTTCGTCATTCCCGCTTGTCTGGAATCTCGCCCGGCCAGAAACACGCACAGCGAGCAGCCAAGCCTCCGATGGGACACGCACAGATTCGATCACCCGAGCACCGCTTCGCTGTCGCGGACGCGCCTCAAAGC
>JAJDZG010000042.1 GCA_022824765.1 Dehalococcoidia bacterium | reverse complement strand
GGGGCGTGGTTGGTTAGGTGGTTGCGGCTTTGCGTTGTTGGGCGGCGGTTGAGCCTCGGCCGTCGCCGAAGCGGTTGTCGCGCCACTCTAGGGCGGCTTTGAGGCCCTTCTCGCGGGACATCTTGCCGAATTCCTGCACTGCGGGCGCGAGGTGCGCTCGGGCGTCGTTCTCGGAGGCGAGCCGCTGCAGCGTGCGTGCGCCCATGATTTCGAGTCCGAGGTTGACGATGCGCTTGTTGGCGGAGAGCAGTTCGTGGTCGATCATGGCCATCTTGTTGGCGAGGTCTTCGACCGTGTCGTCGAGCTGATCGGCGGGGACGGCGTCGTAGACGAGTCCGCGCTTGGCGGCTTCGGCGCCCGAGATGCTGTCGCCGGTCAGCAGCATTCGCTTGGCAAACTGCGGCCCGCCGTGATAGAGCCACATGTGGGCCGGCGGCGCGCCCATGGCGCGGACGGGCGGGAATCCGATCACGGCGTCGTCTGCGGCGATGATGATGTCGGAGAGCAGCACGAGGTCGGTGCCGCCGGCGAGGCAATAGCCGTGCACCTTGCCGATCACGGGCTTGTGCATGTCGAAGATGGCCATGCGGGCGCGCTGCGCCTTTTCCATGCCCCAGGTGTCGTCGTCGAAGCTGACGCGGCCGCGGTAGACCTTGTCGTAGGTCTCCTGCGAGTCTCGCGTGGAACCGGTGAGGTCGTAGCCGGCCGAGAAGGCGCGTCCGGCGCCGCTCAGAATGACGCAGTGGACGGCGGTGTCGTTGTCGGCCTCCCACATCGCGTGGGACAGCTCATCCTGCAGGGCGATCGAGAGTGCATTCAGCTTCTCGGGGCGGTTCAAGGTCACATAGGCCTTGCGATCCTCGACGCGGTAGAGGATGTTTTCGTAGTCGGTCATGGAGTCTCCAAACGTTCGCTCGTCGCCCCATTCTAGCTGAGGATGGCGGCCAGCATCGGCCCCGAGGTTGGATCGAACATCAGATCGAGCAAGCCCTTGGGAAGGGACGTGATCTGCGCTACAGATGCTTGAGCACGCCGCCGTCGACCTGGATGGCCTGGCCGGTGATGTAGCCGCTGGCCTCGGAGGCGAGGTAGACGGCGAGCGGCGCCACTTCATGCGCCTGGCCGAAGCGGCGCATGGGAATGAAGCGCAGGAGCAGGTTGTCATCGACGGCGGCCGGGCCGCGGCCGGGCGATGCGTCGGTCCATCCGACGACGATCGCGTTGACCGTCGTGCCTGTCGGCGCGAGCTCCTGGCTCAGCGCTCGGACGAGGCCAATCGCGCCAGACTGTGCGGCGCTGTAGAGGCTGAGGTTGGTCAAGCCTCTGACGGCGCTGGCGTCGAGCACGGCGATGAGGCGGCCGGGTCGATCCTTGAACTCGCGCGAGGCGCTGCGAAAGGCGGCGTAGACTCCGCCCAGGTTGGACATCAACACTCGCTGCACATCGGCGTCGAGGGTCTTGCGCAGCGGACCGGCGAAGTACATGTTGGGCGCGACGATGGCGGCATCGACGCCGCCCAAGGCCTTCGCGATCTTGCGCGTCGCGACCTGCACGTTGGTCCCGTTGGAGAGCTCGACGGACTCGGTCGGTGCGTCGCCGCCGACCTTCTTGAGTCGGTAGAGCGAGGTGCCGTCGGTGGCGGCACTGGTGACACCGACCGAAGCGCCTGCCTCGCGCAGCGCATCGACGATCGCGGATGCGGCTGGCTTCTCTGCTCCGTAGACGATCACGCGTCGGCCGGTGAGATCGAAGCCTTGCAGCTTGCCTTCCGACAGATCGGGCGGCGGCAGCGGATTCTGCAGCGAATCGGGACGTTCGCTCATGAGGCCACCCCGCCAATGCCAGACTGCACGTCCCAACCGGACGGCGCGAGTCCGCCGGCCAGGCCACCGCCGTCGATGATGAATGCCTCTCCGGTCACGTAGCTGGAAGCGTCGGAGGCGAGATAGACGGCGAGCGGTCCCAGCTCCCAGGCCTCGCCGACGCGTCCGACGGGGATGCGGGAGCCCTGATTGCGGGCGCGCTCGATCTCATCGGCGTCCTCGAGCGTCTTCTGGAGGACGAAACCGGGCACGATGCAGTTGACGCGAATCTGCTCCCGGGCGAGCTGAGTGGCGAGGGCCTGGGTCAGGGTGATCACGCCGGCTTTGGCCGCTCCGTAGACGAACAGTCGAGCGTCGCCGCGCAGAGCGGTGCCTGAGGCGACGGTGATGATGTTGCCTGGGATGTCCGCATGTTGGAAGTGGCGCGCGGCGGCTCGTGCGCAATAGAAGGCGCTGGAGAAGTTGAGGTCGACGGTGTCGCGCCAGTCGTCGTCTGAGACTTCGGTGACGTGCTTGAGCGAGGCCGCGCCGCCGCCGCCCGCGTTGGCCAGCATCACCTCGAAGCCGCCCCACTCGTCGATGGTCTGCTGGACCATTGCGTCGACCTGGGCGGAGTCGCTCACGTCGGTCGGGATCACGAGCGCGCGGCGGCCTTTGGCCTCGATCTCGGCGGCGGTGGCGGCGATCTGGTCTCGGGTGCGAGCCGCGCAGACGATGTCGGCTCCGGCGTCAGCGAGGTGTAGGGCCATCTGGCGGCCGAGCCCGCGCCCGGCGCCGGTCACGATCACCCGTTTGCCGTCCATGCGCAGCGATTCGAGCATGTGCTCAAGTCTAGGGCAGGTCTCGGGGCGGGCTGGGCGTTAGCATATGGCTCGAACGATGAGCCGCGCTCGCCCGCGCTTGGGTGGGGCGCAGAGACTGGAGCACACGATGGCAATCGGACTGACGGTGGAGTTCACGATCGGCGAGGGTCAGAATGAGGCGTTCGAGGCGTTCATGGCCGGCGCGACGGCGAAGGTGAAGGCCGAAGACGCGGGCTGCAACAACTACGACCTGTTCCGCTCGGTCGACGACGACACGAAATATCTGTTGTTCGAGAACTGGGCAACGGAGGAGGATCTGACCGCACACGGCACGTCGGAGGCGATGGCCGGGATGGCGGGGATCCGGGAGTTCACGACGGGTCGTCCTGTGCTGCATCGCTATGAGGTGGCGGATTAGCATTGGAGCTGTCCGGCGCCCCCCTCAGCCTTCGGCAGCTCCCCCGGAGGGGGAGCGGTTGGGTTTGGGCCTGCGGCGGAGGGCCCCCTCAGCCTGCGGCAGCTCCCCCGGAGGGGGAGCGGTTGGGTTTGGGCTTGTGGCTGGTCCCCCTGAGGGGGAGCGGTTGGGTTTGGGCCTGCGGCTGGTCCTCCTGAGGGGGAGTGGTTGGGTTTGGACTTGCGGCGGCTTCCCCTTGAGGGGGAGCGGAGGTTTGGAGTTGATACTGCTCCTCCTTTGGGGGGGAGTTTTGGAAAGGATTGGATATGCCTGAGCAGATGGGATCGGAACTGTTGGCTCGCCAGATGGTGAATGAGGGGGTTGAGGACCTCTTCTACATCATGGGTGGACCGATCATTGAGGCGGCTGGCTTTGCCGCTGAGCATGGCATTCGCACGATTGACTGCCGTCACGAGCAGGGCGCGGCGATGGCGGCGCATGGCTATGCGCGGGTCAAGCGAGTGCCGGGGGTGTGCATGGCTGCGTCGGGGCCGGCCACGACGAACCTGCTTACTGGCGTCGCCAACGCGTATCTGGACGGGGTGCCGATGGTTGCGCTGGGCGGCGCGGCGGCGTTCTCGTCGTTTGAGCGGGACGACTTCCAGGAGTACGACCAGCTGGCGATGGCGGTGCCGGTGACGCGTTGGGCGAGCCGCGTGACGCACTCGGCGCGGATGCCGGAGTTCTTCAACATCGCCTATCGGGAGTCGCAGGGTCCGAAGCCTGGGCCGACGTATCTCGACCTGCCGGGCGACACGTTGTACCACCAGGACGACGACGAGACTGTGTGGTTCCCCGAGAAGAGCCGCGGTCACTCGCGTCCCGGCGCCGACCCTGACCAGGTCAAGGAAGCGATCGAGCTGTTGGCAAACGCTGAGCGCCCGATCGTGCTGACTGGCACGGGCATCTTCTGGTCGGACGCTTCGGCAGAGCTGCGCGAGTTCGTGGAGACGGCGGGCATCCCGTTCTACACGACGCCGCAAGGTCGCGGCGTGGTGCCGGAGGACCATGATCTCTGCTTCATCGCGGCTCGGTCGAAGGCGTTCCGCGAGGCGGATGTGGCGCTGGTGGTGGGCACGCGGCTCAACTTCGTCGTGGGTTCTGGTCTGCCGCCGCGTTGGGCGCCTGACCTGAAGGTGATCCACGTCGACACTGACCCAACGGAGATTGGCCACAACAAGGAGGCGACCGTCGGGATGGTGGCGGACGCCAAGCGTGCGTTGGTGGCGCTGACGGCGGCGGCGAAGGAGGCTGGCCTGGGTGCGAAGACCGACTGGATTGCGGAGCTGCGCGAGTCGGACGACAACCGTCGGCAGCAGTCGCTGGAGCAGGCTCACTCGTCGAGCGTGCCGATTCACCCGCTGCGACTGGCCGACGAGGTGGTGCAGCGGATGGACCGGGACGCGGTGGTGTGCGTCGACGGCAACGCGACCCTGGCGTTCGCGCGGCAGTACATCCCGTCGTTCGCGGAGGGCGGCCGGCTGAATCCGGGTCCGAACGGGTGCATGGGCGTGGGTCTGCCGTTCGTGCTGGGTGCGAAGGCGGCGGCGCCGGAGCGTCAGGTGATCGGGTTTGTCGGTGACGGGTCGTTCCTGATGAACGTGCAGGAGATCGACACGATGGTGCGGCATGACTTGCCGGCGACGATCGTGATCTCGAACAACGCAGGCTGGACGGCGGGGTCGAACGACACGCCGGGCCGCCCGCTGGGTTATGGGCAGCGCTACGAGGACATCGCGGTGGCGCTGGGCGGTCACGGCGAGCATGTGACGCAGCCGGACGAGATTGGTCCTGCGATTGAGCGTGCGATGGCGTCGGGTCTGCCGGCGGTGGTCAACGTCGAGGTGGAGCAGCATGCGATGCCTGGTCAGGCGCGGTTCGGCGGCTACTCGGCGACGCTGAGCCGTTAGGGCGCGGCTCGTTCGGAGCCGCCCTTGAGAACGACGAGTGCATACCGGAGGCGGGGAGGTTCCCCGCCTCCGGTGTTGCTGCAAGATGAGGAGTTCAGCATGACCTCAGTTCCATCCGAGTTCGCGGACCTGTGCGGCGCGCCACACTTTGCGCACCTGGTCACGGTCAACCGTGACGGATCACCGCAGACGTCTCCAATCTGGATCGCAGCGGACGATGTGGAGTCGGACGGATCGGTGTCGTCGATCTGGTTCAGCACGGGCAAGGGCTATCGCAAGTCGTTGAACATGGCGCGCGAACCGCGTGTGTCGCTGACGATCCACGACAATGCCAACCCGTATCGCACGCTGGAGATCGTTGGCACGGCGGCGATGGAGTCGACGACGGTGTGGGATGACACGGACGCGATGTCGCAGACGTACATCGGGCGGGACTACCCGTACAAGACGGAGAACCGCGAGGGATACCGGGTGACGGTGTCGGTGGAGCGAGTGGTGACGCACGGCGAGTTTGATGCTCCGCCGTCGCTGCCGCTTCCGGAAGCGGGCGGTGATCTGCTGAATCCGCCGCACTTCGCGCATGTGGCGACGGTGTCGCGGGACGGTCAGCCGCGGTCGTCGGTGGTGTGGCACCGCCGCTCGACGGCGTCGGACGCTGGGGCGGACGACATCGAGTTGTGGACGGGTGCGGAGACGTTGAAGACGCTGCATCTGCGTCGCAACCCGGCGGTGGCGGTGAGCATCCACGATGAGGCGGACCCGTACCGCTACGTCGAGCTGCGGGGTCAGGCGGAGATCGTCGAGGTTGGCGATCACGGCTTGCTGGACGAGCTGACGCCGCAGTACTGGCAGCTGGATCGCTATCCGTCGGAGGAGCGGATGAGCGGGGTGATCATCCGGGTCAAGACGGAGCGTCGGCTGCCTTAGTCGGGGTGAGGCTGGAGGGGTGGGGTTGGCGGATGGGGAGCCCCCCTCCGTCACTGCGTGACACCTCCCCCGGAGGGGGAGGGTTTTGATTTGCGTCACTGCGTGACACCTCCTCCGGAGGGGGAGGGGTTTGATTTG
>JAJDZG010000055.1 GCA_022824765.1 Dehalococcoidia bacterium | reverse complement strand
CGCGGGCGGCCCATCCCGTCGACCGCCGCCGCGCCGTCGACGGCGCGGGCTGCCCGATCGCGGCCCGCCGGATCGCTCCCCCTGTCCCGGTCGCGGGGCAGCGGACGGCGGGTCTGCCGACCGGTCCGATTGTTGCGACTGGATCGGCGCCGCCTGACGCTGCGAGCGCGGCTTGCGCTTGCGTCGACGCCGCGGGCGTCCGCCGTTGGCGCTTCCGCCGCTGACACCTGGTCGCGGCTCGGTCGCCGCGTCTCGTGGAGGCGCTGGGGCCGCCCTTGTTGCTGGTGCTGGCGGCGGAGGCTCCGCCGCTACGGTCTGTGGGTTGTCCGTGCCGCCGATCAATCGCCGAAAGAAACTCAATCCGTCCGCCCGTCACGATCCTGCGCGGGGCCTCACGCGAGGCCCAATGCTTGTCTAGTTATGTCGAACGCAGGCTAGCAGCACAGCGCGATATTGCGTGCCAGCCGTGAGTCACTTACCGCGTTCCTGAGCGTCATTCGCCCGGCGACAGCGCGATCAGCGGGATCCGACGCGACGTCTGCTCCTGGTAGCCCTGGTACGGCGAATACATCGAGACCAGCCGCTCCCAAACTGCGTCCCGCTCCTCGCCCTCGAGCTCCGACGCGACCATCCGCTCTGCGCCGCGCTTGGCCGAACAGATACGGCAAGACGGTTCCACGAGCAGGTTCTTCCACCACTGGGGATGCTCGGAATGTCCGCCATAGGACGCCACCACGATCACACGCGGCCCGTCGTCCAGATAGAGCAGCAACACGGCGCGCTCCTGACCCGACACGCGGCCCACCGTCCACAAGCGCAGCGTGGGCGGTCCCTGCATCCTGCCCCGCATCAACGTGAACAGCGGACTCTGCATTCGAGTGAGCGCTTTGATCAGTCGTGGTCCCATGTTGCTCTCCCCGCCAGAGACCGATGCGCCGCCTGGGGTTCAGACCTCACCAGCGTCCTGCGAACAGGGTAGACAGATGCTCAAGGCCTCGTCGGGACGCATGTCCCCGCAACCATGTGAAACACGTCGGAAATCTGGCCGCAACCGAAACGACACCTGAGCGCAACTCAGGTGAAATCATTCCGCCTCCTCCCGCTCATACGTTGCTCAGCAGACCGGCACTCGGGAAGGGAGGCAATTGTGACACTTGCCCGAATGGTCAGGACTGCGCCGCTACCGCACTCGCTTGGCGTCGTCCGCAAACCCGGACTGGGGTTATTCCTCGGCATCGTGACTGGACTGTTGGCCACCGCAGGCATCGCCTACGGCCAGACCGTCGAGGAGAACGCGGCGGCCCTCGCCGACATCATCCTCGCCGTCGACACGATCTGGTTCGTGATCGCCGGCGTCCTCGTGTTCTTCATGCAGGCGGGATTCGGCCTCCTCGAGGCCGGCTTCGTCCGCGTCAAGAACACCTCCAACATCCTGATGAAGAACGTGCTCGACGCCTCGCTCGGCGCGGTCGTCTGGTGGGCGGTCGGATTCGGCTTCGCCTTCGGCGGCTCGCAAGGATCGTTCATCGGCGGCGACTCCTTCTTCCCCGCGCTCGGCGGACTGACCGAGACCGACGGCGTCTCAGAGGCAGCCGTCTTCTTCTTCCAGTGGGCCTTCGCCGCGACCGCGGCCACCATCGTCTCGGGAGCGCTGGCCGAACGCACCAAGTTCTCCGCCTACCTCTTCTACACCGTGTTCGTGACCGGAATCATCTACCCGATCGTGATTCACTGGGGCTGGGGCGGCGGCTGGCTCGGCGACCGCGGCTTCATGGACTACGCCGGCTCGACGCTCGTCCACTCCGTCGGCGCCTGGGCCGGGATGATGGGCGCCATCCTCGTCGGACCGAGAATCGGCAAGTACGTCGGCTCCGAGATTCGCGCCATCCCCGGCCACAACATGACCCTCGCCACCTTGGGCATGTTCATCCTCTGGTTCGGCTGGTACGGATTCAACCCCGGCTCGACCCTGGGACTCTCCGGCGGACTCGCCACTGAGGCCGCCTGGATCGCGATCAACACCACGCTCTCCGCCGGCGCCGGCGCGATCGTCGCCGTCGCAATCGCGAAAATGCGATACGGCAAGGCCGACCTCGGCCTCACCCTCAACGGCGCACTCGCCGGACTCGTCTCGATCACCGCAGGCTGCGGCTTCGTCGAGCCATGGGCCGCCATCCTGATCGGTGCGATCGGCGGCGGCGTGGTCGTCTTCTCGGTCGAGTTCTTCGACCGCATCCGCATCGACGATCCCGTCGGCGCGATCTCCGTGCACGGCGCCTGCGGCGTCTGGGGCACGCTCGCCGTTGGACTCTTCGCCACCGCCGGCGCCGCCGAAGCCTGGGGAGCGCCCGGACACGGACTCTTCATGGGCGGCGGCTTCCGCGCACTGCTCGAGCAGCTGATCGGCGTCTTGGCCATCTTCGCCTGGGTCACGGTGACCGCGGGAGTCCTGTTCTTTGTCATCAAGAACACCATCGGTCTGCGCGTCTCCGAGCAGGAGGAACTGGCCGGACTCGATGTCCAGGAACACGGCATTGGTGCCTACCCCGAGTTCCCGACCGTCGCGCCCGGCGTCGCGGTCGAGGTCTCCGCAGGCGAAGAGCTGCCCGCAGCCGGATCGGCCGGCGGCGACTGAGCAGACCATTCTCTCATCCCCCCTCTGTCACTCCGTGACATCTCTCCCCAGCGGGGGGGAGAAGGGGAGGGGAGCAGGAGAGAATGGAG
>JAJDZG010000054.1 GCA_022824765.1 Dehalococcoidia bacterium | reverse complement strand
GCCTGATCGACGAGGTTGCGCCTGCGGTGAAACTCGCGCACGGACTCTCGATGGACCGAGCGGAGTTCGCAGCTCACTCGCAGTTCGTTTGCGATGCTGATGACCAGTCGGCTCCGGCACCCACTGCGCAGCCCGCGGTTGAGCCCGTCGAGAAGTGGGGCGAATGCCGGCCTTGGGGTAATGGCCAGCGCTGCAAGTGCACGGCGACCGGTACATGGCGCGATCCCGCCAACTGCCCGTAGGCAACAGGTCAGCTCACGCACGGTCAGCGGCTGTCGGGCCGGTGCGCAGCCCAATGCCTGACACCTGCTCGCGCTGGTCAGATTCGCGGAGACGGCGGGCCTGCCGGATCTGCTGATCACACAGATGACGACGATGACGATCGGCAAGGGGCGCTGTTCGGGCTGAACGAGTGGCGGCGGCTGGGAGGCGGCGGTCGGACAGTGGCGGCGAGAGCGTCGGCCACCGATCAGAGCGGCGAGATGGGCCGGGGGTGAGCGGGCGAGGCCCAGGCACCACCCAACGGACCTAAACGCTCCACCGTCCGGCGGTCTGAGACCAGCAGCGGCAGCTCGACTGCGGCGCGAGCCATCTCCTGCCGCGCGACGCGTCGGAAGTGGTCTGCGGCGACCTCGTCCTCGAACACAATCAGGATCGTGGGGATGACGCCGTGGTCCTCAAGCGGCCTGCTGCTGCCGTAGTAGCGCAGATAGGGTGCGAGCCGGGCGGCCATCGTGACGGGCCGAACGGCGCGGCGCTCATACTCAAGGAAGTACGCGCGCTTGCCTCCATGGGCGAGCAGCGAGATGAAGGCGTCCGGCTGCACCGAGCGCACCGCGCCCTCAAGCCGGAAGTAGCGCGAGGCGCGGTGGGGCGGATCGAGCTGGTCAATCTCCAGAGACTCCGCCGCGGCATGCTTGCTGAGCGCGGCCACGAACCGGTGAACCGAATCGGTGTGGTCGAGATGGCGGAGCAGCTGCCGCGCTCGAGCGCCTCTGACGTTTCGCCAGGCGAACGGATGCGCGGGACGGATGGGGGTTGTGCTCCAGCGGTTGCGGGCGTTGCCGACCGATGCGCGGTCGCGGCGGGCAAGAGAGGCGAGACCGTCGTCGGTCAGGCTGAGACGCGGGGCTCGGTCGTAGTTGACACGGCTGACCAGGTGCAACTCCTGCAGGCGGCTCAAGATGTGCGCCAGGCGGCGGGTGCTGACCGCCAGGACGCCGGCTAGGTGGGCGGGTCGGATCCAGAGCCAGTCGCCGATCAGAGCGAGCGCACGTTTCTCGGTCGGCGAGAGTCGGGCCGGGAGCAGCCAGTTCGGATGCCGCTTCCAGCTGCCCAAGTCCCGGGGCGTCGAGACGTGAGCGAGCGGGGGTTCGTCGCTCAGGCCCGAACTGGGGACGGCGAGGCTGAGCGCTTCGTGCAGCGTCATCCTCGTCGAACCGGAGCATGGTCGCCAGATGGCGGCGTGCGGTGCGCAGCGGATCAGATCCCGCTCCAGAGCGAGCAACCCGAGCACGGGCGCTCCGCCGAGCAGGCGTTGGGCCTGCCGCAGACGGGTCTCGTCGGGGGACAGCAGGAGCGTCGCGCCGAACCCGCGCGTCTCGCGCAAGCGGTGAATGCGCTTGGCGAACGCGGTGCGGTCCGCTGTCTGCCCCTGCCGCACGATCGCGACCCGGCGCCCCTCGGGCAGATCCAGGACCGCGTCCAGGGGCCCGGCGCGGAACCAGCGCAGACGCAGCGGAGAGACGCTCTGGGCGGCGGATTCGGTGAGCCGGTAGATGGCGGCCACCGCATCGAGCCGCTGCAAGAGCAGCCGTCGCCACTGCTCCGATACCGGCCGTGTCCTCAACAGTCGGATGACGGGCGACTGCTCTTCGGCGGCCAGCCGCCGCACGCCTCGTGCGGTGAGGCAGTAGCGACGGGTTGGCTGGAGGAGGGCGGTCGCATGCGTGACGGAGTCGAGCAGGCCCGCCTCAGACATGAGATCGACCCGTTCGTAGACCGCGGCCCGAGAGCGACCGCTCAGAGCGGCCAGCTCCGAGCGGTCGAGGAATGGTGCCGCCGCCAGGGTGCGCAACAGCTCGATGTCGCCCTCGTAGAGCCTCATGGTCGGCTCAGCCTCGCTGCGAGGCAAGCTGCTGATGGAACTCGGCGACATCGCGCTGGCGCTCGGCCTGCTGCGCGTCCAGCTCCTGCGCGCTGGTCACGTAGCTTGCGGCCGCTTCACGGATGCGGGCGGCCAGGAGCGGGTCGCCGAGATCAGGTTTGCGCACCTGCATCGAGAACGCGGGCAGGCGCTGGGTGCCGACCGAGGCTCTGACGTAGCAGTGATGCGCCGGCTGTCCGACCAGGTCCTCCTCCGAGAGCCGCTCCTTGCCCAGCTCCCAGACCAGCTCGCGGGCATCCGCGCCGGAGACCTGGAAGACGCAAAGGCAGCCGGTGTTGGCCAAGAGCGTGTGCTTCATCGTCGGCGACAGGTCGTCCAGTTTGGCCAAGCTCTGGGTGGCCAGCACGAACGAGGCGCCGTACTTGCTCAGCTCGGAGAGCATCGACTCAAATGGCACACCGGGGATGGTCTGCATCTCATCCACGACGACGAGCGCGCCGCGGCGGTCTGCCTGCGGTACGCGTTCCTGTTCTCGGATCACGGAGTCGACCAGGTTGAGCAGTGACGCGCCGACGAGGGCCGCGACGTCACGCCCGACCGACCCCTGCGCCGTCGAGACGAGCAGGATGCCGCCGTCGAGGATGGTTTGGCGCAGGTCTATCGTCGACCGCGACTGGCCGAGGATGGCGCGGGCGCGCTTGGAGGAGGCGTAGTAGTTGAGCCTGGTCTGGACAGGCGCCAGAGCCTCGGCTCGGTACTCCTTGCGCCAGCCGCCGAAGTCGCGCGCCCACCAGTCGAGCAGGTAGGGGTCGCTGACGCGCGACAGCACGCCGGCTCGATATGGATCGTCGCCCAGCAACCGCAGACCATCCAGGATCGTGTGCTGCTGCGCTCGTTCGGTCAGCGGATGACTGTTGGCCTCGTGCAGCGTCTTGACCGTCTGCTCCAGGATCGACTGCATCCGCGGACCCCACTGCTCCCACAGACCGCGCGCGACACGAACCACGGCGTCGGCGGTGCGGTCGCGGTCGGTGAACACGTGCGAGTCGAGCAGATTGATGCCGACCGCGCCGCGTTCATCGGCGAGGTCAATCAGCCGGACCTGGTTGGCGAGCGACTCGGGCGTCTGCTCGAGGATCGCCGACACAAGATCAGCGTGCGGGTCAACGACCACGATCGCGTCGTGGTCGCGGCCGGCGGCCTTCTCCTTGAGCTTGTGCTCGACGATGTGCCGCATCAGGGTCGACTTGCCCATCCGCGTGCGTGCTACATACAAGTGGTGTCGCGCAAGGAGGTCGTTGGGGAAGACGATCTGGCGCGGTTGGTCACTTGACGTCAGCCCGACACTGGCGCCCTCATGCAGCGTGTCCCTGGGCGGCGTCAGCACCCTGGCACCGGAGCGATCCAACTCATGGGTCTCGTCTGCTGCACCAGGCGGATGCCAGAGCGCCGCGACCTCGCGCACCCCGAGCACGCTGCGCCGGCCGAACAGTCCTGGGGGGCGAGGGTGCAACGACGGCGGCGCGGGCGCCAGCTCCTGCGGGTCGCCGAGCTGGAAGCGGGCGCCCATGGGATGGTCGTAATGCTGATAGGCGGCGGCGAGCTTGCCGAGCAGCTCGGGCGCGCGCCCGTCCTCCGAGCCCTTGGGCAGCACGCAGACCAGTTCGAGCTCGCCCTCGAAGGCGACCCGCGAGACCTTCTCCTTGATCAGCTGCGGGTCGAGGTAGCGGTCGCGGGACTTTTTCCAGCGCCGCCAGCCCCAACCGCCGCCGATCAGTGCGGCGGCAACGCCGGCGCACAGCGCGGTCAGGTTCCAGATCTCGCCCGCCTCCAGCCAGGTGTAGCCCTGAAACACGCCGAAGCCAGCCATCGCGAGCACTGTCAAGGCCAGCGGGTCCGGTCCCTGCTTGGCCGGCGGAGCCGCCGGCGCCGGAGTCTGGATCGGATTGGGGCGCTCCTGCATGCGCATGAGGTGTGGACGCGACCATTCGGGTCCCAGTGAGCGCAGCTTGACCCGCGCCACCACACGCTCGCCGTCCTTGAGATTGGCCAGCGCGCCGAGCGGCGCGAGCAAGGGGTCCGAGCCCGGGTCGAGCAGGTCGCGGTCCTGGAAGATCCGCAGCGGCAGGAACTCCGGGCCTGATGAACGCAGCGACA
>JAJDZG010000044.1 GCA_022824765.1 Dehalococcoidia bacterium | reverse complement strand
GAAATCGTCCCATCCGCCCGCGACGGCGACCAAGACGGCGTCGTCTGCGAGCGCTAGGGTCTGTTCACAGTAACTGGAGCGCTTCCCAGATCAGGGCGAGGCCGTGGTCGTGGATCGTCGTCGCAGTGAGGTCTGGGACCTCGTTCCTTGTGGGTGCTTCTGGCCAGGGGAGGTGTCGGGCGAGATTCCAGACAAGCTGGAATGACGGTGGGGGCTGGGGTGTCGATGGGGGCTGGGGTGTCGATGGGGGCTGGCATGACGGACATTGTCGCAGTGAGGTCTGGGGCCTGGTTTCTTGTGGGTGCTTCTGGCCCAGGGGAGATGGCGGGCGGGATTCCAGACAAGCTGGAATGACGATGGGGGCTGGAATGAGGGACGTTGTCGCAGTGAGGTCTGGGGCTTGGTTCCTTGTGGGTGCTTCTGGCTAGGGGGGATACGGGGCGAGATTCCAGACAAGCTGGGATGACGGACATTACTGTGAACAGGCTCTAGAGCAGATTGGCGGCGGCGAGTGCTGCGCTGAGGCCGTGGATGGACGGCAGGGCGATGTCGGGCGGGATCGCGGCGTCGTGCTTGTCGCCGACCAGGACGGCGGCGGCGAAGCCGGCCGATTGGGCGCCGAGGATGTCGGCCTCGGGCGTATCGCCGACGAAGGCGGTGTCGATGGCGTTGACGTTCAAGCGCGCGAGCGTCTCAGCGAAGATGGCGCGGCCCGGCTTCCAGCTGCGGATGTCGTCTGACCAAATCCAGTGTTCGATCCAGCGGTCGAGTCCGCGCTCGCACAATGCGCGCTCGACGTAGCGTCCGGGGGCGAGGCCGGTGTTGGAGACCACGGCCAGCTTGAGTCCGCGCGCGTGGAGGGCGGATAGCTCGGACTCGGCGCCGTCGATGATGTCGGGCGGTTCCCAGCTGGCGCTCTCGCAGACGGCGTGTTCGAGCGAGCGGAGCAGCTGGTGATTCTCGACGGTGTTGGGGCACTGCTGCAACATGGATTGTCGGACGGCGTTGAGCCGATCCTGTCCGGAGAGGTCAACGTTGGACTGATGGGCGAGGACGAGGGCGTCGATGGCGCTGCGAATGGCGAGGGGCACGGCGTTAGCGGCGCCTGTTCCGGCCGCGGCGCGTTGGTAGGCCTCGGTGAGGATGCGTTCACGTCGACGCATGCGCCGTCGTCCGCCGCCGGGGGCGTCACGGATCAGGGTGCCCCAGAGGTCGAAGGCGATGGCGCGAAGTTGAGCCACATGCGTGCGTTCTGCGGGCGCGGGGCCGGATGCAGTTCAGTTGTGGCAGCGGGCGCTCAGGACGCGGGCTTGTCCTGGTCGTCGGAGGCCGAGCTGACGCTGACTTCCTCGCCGTCGTCGCCGTCCGCCGTATCAGGGGTGCGAGCTTCCTCGCGGAACTCGCGCAGGCCGGTGCCCAGCGCCTTACCGACGCCGGCCAGTCGGCCCGCGCCGAAGACGACGAGCACCACGATGACGACGACAATCGCCTCGACGGGTCCAAATCCAATCAGTGCCATACCGCACTCCTGCTGCACCGCCAGCGCTCAGCGCGCACCGCTCCCAGAGCACGGCGCGTCGCCTCGGTCTTCCTTCCCGGATCGGAATGGTCGGGAAGGCCCGGTACAGGCGGTTGAGGCTTAGCTTATCAGCCTCTGCGTGGGATGATGAGCGGTGCTTATGCATCCTGGGTCGGTGCAGCGGTCAGGGTCTGCATCAGGGGCAGCAGATCGCGGGCGACCAGCATGGCCTGGTCGGCGAGTTGGGGCCAGTCGGAGACTCTTGCATCGGCGAAGAGGGAGCGGGCTTCTGGATGCTGGGAATCTCGGACGTAGTCGGCGATTTCGCGCATGCGCTTGAGTCGGCGCAACTCGTCAACTCGCTTGGCAGCTAACCGCTGGCTGACCGCCTGGACGACGGCGAGGTGCGACGGTCGCCGTGGCGCGTGGCGTACCGCATCGACTCCGAAGAGCTGGTCGCGCGCGGTGAGATGACAGGCATAGTAAGAACGATTGATCGCAGTGCGGGCGGCGGCCTCGTTCACGTCGGGCGCTTGGAGGAGCCGCTCGGCCAAGTCGAGCAAGGCTGCAGGCTCAAGCGCCATTGCGCGGCCAGTGACGACGATCGAGTCCGACGATCCAGAGTGAGATTAGCCAGCTCAGCTCCCGATCCTCAGGGGCCAACTGGGCAGTCCAGTGGTCCACTTCTGGCCCAATGTCCCTGCGGAACGCCCAGGCCTGCTCATGCGTCACCGGGCTGTGGACCGTGAACGGGAACCAGGTCACGTCGTCCATATCGACGTCTACGCGGATCCAGGCCCTTGCGATGGGGAAGCCGACACGTTCGGCGTTGCTGCGGACGATCTCCCAGTACTCCTGGGCGAGGCGCCGGACGAGCGGCGTTATACGCGGATCGTCTTCGATTTCGAGGTGGATCTCGCTGGTTGGCGTTGTGGTGGTCATGGTCGACCCCGCTGGAAGGTGCTCAGGCTTGGAGGCGTTCGACGAAGATGCGCATGACGCCGCCGCAGATTTTGTCTTCGCCGTCGATGGGCTCGGTCAGGTCGACGGTGACCATGCGGGCAGAGCCGTCGTCGAGGGCGTCCATGGCTTCTTGCCAGACTTCGGCTTCGCCGCATCCGCCGCCGATGGTGCCGACGAATGTGCCGTCCTCGCGGACGAGCATTTTGGCGCCGGTTTTGCGCGGGGTCGAACCGAGGGTCTGCGCGACGGTTGCCAGGGCGACCGGCGCACCTGTCTCGAAGGCGCTGGACATGGCTTCGTAGACCTCGTCGTGCGGCATGGGATTCCTCGAAGTTGCTCCTGATTTTGTCTGCTCAGCTTAGCGGCTGGCGTCGGCGAGGGAGCGTCCGTGCTCAGACATCGGCTGGGCGTTGCCGCCGCGTCGGACGAGGATGATCTCGCCGAGCACGGAGACGGCGATCTCTTCGGGCGTTTCGGCGCCGATGTCGAGGCCGATCGGCGTGAACACGCGATCTAGGGAGTCGCGGTCGACGCCGTCCTCGGCGAGATGCTGGAGGACGGTGCGGGTGCGGCGCTTGGAGCCGATCATGCCGACGTAGCCGGCGCCGCGCTCGGCGACGGCGCGCAGCGCGAGTTCGTCGACCTTGTGTCCGCGAGAGACGAGCACGATGTAGGTGTTGGCGGAGATGGGGAAGCGTTGCAGCTCGTCGTCGAAGTCGCCGCAGATCACGTTTGCTTCATAGGGGAAGCGTTCGGGGTGAGCGTAGTCTTCGCGGTCGTCGATGATTGCGACGTCCATGCCGA
>JAJDZG010000131.1 GCA_022824765.1 Dehalococcoidia bacterium | reverse complement strand
GACAATTCTGGATGGTTGACGTTTGCGGCTGGGCAGACGTCGAGGTCGAGCGAAGTATTGATTTGGGATGATACGAGAGAGGAGGCTGATGAGACGTTCATTGTCAGGCTTTCTCAGCCTACGGCTGGTATTGGGATTGCTGATGCTGTGGGTCTGATGACGATTATTGATGATGATTAGGTTGTGGTGTCTTGGGTGATGGCTTTGTTTGTTTGTGGTTGAGGTTGCGGGTCCCGAGCAGACCCCTGGAGGAACCAGGGGTTGGGAATTTGGATCTACGGGGTTGGGATGTTGGGGAGGCAGGGGTTGGGGGTTTGGGATCGGGGTTTGGGAGGTTGGAGGCGGGCCCCGAGCGGACCCCTGGAGGAACCAGGGGTTGGGATTGTTTGGAAGCGGGGTTGGGCGGGCGAGATTCCAGACAAGCTGGAATGACGGAGGGGCGCTGGAATGGCCTTTTGGGGCTGGGGCGGTTAGGGGGTTGGTTGGTTTAGGCCGGTGATTTCTAGGGTGAAGGGGGCTTTGTTGCCGGCTCGGTAGGTGGTTGCTTCTATTGTGTAGGTTCCGGGGGCTAGGGTGTCGGTGATTTGGGAGTTGGTGCCTCTGCCGCCGTCGTCGTTGGAGTGTGAGGGGCTGCTTGAGGTGGCTTTGTCGCCCGTGCGCAGGTAGAGGTAGGTGTCCACGGTGGATTTCAGGTCTATGGACACGTGAGACTGCGCGGACAGGGTGAAGGTGTAGTACTGAGCGTAGCCGCGGTAAGGCTGGGCGGACTGACACTTTGCGGTCCAGGCGCCCGACACTTCACCATCGGAGCTTAACGTATTGACGCAGTTGGACGATTTGCCGTTGAGGTCTTCATCGTCGTCGCGCACTGTTACTGAAGCCGAACTCTGGGAGGGTGATATGTCGTAGCCTGTGCCTGCGTTGATGGACACTTCGACCGAGCCGTCGGGCTCATCAGTGGAGTCGTTGATGGTGTAGATTCGCAGCCTGCCCGAGGTACGTCCCGGCGGGATGGTCACGGTGTCGGATCCGATGCCCGCGGCGAGATCACCGGTTTGATCCACCGTTACCTTTACTGACAGTGCCGTGCGGGGCGCGAAGCTGGCGGTGACGGTGAAGTAGGCAGTGCCGCCTTCGGTTACGTCGCTGCCGGCGGTGATGCTCACTTCTGGTTTGGCCGCTGGTGTGAGTGATGTGTTCAGTCCGTTGACTTCCAGCGTGAACGCGCCTGTCCTGCCGGAGGAGTACGTGGTCGCCTCAATGGTGTAGGTTCCGGCGGCAAGAGTATCGGCGATGCGTGCGTCGGTCCCGCGGCCGCCGTCGTCGTCGTGATGCGACGTGCTGCCCGAGGTGACTGCGTCGCCGCGGCGTAGGTATAGGTAGGCATCGATGCTGGATTCCAGGTATATTTTGACGTACGCCTGCTGAGCCAAGGTGAACGTGTAGTAGCGAGCGTAGCCTCGGCCGGGCTCGTCCGACTGGCAATCCGTTGCCCACGTGCCTGACACTTCACCATCGGAGTTCAATGATTCGACGCATTGGCTGGCGGGTGGAGTGATCACTGTTGTGTCATCGTCATCGTCATCACTGACGAACAGTGCAGTCGAACCGCGAGACGACGATACGTCATAGGCTGTGCCCGCGTTCACCAACACTGCGACCAAACCGTCTGGTTCATCGGTGGAATCGTCGATGGTCGGGACCCGCAGGGTTGCCGAGCCGGATGCCGGGATGGTCACCGTGCGCGTGCCGCCGGCCGTGATGTAGCGGCCGCTCTGGGACACGGTGACACTGACGTTGAGGTCGGCGGACGGCGCGGGGCTGGCGGTGAGGGTGAAGACGGCGTCTGCGCCCTCGGTGATGTCGGAGCCGGCGGAGATTGAGACTTGGGGGTTGGCCGACGTTGTCGTTGGGGCTGCGGCGCAGTTGTCGCGCTGGATGGCGGTGAGGGTTCGGGAGATGCGGTCCCAGCGGTTGTTCTGGATGCGATCGTCGATGGCCCGACCTTCGTGGTAGGTCATGGCGTTCTGGTCGCTGTTGGTGTCGACGCCGAGGGCTTCGAGGACGCGGTTGAAGCGTCGGATGCCAGCGGCGGCGCTGACGGGGTCAAGGGCGTCGCGCCAGGCGGTGACCTCGGCGGCGGTGACGGCGTCAGCGGGGAGACAGGAGCTGCTGGTGTCGTCGTCGTCCTGTTGGGTGTCGTGGTCGTCGTTCTGTGGGGTGACGTCGTTGTCGGCGACGCTGAGGGTCGCGGATGAGGTCGCGGCGACGGTGTAGCCGGCGCCGGTGGTGACGGTGGTGGTCAAGTAGCCATTGGGCTCGTCGACCGTGTCGTCCCTGGTGGCGACTCTGAATGTGGCGCGGCCGGATGCGGTGAAGGTGACGGTGTGCGGGCCTGTGCGGGTGGCGAAGTCGCCGGACTGGGAGACGTTGACGGAGACGTCGAGGTGGGCGGACGGCGCGGGGTTGGCGGTCAGGGTGAAGGTCGCGATGGCGCCTTCTGTGATGTCGGAACCGGGGGAGATGCTGATTGCGGGTACTGGGGGCGGGGGTGGCGGGGTGGCGCCGCAGTTATCGAGGGCGGCCATGGTGCGGGCGATGCGGTCCCAGCGGTTGTTGTTGAGCCAGCGGGAGACGCTTTCGGCCTGATTGGTGGTCATGGGGCTGGCGTTGGTTGCGGTGTCGACGCCGAAGCGTTCGAGCACACGGTTGAATCTGTTGATTCCGGCGGTCGCGCTGGAGTCGAGGCCGTCGCGCCACTGGGTCACCAACTGGGGGGTGACGGCGTCGCTGGGCAGCGCGGCGCAGTTGGCGTCGTAGCCCTGGGCGTATGCGGGCTGGGCGGAGGAGTCTATGAAGAAGAGGGCTGTGGCGATCAGGGAGATCATGGTCAAGCCGAGCAGCGGCAGTCGCGCCCGCCTCATCGCGGCGCGTGCCCGTCGACGGGTTGTGCGGCCAGCGCCAGCAGATGGAGAGGAGGGAGGGTCAGCGTTGCTTCTCGTCGACATGTCGAGACTCCATTCGCGCCCGGTTATGCGCGAGTTGTGTCGGTTGAGCATAGGTCTCAGATGGTCGTGGGTGAACTGTCGGAGTTGACTGCACGTAATGGCTGGTGGATTGCGTCATAAGGGGGCTGGTGGGGAGGCCGAGCGGGTCCCTGGAGGAACCAGGGACTGGGAGCCTTGCGCGGGGAGCCCCCCCCTGTGGTCCCCCCGGAGGGGGGACTTGGAGATTGGGGGACTGGGGAGGCCGAGCGAGTCCCTGGAGGAACCAGGGACTGGGAGGGCGAGCGGTTGGTGGGCCCTCTGGGACTCGAACCCAGGACCTTCGGATTAAAAGTCCGCTGCTCTGGCCAACTGAGCTAAGGGCCCGGGTTTAGTGTATGCGGGTTGGCTAGCCTGCTTGTATGCGTGAAGTGGCGTTGCTGAGCTTTGTCACTCTTGATGGGGTGATGCAGAGCCTGACGAGTCGGGGGGACGATCCGTCGGACGGCTTTCGCGCGGGTGGCTGGGGGGCGCCCTACTGGTCGGTGGTGATGCCGCATGTCTATGAGGAGGCGATGCGGGAGCCGTATGACCTGCTGTTGGGGCGTCGGACGTATGAGGCGTTTGCTGCTCACTGGCGGTCGGCGGCTGAGAACGATCCTGTTGGGCGGCGATTGAACGGGGGACACAAGTATGTGGCGACGCGGTCAACGGGGGTGGATCTGTCGTGGGGGCCTGCCTCGATGATCGGGGATGTTGGGGCTGAGGTTGCGGCGCTGAAGTCGGGTGATGGGCCGCTGATCCAGGTGCATGGCAGCGCCGATTTGATTCAGTCGTTGGTGGCGCTTGATCTGGTTGATGAGTATCGGCTGTGGACGTTTCCTGTGGTGGTCGGCGGGGGCAAGCGGCTGTTCGAGCGTGGCGGTTTGGGAGATTTGCGCTTGCTGCGGTCGGAGGCGCTGGAGAACGGCGTGGTGATGGGGGTCTATCGGCCGGTTTAGTGATGTTGATGGTTGATGGCCCAGGTTGAGGTGAGCAGGGTGCTTGCGGCTTCGGCGACGCGTTGTTCGGATTCGAGGAGGGCGGCTCTGAGATTGCCGGGGCGGTCTTGGAGGCTGTCGGCCATGCCTTGGGCGGCGGCGCGATGGAGCGCCGTTCCGACGTTGATCTTGGCGACGCCCAGTTCGACGGCGGCGGAGAGGTCGTCGCTGTCCAGTCCGCTGGCTCCGTGGAGGACGAGGGGGACGTTGACGGCGTCGCGGATTGCGTGCAGGCGATCGATTTGGAGGCCGCCGACGGCGGGGGCTCCGTGGGTGTTGCCGACGGCGACAGCGAGCCAGTCGACGTTGGTCTCGCGGACGAGTCGGGCGGCTTCGTCGGGGTCGGTCCAGCTGGCGTCGCCGATGGTGACGCCTGCTTCATCGCCGGCGACGTGTCCGAGCTCGGCTTCGAGCGGGAGGGCGGACCACTGGACGAGTGCTTTGGCCTCGCGGACGATGGTGAGGTGCTGATCGAAGGGGAGGGTGGAGCCGTCGATCATGACGGAGTGGAAGCCGGCGTTGATGGCCAGCGTCAGTTCGTCGAGGGTGTCGGCGTGGTCGAGGTGGAGGGCGGCGTCTGTGTGGAGGTCTTCGGCGAGGCGTTGGATGATTGTGGCGCTGGCGTGGACGCCGCCGATCAGCTCGAGTCCTGAGCGGTTGAATTGGATCAAGACGGGACGGGCGGTCGATTCGGCTGCGCTGAGGACGCCGCGGGCCATGTGGAGGGTGGAGACGTTGGCGGCGATGACGGCGCGCCGGCGCTCGTGCGCCTGTGCGATGATGGAACGCGGGTTGACGAGCGGCATGAGTGCAGTGTCCCACAACCTGCGTGACCAGCGAGCAGCGCGGGAAAGAGCGGGCAGGTGAGTCCAGAGGCCCAACGGCGCGAGTTAGAGCACGTGGAGGACGACCAACTGGTGGTGTTGGCGCTCGACGGACGGCTGGACGCGTTCAACGTGCTGGTGGAGCGTCATCAGAGGTACATCCGCGGCATCTGCCACAGTCGTGTCGGCATGGCGGAGGGCGACGACGTGTCGCAGAACGCGTTTCTCAAGGCGTGGAGCTCGCTGGGCTCATACAAGCAGGCGGGCAAGTTTCGGGCCTGGCTGAGCACGATTGCCCGCAACGCTTGCAACGATGTGCTGCGTCAGCGTCAACGGCGTCCGACGTCGTCGCTGGATTCGTTGGTGGACGATTGGGGGGAGCACTTGACGCCGGCGTCGACGGCGCCGTCTCCGGACGAGGTGATCGAGAACATGGAGCTGGGGGTGGAGTTGCGGGCGGCGCTGGAGCAGTTGCCTGATCAGCAGCGGTTGGCGGTGGTCTACCGGGACGTGATGGAATGGTCGTACGAGGAGATCGCGGACGCGACGGGCTGGTCGCTGGGGACGGTCAAGTCGAGGATCAGCCGTGGTCGGGCGGCGATGCGCGAGGAGATGACACATCTGCGGGGCGGGGAGCAGTCATAATGTGTGCTCGAGCTATCAATTTGCTGATTGTGGGAGCAGATGCGGGTGTGGAGTGGAACCAGATCGGCGCGAGCAGCGTCTACATTTGTAGAGAGCGGGCAGCGGGCGCCGTAGGGCGTCGTGGATGGCGAGGCGGGTTGAGACCTTGGCAGCTGAGATGGGGATGATTTTGCGATGACGCGCCGATTGAATCTGCGGACGTCCTGGGCTGAGCTGATGCTGCGACGCAGCGGCTGGCGCGACGACGTTTCGGCCTACATGGATGACGAGCTGTCGCCTGGAGAGCGGGAGCGTGTCGAATCTCGGCTGGCGGAGTCGGGCGAGATGCGGGCATACCTGGCCGATCTGGAGCAGATGCAGGCCTCTCTGCGACGTCTGTATGTGGAACCGTCGCCGGTGAGTTTTCAGCTGACGCCGGAGATGCTCGACCAACCGCTGCGCGAGACGGTGGGTGGGCCCTTCAGCCCGAGCCGCACGATGGCGTTGGCGTCGGTGGCGGTGATTGCGGCGGCGGCGTTCGCTGCGGCTCTTGTCTTCGATGTGATTGATGCGCCGTCGGTGCAGTACGCCGGGACATCTGCGAGCAGCGTGTCGTCTGTGTCGTCTGAGGCTGCCGGGATTCCCACGACGTCGGTGAGGACCGAGACGGTGGAGACACAGGCAACGCCGTCGGCGCAGTTGGCGGGGGCGGCGGAGCCTGAGTCGTCGGTTGCGGCGTTCGCAGAGCAGGCTGAGGAAGAGGCTCAGGAAGAGGTGATGGAGCAGGCTGAGCAGCAAGCCTGGGAACAGGCCGAGGCAGAAGCGGTGGCGGAGACCGAGCGCGAGGAGGCGATGGCCGAGCAAGCGGCGGAGGAGCAGCAGGTGGCAGCGGCGGATGAGTCGGCGTCAGCGGCGGCGGCGGCAGATACGGATGATCCGTCGCGGCGTGCGCTGACGGCGGGACGCAGCGACGGTGAGGCAACGGACGCTCGACCGGTCAGCGCGAGCGCGGTGCTGGCGTCGAGCGCGCAGTCGGAGGAGTCAGCAGTGTCCGAGGAGGCAGAAGCGTCTGATGGTGGTTCGGCGTCTGCGAACGGGACAGGCCAGGCGACCGATGCGGTGGACGCGGTGGATGAGCAGTCGTCGAGCGAAGGGTCGAGCGGAGCGGATCCGGCTCGAGCGGAGATTGCGGTCTCGGACGATGGCGATGCGGTGGATGTCGAGGTTACGCGAACGGTGCGGTTGGTGACGGTGACGGAGGCGTCGGCAGTGGAGAGCGCGTGGCCGTTGCAGGAGCGGGCGCGTCAGCCGCTGGCAGCTGATCCGGGCTGGGAGTTGCCGTTGCAGTTGGCGCTGGGTTCGCTGGCGGCGGCGGCGGCGCTGGCCTGCCTGCTGCTGGTTATGTGGGATCGTCGCACGGTCTGACGATGACGCGCTGGCAGGGCTCCGACGCGGGGAGTTCGCGGATGATGTCGCGTGCGTTTGAGCTCGCGCGCTCGGTGTTGGGGACGACCAGTCCGAATCCGGCTGTGGGTGCGGTGATCGCGCGCGGGTCGCAGATTGTCGGCGAGGGGGCAACGCAGCGGCCGGGCGGTGCGCACGCGGAGGCGATGGCTCTGCGTCACGCGGGCAGTCTGGCTCGGGGGGCGACCATCTACGTCACACTGGAGCCGTGCAACCACACGGGACGCACGCCGCCTTGCACTGAGGCGCTGATTGAGGCTGGCGTCGCCGAAGTGGTGGTGGCGGTCGGCGATCCTGATCCGCGGGTCTCGGGCAGGGGATTGCAGCGTCTGCGCGAGGCAGGGATGGACGTCTCGCTGGGCGACGGCGCGGCTGAGGGCGCGGTGATCTACGAGGCATACGCACATCAGCGGCGGAGCGGACGGCCGTTTGTGACGGCCAAGTTCGCTGCCTCGCTGGACGGTCGGATCGCGTCAACGAGCGGTGACTCGCGCTGGATCTCGGGTCCGCAGACGTTGCGCTGGGCGCATCGGAACCGTCCGCACTTTGACGCGATTCTGGTCGGGGTGGAGACGATCATCG
The DNA here is from genome assembly GCA_022824765.1 of Dehalococcoidia bacterium. GTDB lineage: Bacteria > Chloroflexota > Dehalococcoidia > Bin125 > Bin125 > Bin125. The sequence goes on along the minus strand of JAJDZG010000131.1, from coordinate 4,272 downwards.
TCGACAACCCGCAGTTGAGTGCGCGGCCAGAGCGCTGGAGCGGCCCGGTTCCGCAGCCGCTGCGGGTAGTGCTGGACAGCCGGGGTAGGACTCCTGTGGAGGCGCAGGTGCTGGAGGGTCAGGAGGTCAATCCGACGCTGATCGCGACGACTGCGGCGAGCGATCCGTCCTGGCGTGCGGCGATGGCGTCGCGGGACGTTGGTCTGGCGGTCGTCGAGGCAGATGCGGATGGGCGGGTGTCGCTGCCGGCACTCTTGACGCTGCTCGGGCAGGATTGGGGTGTCGTGAGCCTGCTCGTCGAGGGCGGGGGCGAGGTGCTTGGATCGTTCTTTGACCAGCGGCTGGTGAATAAGGTGACGGCGGTGGTGGCGCCGATGTTGATCGGCGGGGACGCGCAACCTGCGGTCAGAGGCCGCGGTGCGGAGCGGATGCGGGATGTTCTGCGGCTGAACCGGATGTCTGTTAAGACGCTTGGCGGGGATTTGTTGGTTACGGGGTATCCGAGCGATCCGGAGCGTGAGCTGAGCCTGCGGGTGCGTCCGGCGCTGACGGAGGACGCTGATGCGATTGCCGAGCTGCTGGCGTCGCAGATTGCGGACGGGGCGGGGTTGGCTGATCGGCTGCTGTCTGCGGCGCGTTCCGCGTCGGTGGTGGTTTGGTTGGCGGTGGCGGCGCCGTCGGCGGAGGCTGAGGTGGAGGATGTTGTCGGTGTTGGCGCGGTTGGTTTTGAATCCGATGGTCCGGCGGGGATTTGCTGTGTGGCGGCGCGGGTTGATGCTTCGGCGACGGTGGGGGAGCGTTTGCGAGAGGCCTGTGAGGCTTCGGCGGCTGGGCGCGACGCTGAGTGGCTGAGTCTGGATCGGAGGCGGACGCCGGCGTTGTCGGACGAGGCGTGCCGCGAGGCTGGGTTTCGTTACTATCGCCGCTCGGCGGACGGATCGGACGTGCTGATCAAACGGCTGACATAGCGTTGGGGTCGGTCAATGGGGGTAGCATGAGCCTGAGGAGAGGTCGGCCAGATGTTTACGGGGATCATTGAGGAAGTGGGCGCGGTGACCGAGGCGGCCGAGGGTCTGCTGCGGATTTCGGCGCCGCTGATCCTGGAGGACGCGAAGCTGGGCGACAGCATCGCGATCAATGGGGTCGACCTGACGGTGACGTTGATTGAGGATGCGCAGTTCCTCGCCAACTTGATGCCTGAGACGTACCGCCGCTCCAATCTGGGGGAGCTGGCGGCGGGTGATCGGGTCAACCTGGAGCGGTCGGTGCGTCCGCTCGATCGGCTATCGGGCCATCTGGTGCGCGGGGTCGTTGAGGGTCGGGGCGCGTTCCGCTCCAGGCGCGAGGAGTCGGAGGCGATTGTCGTCTCCTACGATGCGCCGCCTGAGCTGCTCGAGCACATGATCGTGAAGGGGCCGATCGCGATTGACGGTGTCTCGCTGACGATCATCGAGAAGGATGAGTCGGGATTTGCTGTGTCGCTCGTCCAATACACTCAGCAGCACACCAACCTGCTGGATCGGCAGCCTGGCGACGCGGTGAACCTGGAGACGGACATCCTTGCCCGGTACGTCGACGAGTTGTTGACGGCGCGAATCGACCAGATACTGGATGAGCGGCTTGCGTCGCGCGGGTTGTCGGCCGGCGTCGAGGATGGCGTTGACTGAGACGAAGGTGGTGTGCCATGAGCGACGATCAGACACCTGCAGAGACTGGCGCGAGCCGGGCCAAGGGCCAGCGGCGTGCCGGCAAGCAACCCGCCAAGCGGTCCGCGAGGCGAGCGGCGAGCCGGCGTCGGGAGTCGCCGTTCTGCACGGTCGAGGAAGCGATTGAGGTGTTCGCGAACGGCGAGCCGCTGATCATCACGGATGACGAGGATCGGGAGAACGAGGGCGACCTGGCGCTGCCGGCGCAGTTCACGACGCCGGAGTCGATCAACTTCATGGCGACCCACGGACGGGGCTTGATCTGCGTCGCGATGGAGGGTCAGCTGCTGGATCGGCTCGGCTTGCGGTTGATGGTGGACCAGAGTTCGAACACGGCGCCGCTGGGGACGGCGTTCACGGTCTCGGTGGAAGCGCGGTCGGGCGTGACGACGGGCATTTCTGCGGCGGACCGTGCGCGCACGATTCGCGTCTTGATGGATCCCAACTCTGGTCCCAACGACATCGTGTCGCCGGGCCACATGTTCCCGCTGCGGGCTCGGGAGGGCGGTACGCTCGTGCGGGCGGGGCAGACGGAGGGGTCGGTCGATCTGTGCCGTCTGGCTGGTCTGCAGCCGGGGGCGGTGATCTGCGAGATCATGAAGAAGAACGGGGAGATGGCGCGCTTGCCGGATCTGACCAGGTTCGCCAAGCGGCACGGGCTGAAGATGATCTCGGTGGAGCAGATCATCCAGTATCGGTTGCGCACCGAGCAGCTGGTTGAGCGGGTGACGGAGACGAGATTGCCGACGCCGACGGGGACGTGGCGGTTGATCGGCTACCGCACGGCTGACCATCTGGAGGAGCATGTCGCGCTGGTGATGGGCAACGTGACGGGCGGCGATCCGGTGCTGGTCCGGGTTCATTCGCAGTGTCTGACGGGGGACGTGTTCGCATCGCAGCGCTGCGATTGCGGCGAGCAGCTGGAGATCGCGATGCAGATGGTGTCGGAGCATCGGCGCGGGGTGATCGTGTACATGGCGCAGGAGGGTCGTGGGATTGGCCTGCACAACAAGCTCGCGGCGTATGCGCTGCAGGATCAGGGGATGGACACGGTTGAGGCGAACCTCGCGCTGGGCTTTGAGGCGGATCGTCGCGATTACGGGATCGGAATGCAGATTCTGCGCGATCTGGGCATCCAGCACATTCGGCTGATGACGAACAACCCGTCCAAGCGTCACGGGTTGGCGGGTTATGGTCTGGAAATCGTGGAGCGGGTGCCGGTGGTTGCACCGCCCAATCCGCACAATGTGCGTTATCTGGCGGTCAAGCAGGAGAAGATGGGTCACATCTTTGACGAGGACGGCGATGCACAGACGCCGGCGGGCGACGAGCCACCGCGTCGCGCGGCGATCGGCTGAGTCATGCCTCACGTCCATGACGGCGCGGGCAATCCGAATCCCGAGCAGGGCCCGGCGGCCGGTCTGCGCTTCGCGGTGGTGGTGAGCCGCTTCAACGATTTTGTGACGGCGAGGCTGCTGGATGGCTGCATCGACCATCTGGAGTCGAACGGGGCGGAGCCTGATCAGATTGACATCTACTGGGTGCCGGGCGCGTTCGAGATTCCGCTGGCGGCGCAGAAGTGCGCGCAGACGGGGCGTTTCGACGCGGTGATCTGTCTGGGTGCGGTGATCGAGGGTGAGACGGATCACTACCGTCTGGTCGTGGACGGCGCGATGCAGGGCATCGCGAGGGTGAGTCTGGACACGGGGGTGCCGGTGATTTTTGAGGTGCTGGCGACGCAGACGACGGCGTTGGCGATGGCGAGAGCGGGGGGGTCGGCGGGCAACAAGGGGGAGGAGGCGGCGCAGGCGGCGATCGAGATGACGCGTCTGCTGGGGACGATTGGGTAGGGTTCTTCGGGTGCTGTTGTTTGGGGTAGGGCCCTCCTGTAGCTCCCGCTTGCGGGGCCTTTAGTCGTGGTCTTTCTCTGATTCCCTCATCGGCGTGCATGGCTCGAACGATCGCTTGCTCTCGGCGAACGGACTAGGGCTTGTTCACAGTAACTGGAGTGCGTCCCAGATCGGGCCGATGTGGATGTAGCTGAGGAAGACTACGTCCAGCTTGTCGTAGCGGCGACGGTAGGTGGCGCGGTCGTGGATCGTCGTCCCAGCGAAGTCTGGGACCTCGTTCCCTGTGCGCGCTTCTGGCCAGGGGAGACACCGGACGAGATTCCAGACAAGCTGGAATGACGACCGATCGCGATCAGACCGTGGCGCTGGGCTAAGGTCACCATGCCGCGCTGCCACGCAACTCCACCCTGATACATCTGCGCCAAAAGTGTGAACAGACCCTAGGGGAACGCGTCCGTCGCTTGTGGCGGGGGCAGTTTTCACACTGGTGAGGAGGCGGGGCGGAATCTCGGTCTCTGCGCTGGTGACGTTGGCGGATGCGGGACAGCCCCCCTCTAACTCCCCCCGCAAGCGGGGGGAGGATTGACTTGACTGCCCTCGCAGGCGGGGGGTGGGGTGGGTCTGGGGCATCGGTGGGAGGCCGAGCTGCCCCCGCGTTCGCGGGGATGAGGGGATTGGGCGCGGGGGGGTTAGGTGGGGGTTCGGGTATCGGTGGG
>JAJDZG010000034.1 GCA_022824765.1 Dehalococcoidia bacterium | reverse complement strand
GGTCGCCGGCCGAGTACCAGACGAGGAGTCCGAAGAGGATGGCGAAGTCGGCGAGTCTGTCGCAGACGGCGTCGAAGACGGCGCCCCAGTCGGAGGCGCGGTTGGTGGCGCGAGCGACGGCGCCGTCCAGCATGTCGAAGGCGGCGGCGGCGAGGAGGACGATGCCGGCCTGCCAGAACATGCCGAAGGCGGCGAGGGTCGCCGATCCCCCCATACCGAGCAGCCCGATGGCGGTCAAGGCGTTGGGCGAGAGTCCGGTTCGGGCGACGAGGCGTCCGATGCGCAGCGACAGGTCGGGCGGGATGGCGTGGGGCAGGAAGGACACGGGCGGCTCCATCTCGCGATGTGCTCGCTGCGGCGGTGCGGTCCGCCTGCACTCACTCTCCTGCACTCACTGTATCGCGGAGCGGAGGGGATGCAGATGAGGCACGTGCACGTTATGGGTCAGTCCCAGAAGAGCCGCTTGCCGATGAAGAAGAGCAGGATCGCGCCGGGGATTGCGACTGCGGCGATCAGGATGTGGTTGACGTTCAGCCGTTCGTAGAAGGGCGGTGTCTGCTCTTCGATGTAGGGCCAGAGCAGCAGGAGGGCGCGCTCGGCGTTCTTGGTGAACTCGGCGATGAGGCGGTCTTCGGGGATGCCGTAGACCTGATCGACGGCGTCGTAGAAGGGCACGCCGTCGGAGACGGATTGGAGCAGTTCGGCGAGCGCGTCGGCGCCCCAGTCCTGAATCCACCAGGCGAGCATGCCGCCGGCCTGTCCAAAGTATTTGGCCTGAAACTGCCAGGTCGAGGGCACGGTTTCGAGCTGTTCGATGGAGTAGTACTCCTCGTGGTCGAAGAGGATGACGGATCCGGCGCGGGTGAGATAGAAGCCGGGCAAGGGGCCGCGCGACCAGAATCCGAGCGCGAAGCGGAACCAGATCGGCACGTCGGCGGCGTGGGCGCCAGCGGCCTCGTTGATCAGCACGTCGGTGACTGCGCTGCGGACGTCGCCTGAGGTGTCGCGGAAGACGTCGGAGATGACGCTGTCGCCCTGGTCGAACGGGGGGCGTTGCGCAGGGTCGGCCGGATCAGCGCCGCTCGGCCAGACGATTACGATCAGGTCCTGCGACAGATCGGCGTTGATCAAGTCTGAGACGAGGTCGTGAGCGCCGTTGGCATGGTCGGCGAAGTCGTCGGCGCGGGCCTGATTGAGCGAGTGCCAGACGGTGATCCTGCCTCGCTGGGCGGAGTACCAATCGGCGGCATCTTGAGCGCGTCCGAGGCTGGAGTGGATGGCGGCGGTGCCGATCAGCGCGGCGAGGATCGACAGGATCGCGAGGGCGTGACGAACGGTCATCTGCGCAGGCTACGCGGGTCGCAATGATCGATACAGTTCGAGGTGCTGGAGGGCGACGCGCTGGGCATCGAAGCGGTCGGCTGATGCGCGTCCGTTGGCGGTGATGGCGTCGCGGAGATCGGGGTCGGAGAGCAGCTGGCGCAGATGCTCGGCGAGTGCATCGGGGTCAGCGGGCGCAGACAAGAGGGCCGCGCGCCCGTCTTGGGAGGCGATGCGGTAACCCTCGATGTCCGAGGCGGCGACGGGCAGGCCGGCGGCCATCGCCTCGATCAGCACGAGTCCGAGCGCCTCTCCGCCGAGCGCGGGGAAGGCGGCGCAGTCGGCGTGCGCCATCAGGTCGGGGATTTGGTTGTGGGGCAGAGGGCCGAGGCACTTGACGTTGTCGGGCGCTGCGGAGCGTGTGTGGTCGGAGATTGGTCCAGCGACGAGCAGCTGCGCGCTGGGCAGCTGGCGCATGGCTGCGAGGAGGACTGGCAGCCCCTTGCGGGGTTCGTCGCGTCCGACGAAGAGGATGGTGTTGGACAAGGTTTCGGGGTGCTCGATGCGTCTGGCGTCGATGTGGCGGAATGGTGTGAGGTCGACGCAGGGGAAGATGACTGTGGCGTCGGGCGGGAGCACGGAGTCGGCGTTGCGCCGCGCCGCGTCACTGGCGCAGACGACGGCGTCGGCGCGGCGCAGGAGGGGTCGCGTGAGGGGACTCGTCCAGCGGTAGAATCGCTCGGCCGCGGCTTCCGCAGAGTGCAGTGTGACGACGATGGGACGCGGGTCGGGATGGAGCAGCGAGAGCGGTCCGGCGAGTGGCAGGATTGGCTCCTGGATGTGGAGGATGTCGTGCGGGCCGCGCAGGAATGCGCGGAGTTCGAGTAGGTCTCGAGGGTGGAGGGTGAGGTCGGCGCGGGTGCCGCCGATGGCGACTCGACGGGGTTGGGCGGGGGCGAAGACTTTGGAGTCGTGGCCGAGCGCGTTCAGGGCGTCGGAGAGGGCGAGGGTGTGGGTCTGGACGCCGCCGGGTTGGGCGAGGTTGTAGGGGAGGATGTGTCGGATGCGCATCGCGGTCAGGGTAGGGGGAGGATGGTGTCGAGGATTTGGTCGAGGGCGTTGAGGTTGGAAGGTGTGTGATGGGGGATGTTGAATTTCTGGAGAGCCGCGCTGAATCGCTCAAATCTATCAGGCGTATGCAGGTCAACCCAACAGATGCCCTTATCATCCAGAGAGTTCGCGTTCTGCTCGGACACCCAATCGGCAACCACTAAGTCTGCGCCTCTGCCGGGCGCAATCGTCACGGATTCGGGGTTCCCCGGCCCGTTTAGCTTTACCTCGCTCCTGTAGTCTTTGTCGCCCACAAGCACAAAGTCAACCTCGAACTCTCCATCGTCAGGCTTGCTCTCTCGATAATGCCTTTTGTCCACTTGACACAACACGCATAGCGTCTCCATCAGGGGTGCCTGGATGTCATTACCAACCTGCGCCCAGTAGGCCCCGCTCATACTATGTCTCATGACTGCAATCACGTTCACCACCACCAAGCTCTCGGAGACCGTCAAGTCAATTCCAATGCCATTCATCTTGATCGTTAGCACAATCTCTGGGCCTCCAGACGTCAAGAGTTCGTCGATCACGCCGCGCAAGCTCGCTAGATTGTCTTCACTAGCATCGATCACGATACCAAGACGCTGACTGCCATACAGGTTCTTTACCGTCTTGCCCGCGAGTCCACCGCGCAGACTGTGCTCCTTGTTCCCTGAGGATTTGGGTGCCTTGCGCAGTACTTCTTCCACATACCAGTCGTCAGCTCTGACGTCTAACCCCTTCAGCTTCGCATTAGCCACTTCGCCGAAAAACGCGAGCGCCATCTCCAGGAAGCTGCGATTGATTGCATCGAGCACCAACTTGCGGTGATTACCATTGTCTTCCAGCAGTTCGCGGATGATCTTCCGGTTCCTGCGGTTACTGAGCGTAACCATCATTCCTCCAATCCTCTGTTCGCGTCGCCCTGGCACCGAGACCGAGGCGTTGTTGGATTCTTTGGATGTATTGGGTGTTGATTTCTAGGAGGAGGAAGTCTCGGTTGAGGTGTTGGGCGGCGACTCCGAGTGTTCCTGAGCCGGCGAAGGGGTCGAGCACGAGGTCTCCGATCATGGAGTAGTACTGGATCACGCGCTCGCATAGTGAGGCGGGGAAGACGGCGCTGTGGACGCGGTCGTGGGCGGGGTCGAGCTCCCAGACGTTGGTTGGTTCGTAGCCGTCGGGAACTCTGGAGGCGGCGCGGGTGCCGCGGTCGTACTGACGCAGGTTCGAATCGATCAGTCGGTGGCTTCGTTTGCGGTAGACCATGACGTATTCGGTGACGGCGTTGGCCTTGTAGGTCATTGGTTGGCGGTGGACATTGAAGCCGCTGTTGCGGGGTTTGGCGGCGGCGTCCGGCTTTTTCCAGATGATGTCGTCGATGAATCGCCAGCCGCTCGCGGTGAGTCGTGGATGCAGGTCGAAGGGGATGGCGTAGCGGTGGCTCTCGTGCTGACGTCCGGCGCGGGGGACGATCACGGGTGAAGTGTTTACGACGAGGAAGCGTCCGTCGTCTGTGATTCGGTGGACCTCGGTGAAGATCTCAGTTAGGAAGTCCAGGTACTCGTCGTACGACTGATAGGTCGAGTAGTCTCTCGCGTTGTAGTAAGGCGGTGAGGTAAAGGTGAGATGGACGCTGTCGTCGGGGACTTGCTTGAGCGACTCGCGCGCGTCGCCGTGGCCGACGCCGTTTCTCAGCCAGGCGGGCTTACCCCCCCCCCCCCCGCCTGGGACGCGTGTGCGAGTTTTCGAAGCGTGCGCGCTCGGTCTCGACGAAGTCTCGCACTACTTCGTTGGCGTGTTGCGCGAGGTCGTCGAGCATTGGCTCGACGATGGCGCGCTGCTCGTCCGAGCGAGCGGCGGCGACCAAGCCGCGCGCGGCCTGGATGACGACGCCGGGGTCGCGGTGCTGGCTGAGTTCGACGAGCAGGCCAAGCGCCTGCGGATGGGTCCGAGCGAGCCTGCCGATGGCGCTGGCGGCTTCGCGTCGGACGAGCTGGGCGTCGTCGCAGCGGGCCAGTTGATCGAGGATTGGCAGGAGATGCCCTGCTCGTGAGCGTCCGGCCTCGATTGCCGCGGCTTGGCGTTGGCGCGGCTGGGGGTCTTGGAGGCGGGATTTGAGGGGGTCGGGCATGGCTCCTTGGATAGCGGGCTTAGCGTCCTTGGCCAAGGCGTCGGCCGATGAGGGCGCGCGGGGTGGCGCTGATGCCGCGCCATTGCTGGCGGAGCAGGCGCAATGCGCCGATGTCGCGCAGACTCGGATAGTGCTGCAGCTCTGAGGTCGTCGCGGCGGCGGACAAGGCGGATCGCAGCGCGCGTTGTCCGCGTCCCTGGTATCTGGTGAGTCCGGCGCCGACCTGTTCGTGGAAGTGTGCGTCGGAGCCGCCGGTGGCGGGCAGCTGCCAGCGGTCGTTGCGGGCGATCACGCCGTGTCTACGCCAGCGGGCGGAGGGAATCGGATTGGCGGTCTCGAGGGCGAGGATTGGGGGGTCGTCGCCGGCTTGCTCGGCGGACAGATTCTGAACCAGCCGATCGATGGCGCCGACGGTGAGAGCGAAGGGCACGACGGCGGCGGGATGCGCGATGATGGCGGCGCCGCCCTGCTTCCAGATGGCCTCGACGGTCTGGGCGGCCGTCTTGAATGCTGGGATGGGCTCCTCGATCCAGAGGGCGAGGATGTGGCCGTGGCGGCTGGTGACCTCGCTGGCGACGATGATGTCGATGGGGTAGCCGTGTTTGGCGGCGATTTCGCGGGCGAGATGCGCGCCGCGGACCTGGTCGTGATCGGTGATTGCGATGGTGTCCAGGCCGCGTTCGAGCGCGGCGGCGATGATGGTGAGGGGACCATCCATGCCGTCGGACGCGTCGGTGTGAATCTGCAGGTCGGCGCGTCCCCAGTTTCTGTCTGGGCTGGTCATGGCGCCGGGGTCGTTTCTGGGGCCGGCTCGCGCGGATGGGGATCGTCCCAGGGGGTGTCGCGGCAGGGCGCCCATGGCGACTCGGGGACTCTCCAGAGGTGTGCGTGTCGGGCGATGATCGGTTCGAAGCGTCGGGCGAGATTGGCTGTGTTGGTGCGGGTGTCGAGGGCTCGGTTGTCTTTGAGCAGGAGTTCCAGCGGTGGGAGGAAGGTGACGTCGAACTGCAGTCGGTCCGATCCTGGGCGGCGGACGACGTAGAGCGGGAGCAGGTCGGCGTCGGCGCGGATGGCGAGGTCGACCGCGCCGACGGGGAATCGGGCCTGTCGTCCGAAGAACGGCACGCAGGCGCCGCCGCCTTGACGGTCACGGTCCCAGAGGACGCAGACGACGCCGCCGGCGCGGAGGGTGCGGAGTGCGGCGGCGACGCCGGTCTTGGTGGCGGTCAGGAAGGTGACGCCAGCGGCGGCGCGGGAGGCGTTGACGGCATTGAGGTGGCGCGGGTCGTCGAGCTGTTCGACCAGCGCGACGGCCTCGATATCCAGGGCGGCCAGCGCCTTGACGGCCACTTCGGGATTGGAGATGTGGGCGGTGGTGAGGACGAGGCCGCGTCCGGAGCGGTGGGCGTCGAGGAGGTGGTCGAGGCCCTGGACGTGGAGGTGGTGCTGCAAGACGTGTTGCGGTGGAATGTCGGGCAGGATGGCGAGGTCGACGTAGTAGCGGGCGGTCTCGGCGATGACTTCGGCGGTGTCGCGGTTGAGTTGGTCAGGCGAGTGTTCTGGGTGTATGCGTTGGAGGTTGTTGCGAATGCGCAGGCGTCGGCGTTCGAGGAGGGGCAGGGAGCAGGCGGCCAGCAGCTCGGCGGCGCGGTAGAGCCACGGTCGGGGGAGGACTCGGGAGAGCGCGCTGAGCAGACGGAGTGCGGCGGCGGTCGTCATGGGTCTATGTTCGCATGGAGGGGCAGGTCAATGAGGCTCAGTCATTGATATGCTCATTGAGAGGAGCGACAGACATGGGTTTGAGTACTCGCGAGATGCGCACGGCCGTAGATGAGGTGCTCAGCGCGATGAGTTCGCTGGACGGCGAATCGGACGGCGTCCGCGCTGCAGCACTTGAACGGCTGCTCGAGCAGCGGCTGAATGGCGTCGCTGACGATCATCTGGGCGAGCCCCAGCCGGAGCGCATCAATCCATGGAACGGACAAGCGTGGACCCCGGAAGAGCGGTGTGCGGATCTGGCGCGGCGCTGGGAGACTGATGCGAAGCACATCGCAGCGATCGTCAACGTGGACGCAGACGAACCCTGGTTGCGGCTGCCGGCAGCGGCGCTGTCGAGTGATTGCGATGCGGCGATCCGCGAGTTGGCACTGCTGCTGGTCAGCGCGCGCGTCGATTCTCTCTTCAACACAGTCGTCGCCCAGGTGGTGGACTTGGTCGTCGAGTACGGTCTACCCGCTGAGCGCGTGGATCCCGTCCTGGAGTCGATGGATCGGCGGGAGATTCTGCTTTCAGAGGGAAGAGCAGAGGGCGAAGTTGACATCTATCTGCGACCGGCTGGGGGTGAGGGCGTACAGAGGGTGGTAAAGCAGCTGACTTGCCATGCCCGCGGATGACGCTGAGCTCGAGAGTGTCCTGGAGTTTGACGCGCTGCACCCCGAGGTGCGGCGCTGCCGATCCGAGGTCGCTAGCGGCCATTATCGTCACGCTGTTCGACGCGCCGCCGAGGAGTTTGCCAATCGAGTTGCTGACATGTCGGGATTGGTGGAGCTGTCAGGTCGCCGCCTGTTGCTGACCGCGCTGCGGAACAAGGACCCGTACTTGAGGCTGGAACCGCGTCCGGGGACTCGCAGCCCGCGGAGCGAGCACAGCGAATACAACGGTTTCCGAGAGATGGCGTTGGGATTGATGTCAGCGGTGCGTAATGTGTTCACGCATGAGACCGAACCGGAAATCACGCGCACAGAAGCGTTCGAATGGCTGAGCTTCATCAGCGCGTTGCATCGGATCCTGGATCGGATGTCGCCTGTGGACGGGTTGGAAACTGAGCCGGAACGCCGGTCGTGACCAGCTCGCGGAACTGGTACCACTGGTCGGGATGGCTCCTGAGCGCTGGCTCGAAGGCGGGGAGGAGGGGTTGGGCCGGATTGTGATCCAGCGCGATGTGGGGCTTGAATCTGAAGTTGCGGCCGTCTCGGGTGCAGGTGAGTGGGATGAGTTTGGCGTCGGTTCGCTGGGCGATGCGGTGGATGTCGTTTGGCAGCTGCAGCGGGTGGGCGAAGAGCGGTTCGGTTGTGGCCCGCTCGCCCGCGCGAGGTGGACGGTCGAAGAGGATCGCGGCGGTGCCGTTGTCCTGGAGGTGTCTGACGACCTGACGCAGTCCGTCGCGGCCGGAGGCTGGGGTCATGCCGAGTCGGGCGCGCTGTTGCTGGATGGCGTGGTTGAGATCGGGATGGCCGAGGTCGTCGACGAGCACCATGGAGGGTCCGACGCGGTGAGTGAAGGCGCCGCCCAGTGCGTCCCAGTTGCCGAAATGGATGACGGCGAAGAGGATGGGGCGCTTGCCGTACCAGGACTGGAGCTGATTCCACTGCCCGGACCATTCCGGTGAGTCGCCGCCGACGGCGGCGTAGCAGTCGGACGGCGTCAGCTCGTCGAGGCGGACGGCGTCGACGAGGTACTCGCCGTATCGCTGGAACTGGGCCTGGGCGAGGGAGGCTGCGTCGCCGTTCCAATCGACGTGGGGGAGGAGGAGCTGGGCGTTGCGAGTGGCGGCGTGTCGTCCACGGGGCCAGGTGTGGTAGGTCGCGGACATGAGGCGTCGGGCGGTGGCGTATGCGAGCGGGCGGGGGAGGGCGCGGGCTGCTTGTCCGAGGGTCTGGTAGGCGAGTGCTAGTGGGTGGATCATGGCGGTTGTTTGGTGGGCGGCCCCCCTCAGTCGCTTCGCGACAGCTCCCCC
>JAJDZG010000041.1 GCA_022824765.1 Dehalococcoidia bacterium | reverse complement strand
CCGTCAGTCATTGGAGTGGGCCGATCGGGATTCCAGACAAGCTGGAATGACGGTGGGTGCTGGAATGACGGTGGGTGCTGGCATGACGGTGGGGGGTAGATGGAGCGCGCTGTCAGTCATTGGACTGGGCCGATCGGGATTCCAGACAAGCTGGAATGACGGGGAGGAGCTGGAATGACGGAGGGTGCTGGAATGGCGGTGGGGGGCCGATCGGGAGTCCAGACAAGCTGGAACGACGGGGGGTGCTGGAATGACGGGGGGTGCTGGTATGACGGTGGGGGGTAGATGGAGTGCGCTGTTAGCCATTGGAGTGGGCCTGTTCTTTGTTCTCCGCTTTGCGGCGGGCCTTGGCTTCGGCCTTGAGCGCTTCGGCGCGGCGCGGCTGGCTGATGTTGCCGAAGGTGAGACGTCGGAAGCCTTCGGTCCAGGGCAGTCGTCCGGCCCTGGCGGCCTGGGCGGCGCGGTTGCGCATGCGCTCGACCATTTCGTCGCGATTGGCGGCCTGGACCTGTGAGGCGTGGCGCAGCAGGGCGTCGATCCGACGGTCGAGCTGGGCCGATACGTCGACGAAGTAGTTGGGCTCGTTGCTGCCGGCGAGCAGGACGGTGTTGACGGAGACGGGCTGTGATCCTGCGGCGACCTGGTGGGCGTAGGAGTTGGCGTTGCGGGAGAGGGGGAAGACGGCATCGAGCGCGGCGATGCCGACGGTGCGGTGATCGCGGTGGTTGAATCCGCGGTAGCCGTCCCAGGTGATCATCAACTCGGGCCGGACGTCGCGCAGGACCTGGACGATCTGGCCGCGGAACTCGGAGCCGTCCTCGACGTGACCATCGGGGACGCGCAGGAAGATGCAGCGGTGAATGCCGAGTTCGGAGGCGGCGGCTTCTTGCTCGGCCTCGCGCAGGGCGCCGAGGTCGGCAGGTCCGAGCGCGGGGTCTTTGGTGCCCTTGTCGCCGCTGGTGACGAGGCAGAAGGTGACGTGCCAGCCGTCGTCGGAGAGTTGGGCGACGGTCCCGCCGCAGGTGAATTCGATGTCGTCGGGGTGCGCCATGATGACGAGGGCGCGGCGGGGTTCGGCTTCAGCGTCGGACATTGCCGTTCCCGTTCGATCAGCGCGGTGACTGCGGCTGTTCAGCTGGCGGCGACGAGCAGCGACTCGATGGAATCGGGGCAGCACGGCTCGCGGCTGGGGCTGCCCTCGCTCCCGCTGAGCAGTCGGTCGTATACGTCGAGAATACTGTGCGCGACATTGTTCCAGGCGTAGATGGCGACATCGGCGGCGGCGGCCTCGCCCATGCGGGTGCGGAGAGCGGGGTCGCCGAGCAGTTGGTTGATGGCGTGGGCGAACGCGTCGGGTGAGCGGTCGCCGACGAGCAGTCCGGTCTTGCCGTGGGCGATGGTGCTGGCGAGTCCGCCGACGCGGGTCGCGACGGCGGGGGTGGCTGCGGCCATCGCCTCGACGGCGACGAGTCCAAAGGACTCGTAGGCGGAGGGCACGGCGCAGACGTCGGCGGCGCGGTAGAGGTCGGGCAGCAGTTCGCGGGAGGCGGCGCTGGCGAAGCGGACGCGCGGTTCGACGCCGGTTTCGCGGGCCAGTTCGCGGAGTCGCTGACGCTCGGGTTCGTCGCGATCGTCGCCGCCGACGATCCAGAGCTGGGCCTCGGGCCGCGATGCGATCAGGGGCAGGGCGGCGACGAGCAGTTCAGCGCCCTTGGCCTGTTCGAGGCGTCCGACGAAGAGGATGCCGGGGCCATCGTTGACACCGAGCTCGGGCAGGGCGGCGTTGATGCGGCGGCGTGAGGCGTCGGCGTCGGCTGGATGGAAGCGGTCGAGGTCGATGCCGCAGGGCACGACATGGACGCGTGAGGCGTCAGCGCCGTACTGGCCGATCAGGAATGCGCGTTCGTGGGGGGTGGCGGCGATGAGGGCGTCGGCGCAGGCGACGACGCGGCGCTCGCCGGCGATGCGGAAGGAGGGTTCGGGCTGTTGGAAGACTTCCTTGACCGCGCCGAGGGTGTGGAACATGACGGTGTGGGGGGTCTGCCAGCGGCGGGCGAGCTCGATGCCGGAGAGTCCGGAGACCCAGTAGTGGGAGTGGACGAGGTCGTAGGCGGGCTGGTCCTGAGCGATCTGGTCGACCTGCTCGGTGAACTGGGCGACGTGCGCGGCGATCTCGATGGGCGGCAGGCTGACGCGCGGTCCGGCGTCGATGTGGAAGAGTCGGGCGCCGTGGGCGAGCTGCTCGATGTCGGGCGCGTCGGCGCGGTCGCGGCGGGTGAAGATGTCGACTTCCCAGCCAATCTGGGCGAGCTGGCGGGAGAGGTCGGCGACGTAGACGTTCATACCGCCGGCCTTGGTGGTGCCGGCGCGGGCGAGCGGCGAGGTGTGGGTTGAGAGGACGGCCAGACGGCGTGTGCTGCGGTGTGTGTTGAGGGGGCTCATCGGATGCCTCCGCTCTGACGGGTGAGACGCAGCTGTCGTACGACGGCGTTCTGTCCGCCCAGTTCGTACTTGTACGGTTCGTCGCCGCGCAGGAAGTTCACGCTGGACATTCCCCGTTGCACGGCGTCGCGGATGCAGAGCACCTTGGACGCCAGTCCGGCCGAGAGGTCGCGGTATCGGGGAGCATATCCACTGTTGTAGAGCAGGAGCTGGTTGTCCGCTACGAAGCACAACACCATTGCGGCCGGCTCGCTGGAGACTGAGAGGATGTAGAGCCGCAGCAATCCCGCGTCGGCCATGGCGGCGCTGAGTCGTTCGAAGAAGGCGCGCATGTCATCGGTGAGGAAGATGGCCTTGTCGCCGCGCGACTCGGCCATCATGGTCAGGAGTTCTGGCATACGAGCGGCGACGTCATCGGGCTCGGAGACGGAATCGAAGGTGACGGCGCCGCCGAGTTGGCGGAGTGGACGCAGCTTGCGGCGCACCTCACGGCGGTCGCGTGATCGCAGGCTGCCGAGGTACTCGTCCCAGCCGCCGCGGAGCGTGATCGTGGGGCACACGGCCTCGTCGGCCGCTTCGATGGTCCAGCCGCGCGTTGCAGCGGCCTGGAAGGCGTTCTCCCACGATGATCCGGGCTCGATGCCTCGGAAGTCGGCGGAGTCGGCGTGGGCCGCGTCCAGGCGGTCGAGGACGGCGGCGACCAGGTCGGACTCGAGACCAGGCAGGGCGACGGGGCCGAGATAGTCGGACACTTCATGGTCGCCGGCGAAGGTCCAATGCGAACCGCAGCGTCGGAGTGGGGCGAGGGCGACGAGGTCGCCCGAGCCGTTCTGGAGGCCGACGAGGTCGAGTTCGGCGTCTCCGTCGACGCATTGTTGTCCGAAGACGGACCACCAGGCCTCACCGAACTGTGGTGAGGAGAACGGCATGGAGCCGGCAGCGCGGCAGAGCGCGTCCCAGCGATCGCCCAGTTCGGCGTAGCCACCGCGAACGACACTGAGGCTCACAGGCGTTGCGTCCCGACTAGCGAGAGGAATTCCGCCCGCGTCTCTTGTTGCTCGCGGAAGCTGCCGCGCATTGCGGACGTGAGCATGCGCGAGCCGGGCTTTTTGATACCGCGCATCTGCATGCAGAGATGCTCGGCCTCGACGGCGACGCCGGCGCCCTGCGGCAAGAGGTTGGCCATGAGCAAGTCGGCGATCTGAGCGGTCAGGCGTTCTTGTAGTTGGGGGCGTCGCGCGACGGCGTCGACGAGACGGGCCAGCTTGGAGAGTCCGACGACTCGTCCGTTGGGGACGTAGCCGATGTGGGCGACGCCGTGGAAGGGGAGTAGGTGGTGCTCGCAGGTGGAGTAGAAGGGCACGTCGCGGAGGATGACCATTTCGTCGTGGCCCTCTTCGAAGCCGATCGAGAGCAAGGCGGGGATGTCGACGCCGCGTCCGCCGAGCGTCTCGGCGAAGGCGGCGGCGACGCGTCGCGGGGTGTCGACGAGTCCCTCGCGTTGGGGGTCTTCACCGAGCGCGAGCAACAGCTCGCGGACTGCCGATTCTGCGCGAGGGAGGTCGACGAGGTCGGTCATCGCAGGCCCTCCTCGATGGCGGAGGCGGCGGCGTCGATGCTGGCCTCGATTTCGACGACATCGGCCGGGATCGATTGGACGGCGCGTTCGGGGTCCTTGAGCCCATGCCCGGTGATGGTGCAGACGACTCTGGCGCCGGACAACGAGCCGTCGCCATGGCGAGCGAGTAGTCCGGCGACGGAGGCCGCTGAGGCTGGTTCGCAGAAGATTCCTTCGCGGTCGGCGAGCCAACGGTAGGCGTCGAGGATTTGGTCGTCGGAGGCGGCGATGATCGCGCCGTGTGACTCGTCGCGGGCGGCGATGGCGCCGTCCCAGGAGGCGGGGTCGCCGATGCGGATGGCGGTGGCGATGGTCTCGGGCCTGGCGACGGGGCGTCCGAGCACGAGGGGCGCGGCGCCCTCGGCCTGGGTGCCGAGCATACGCGGCCGCTGCGATGCGTACTCGGCCTGGTAGTACTCGCTGTAGCCGCGCCAGTAGGCGGTGATGTTGCCGGCGTTGCCGACGGGGATGCAATGGATGTCTGGGGCGTCGCCGAGATCGTCGACGATCTCCATGGCGGCGGTCTTTTGGCCCTCGATGCGGTAGGGGTTGACGGAGTTGACGAGGGCGAGCGGCAGGCGCTCGGTGAGCTGCTGGGCGAGGCGCAGGGCGTCGTCGAAGTTGCCGTCAACGGCGATCACTCTCGCGCCGTGCGCGGCGGCCTGGGCGAGCTTGCCCTGGGCGATGCGGCCCTCCGGGACGAGCACGAAGGCACGCAGTCCGCAGCGGGCGGCGTAGGCGGCGGCGGAGGCGCTGGTGTTACCGGTCGATGCGCAGAGGACAGCGGATGCGCCGTCCTCGACGGCCTTGGCGACGGCGACGACCATGCCGCGATCCTTGAACGAGCCGGTGGGGTTGCACATCTCCAGCTTGAGCCAGACTTCGTCGGCGCCGGTCTGCCGCTCGAGCGACTCTGCGCGGACGAGCGGGGTCGCGCCCTCGCCGAGCGTGACGCAGGGGGTCGCTTCGCTGATCGGCAACCACGCGGCGTAGCGCTGGAGGACGCCGCCGCTTGCGGTTGCAGCAGCAGTGGTCGCCAGGTTGGAGCGTGCAGAAGCGCTAGTCATCGCCGCGCACCCGCAGGAATGCCTTGAGCTCGCGGATTTCTTGCTCCAGGTCGTCAATCTGTCGTCGGCGGATTTGTTCCTGGAGGGCGATGAACTTGTCCTGGTCCTGGGCGGATTCGGAGGTGAGGCTTTCGATCCGGTCGCCGAGCGAGGAGACGTCGCGTTCGCGGCGGGCGTCTCGGACGCGGAGGTTCTCGCTGACGCGTTCAACGGTGCCGATTCGCTCTGCGATTGCCTCAAACTCTCGCTGCACGGAGGCGACCATCAGCTTGGATGCGTCGAGCTGGCTGAGGGAGTCTTCGACGCGGCTGCGCAGGGCCTCGACGACGGTGCGCACGTCGTCCCACTCCTGGGCGGTTTCCTCGACGCGGCGCAGGCTCTGGTAGGAGAGTTCGACCCGTTCGGAGAGGTGGAAGTGTTCGCGCTCGGCGGCCTCGATCCGGGTTTCGATGGCGTTGGCTTCGCTGGAGGCGCGGCGCACGCCCTCGGTGTTGGCGGCGATTCTGGCGGCGAGCGCTTGCTGGCTGTTCTCGAGCTGCGATTGCTGGTGGGCGGCGTCGCCAGCTTCGGCGTTGAGTCGCCGCAGCGTCTCGTCCTGGACGGCGATGCGGTCGCGCAGGTCGGCGTTGGCCTTTTCGATGGCGGTCATGCGGCGTGCGGCTTCGTTGTTGGCCTCGCGCTGAGCTTCCATGTCCTGACGCAGCTGTCGAATTGCGGCGTCGGTGAGTTCGCTGTGGGCGTCGAGGTCGCCGCTGAAGCGGTTGACGCGCTCGCGCAGGTTCTGCATGTCCTCTGCTTGACGGGCGACGACGTTGATTTCGGCGGCGAGGCTGATGGCGCGTCCTTCGAGTTCGCGGATGCGCTGCTCGAGCACGCCCATTTCGCGCTGGTCGCGTGCTTCGGACTGGGCGAGTTCTGAGACTTGACTGCGCAGCCCGGCGACCGACTCTTCGAGGCGGCGGAGTTGGGAGTCAGCGCTGCTGGTCGGATCAATCGTGGTCACGGCGATCCTCGATACGCAGTCGGACGCCGAGGTCGTTGACCGAGGCGGACTGCTTGAGGTTGGCGAGCACACGGTCGACGGCGCCGTCGCGGCAGTGATGGGTGGTGACGATCAGGTCGGCTGAATCTGAGCGCTCGGGATGGGGCGTCTGCAAGACGGAGGCGATGCTGACGCCCTCGGCGGCGAAGACGGCGCCGAGCTCGGCGAGCACGCCGGCGCGGTCGGGAACCTCGAAGCGCAGATAGGTGCGGACTCGGATGTCGGCCAACGGCGCGAGCGCGGGCGACGTGTCGATCTGTCCCAAGCGTCGGGGCGGCTGTCCGGAGGCGAGTCGTCCGGCGACGTCCAGGATGTCGGCGACGACGGCGCTGGCGGTCGCCCCGGCTCCAGCGCCTGGTCCCTCGAGCACGACGGTGCCGATCAGGTCGCCGGAGACGGCGACGGCGTTGAGCACGCCTTCGACGCCGGCCATGGGGTCGGAGGTCGGGACGAGAGTGGGGTGGACGCGCAGGTCGAGTCCGTCGTCGGTGCGTCGCGCGGTGGCGAGCATGCGGATCGCGAAGCCGAGGTCGCGGGCGTGGACGAAGTCCCGAGCGGCGAGGGCGCGGATGCCTTCGCAGTGCACCTGGGTCGGCGACACCTGCGCGTGGAATCCGAGCGAGGCGAGGATGGAGAGTTTGTAGGCCGCATCGATCCCGTCGACATCGTTGGTCGGGTCGGCTTCGGCATAGCCCAGCCGCTGAGCGTCGGCGAGGGCGTCGTGGTAGCTGACGCCGTCGCTGGACATGGCGGTGATCATGTAGTTGGTGGTGCCGTTGATGATGGCACGGATCGAGGAGACGTCGTTGGCCTGCAGGTCGCGCTGGAGGACGCCGATGATGGGGATGCCGCCGCCGACACTGGCTTCGTAGCGCAGCTCGGCGTCGTTGTGGTCGGCGAGCGCGAGCAGGCGGGGGCCGTGCTTGGCCATGACCTCTTTGTTGGCGGTCACCACCGACTTGCCAGCCGACAGCGCCGCCTCGATACATGCGGCGGCGGGCTCGTCGCCGCCCATCAGCTCGACGACGAGCTGGACATCATCGCGCTGGCCGACGGCCATGGGGTCGTCGCTGATGACCATGGCCGGCGCGAGTTCGCGGCGAGCGGCGACGTTGCGGACGGCGGCGGCGCGGACGTCGAGTCGGCGTCCGCAGCGGGAGGCGTAGGCGTCGCCGTTGTGCTGGACGGCGTCCAGGACAGCGCGGCCGACGACGCCCAAGCCCAAGAGGCCAATGCCCAGCGCAGCGGTCATCAGTCGTTGGCTTCCCCAGCATCTGCGGCGGGCGGGTCAGCGGGCGGGTCAGCGCTGGCAGGGGCCTCAGCCGGAGCTGCTGCGGTCGGCTCGACGGGCGCAGCATCGGTCGGCGCTGTGGTGCTGACGGGCGCGGCTTCGGCGGCTGGCGCGGTCTGAGGCTCGGCCGGTGGGGCGTCCTGGCTGGCCGCGCCGCCCTCGACGGGATCGCTTGGCGGGGCGTCGTCGAGCTCGGCGCGCATCGCACGCTGTGCGGCGCGGGTGACCATTCGGAAGCGGGAGGTCTGGCGCATGTGCTCGGCGGTGTAGGGGAGTAGGGCCATCTCGCGGGCGCGCTTGATTTCGCGGGCGAGCTTGCGCTGGTCCTTGGCGGTGAGGCCGGTCTTGCGGCGCGGCTCGATGCGGCCGCGGTCGGAGATCAGCTTCTTGAGCTGGTCAACGTCCTTGTAGTCGATCGACTTGACCTCCTGTGGTGTGAAGGTCGGTGCGCGGCGCCGGCGACCACGTCGGCGGGTGCGCTCGATCATGGTGGGCAAGCGCTCGCCGGTGACCGGTGCGGGGGTAATGCGGGGCAGGCTCGTGGGTGGAGCGGCCGCGGCGGGAGCGCTTGGCGGCGCTTCGGCCGCTGGCTCGGGCGGGGCAGCCGGGATTGGCGGCTCGGGGGCGGGCGCGGGCGCCGCTGGCGGCGCCGCTTCGACGTTCGGTTCAGAGTCAGTCGCCATCAATCGTTCTCCTGCATTGTCCGTGTGGTCCGTGTGGTGCGTGTTGGTTTGGGTGACTGGTTGTTACTCGAAGGGCAGGTCGCCGGCGTCGGGTCCGCCGCCCTGGTAGTCGGGAGGTCCGTCCTGCCATCCGCCGCCGCCGCCTCCGAAGTCGCCGCCGCCGCCGCCGCGGCCACCAAGCATTTGGAAGAACTGGGCGACGACTTCGGTCGTGTATCGGGTCTGACCCTGCTGGTCTTCCCATGAGCGGGTCTGCAGGCGCCCTTCGACGTACACCTGAGAACCCTTCTGCAGGTATTGACCGGCGATCTCTGCCTGGCGGGCCCAACAGACGACGCGGACCCACTCGGTCTCGTCGCGCTGTTCACCGTCTCTAGTCGTATAGCGGCGATTGCATGCGACGCTAAAGGTCGCCAGCGCTTGACCGTTCGCGGTGAAGCGCATTTCCGGGTCTCGGCCGAGGTTGCCGATGATCATGACCTTGTTCAGACTCGCCATTGAGTACCGCCGCTCGAGATGTTGTTGCTGAGGAGACTAACGGTCGCGCTTGATGATCATGTGCCGCAGGACTTGTTCGTCGATCAGCAGCGACTGCTCCAGGTCGTCGCGGCGGCTGTCGGGACCGCCGTCGAAGTGGGCGATCAGGTAGTGGCCTTCGAAGGCCTGCTTGATTGGGTAGGCGAGTCGGCGGCGGCCCCAGTCGATCACTTCGGTGACGTCGTTGCCGTGCTCGGTGAGGGTGCGGCGCAGCTGCGCGATGCGCGCTTCGATTTGGTCGCCGACGATGTCGGGGTGCAGGACGACCATGATTTCGTAGGCTGTGGCGGTTTGGGCCATGTTTCGTTCCTTCGCTGCGGCCGTGCGGCCGTCCGATGTTGCTGAGCTTGGGTGGGCTAGCTGCTGATGCCGGGGATGGGGAAGCCGGCGGCGAGATCGCGGACTTCGGCGCGGACTCGCTCGTGCTCGGAGGCGTCGTCGATCTGGTCGAGCACGCGGCTGATCAGTCCGGCGACGCGGCGCATGTCGTCCTCGCGCATGCCGCGCGTTGTCAACGCGGGCGTGCCGATGCGGACGCCGGAGGTGACGGTCGGACGCTGGGTGTCATAGGGGATGGTGTTCTTGTTGACGGTGATGCCGACGTCGTCGAGGGCGGCTTCGGCGGCCTTGCCGGTGAGACTTTTGACTCCAACGTCGAGCAGGAGGAGATGATTGTCGGTGCCGCCGGAGACGACGCGCCAGCCTTCGGACATCAATGCATCGGCGAGGGCGCGGGCGTTGGCGACAATCTGGGCGGCGTATTCGGCGAATTGGGGCGTTGCCGCTTCCTTGAGCGCGACGGCCTTGGCGGCGATGGTGTGCATGTGAGGTCCGCCGGAGGTGCCGGGGAAGATGGCGCGGTCGATGGCGCGGGCCATCTCGCTGTTGGTGAGGATGAGCGCTGAGCGCGGGCCGCGCAGGGTCTTGTGGGTGGTCGTGGTGACGACCGGGGCGTAGGGGACTGGCGAGGGATGGACTCCGCCGGCGACGAGGCCGGCGACGTGGGCCATGTCGACCATCAGGGTTGCGTCAACGGACTCGGCGATTTCGGCGGCGCGGGCGAAGTCGTAGATGCGCGGGTAGGCGGTGGCTCCGACGACGATCACTTTGGGGCGGTGCTCGCGGGCTGTGGCGGCCATGGCGTCGTAGTCGATCTGCTCGGTTTCCTGGTCGACGCCGTAGGAGACGAATTCGAACCAGCGGCCGGAGATGTTGACGGGCAGGCCGTGGGTGAGGTGTCCGCCGTGATTGAGTTCGAGCCCCATCGCGGTATCGCCGGGCGAGAGGAGGGCGAAGTAGGCGGCGATGTTGGCCTGGGTGCCGGAGTGAGCCTGGACGTTGGCGTGGTCGGCGTGGAAGAGGGACTTGGCGCGGTCGATGGCGAGTTCTTCGACGATGTCGACGAATTCGCAGCCGCCGTAGTAGCGCTTGCCGGGGTAGCCTTCGGCGTACTTGTTGGTGAGGACGGAGCCCATCGCGGCGAGGACGGGCTCGGAGGGGTAGTTTTCGGAGGCGATCAGCTCGAGTCCGTCGCGCTGACGTTCGGCTTCACGTTCGATGGCGGAGGCAATCTCCGCGTCGGCCGCGTCCAACGCGGCCCCAGCCAGGGTCAAGACCATCTCACACCCATTCGCGTTCTGGAGACCCCAGTTGGGGCCGCCGCCGAGCCTTGCGCCCGACAGCCCACGAACCACGTTGCCTCCAGCTTACACGCGCGCTGGTGCGGGCAGACGTTAACCAAACGACTCCCGCCGCGTCCAGGCCGCGTCGATGGCGGCCAGCAGGCCTCCGCTGACGAGTGAGTGTCCGCCGATCAGAACCGGCCGCTGGTCGAGGTTGCGCACCAGTTCGCGCAGTGGATCGGACTGAATCTCGTTCCAGAGGCCCAGATCAGCGGCGAAGCGGTCGGCCCGCGAGACTTTGCAGCCGATGTGGGCGAGGAACGGGCGGGTATCCCAGATCATGGCGTCGCCCATTGAGGAGAGTGCCTCGACGAACTGATCCGGGCCTGTCTCGCGGTAGAGCGCGCCGAGCAGGGACTGGACAGGTCCGCCGCGGGTTCGCAGTCCGCGCTCCTCGGAGAGCACTCGGACGCGGCAGGAGGTGTCACGGTCGAGCAGCGCCCAGTCGGCAGCGCTGACGCGACCGCTGACGAACAGCTGCTTGTCCTTCTGGGTCATCGTCTCGAAGACGTCGATGGCTAGACGTACGCGCGGGTCCAACTCGGTCTGGCTGCGCAGCTCGGCCTGGACGGCGTCGCCCAGGTCCAGCGATCCCGCTTGCATGTTCGCCAGCATGGCGGTCTTCAACACGACCAGATCGGCGGGGGTGTCCACGTCCAGGAGTGATCGGGCAGAGCGGGGGAAGGTGTGGAGGGGGATCTCGTCCTGATCGCGGACAAGCTGCGCGAAGCGGTTGTCGGTTTGCTGTCCGTCGACCACGTCGAGGAGTTGACCGTGCGGCACCGCGATCCAGTCGGAGGAGAAGACGCGATTGGTGACGGCGGCGGAGTCGATCGTGCGCAAGACGGCCGCCCAGTCTTCGACGGTCATCGCCGGCATGCCTGATCCTGCGTAGCAGACAGGTCCGGGCGCTTCGCGGGCGGCGGCTGCGAGGATGCTGCCGATTGACTGGCGGCTGGATGTTCGCTCGACGGTCAGGCCATCGATGTCGACGGTGGAGAAGACGCGGACTCGCGCGAAGCCCGCGTCGCGGGCGCGTTGAGCGGTGTCCTTGAGGACGGCGGTGCGGGCGCGACTGACGAGCGCGACTGGTAGGTCTTGCGCGTCGAACGGCTTGTGGCAGAGCCAGAATTGGGAGTCTTGCGTTGGGGTCATGGTTGTGGGCATCTCATTGCGCCCGGGCGACGGTCCAGGCGTCGACGGCTTGCGCGCCGGCGGCGCGCAAGACTCGCGCCGCTTCGTTGAGGGTCGCCATGGTGGTGGCGACGTCATCGACGAGGAGGATGCCGCGTCCGTTGGCGAGCGCGGAGTCGGCGGCGAAGGCTCCGCGCACGATGCGTCGGCGGTCGGCGCGCGATTGGGCCTGGGCCTGTCGCGGCCCCCACCATCCGCGTCGACGCAGGATTGCGTCGTCGATGGGCAGGCCGATGCGGTCGGAGAGCGCTTGCGCGATGAGCGCGGCCTGGTTGGCACCGCGGCGTCGGCGTCGCAACAGGGGGATGGGGATGGGCACGATGACATCGATGTCTGAGGCGGTCTGGAGCGATCCGGCGAGATCGACGAGGAGCGGCGCGAGGGCCTGCACGCCCTGATGTTTGAGGGTGAGCAGGGCGGCGCGGACGGGTCCGTCGTAGACGAATCCGGCGCGCAGCTCGCGCAGCGGCAGGGGACGCGACAGGCAGTCCTGGCAGACGGGCGCGGGCGACGGGAGCCAGCAGTGTCGGCAGCGAGTGCGGCCAGTTGCGCCGTCGGCGGGTTCGATCAGGTCCTGGCACTGGGGACAGATCAAGACACCGGCGGCGGCGCAGCAGGCGCAGTGCGGGGGCAGCGCGGTATCGGCGAGCGCTTGCAGCGCGGACTGCGCAGCGCGGAGCGGCGGATATGATGAGACCATGCGGCTCACCGTACAACTCTTCGCCAATCTCGCCGAGACCTGCGGCACGCGCCAGGTCGAGCTGTGCGGACTCCCGCAGCCGCTGACGGCCGGGCTGGTGATGGACGCGTTGATCGACCGCTATCCGCAGGTCGGTGCGATGCGGGACTCGATCATGTTCGCGGTCAACGCGGAGTATGTCGGCGCGGAGCATCCGGTGTCGACGGGCGACGACGTAGCGCTGATTCCCCCGGTCAGCGGCGGCGCGGATGATGAGTACTTCAAGATCACGCCTGATGTGCTCGATCCGACGGCGCTGCATGAGCTGGTGCTGACTCCGCAGGCGGGCGCGGTCTCGCTGTTTGTGGGCGTGGTGCGGGACAACAATCTGGGCCGCGACGTGGACTATCTGGAGTACGACGCATATCCGGCGATGGCGACGAAGATCATGCGTCAGATCGCTGTTGAGATTCGCGAGCGCTGGGACGTGCTGGAGATCGCGATGCAGCATCGGACGGGGCGTCTGGCGATCGGCGAGGCGTCGGTCGCGGTGGCGGTGTCGTCGGCGCATCGTGCGGAGGGCATTGCGGCCTGCCACTACGGGATCGACCGATTGAAGGCGATTGTGCCGATCTGGAAGAAGGAAGTGTGGTCGGACGGCGAGGAGTGGATCGAAGGTTCGCTCACGCCTGCGGCCGACCTCGCCGCCGAGCTTGGCGTCGAGCCTGAGGGCGCGCCTGACGATGGGGGCGGGCGGTCTCGGTGAGCGGTCGGGGCGGCTGCCCGGTGCGATAGTCGTGGGCGTTGAGGCGCAGCAACAGATTGCGCTGGGTGTCCATGATGCGGGAGGCGAGGCGAGGCGGTAGCTCGTCGGGCATGTCGTTCATCGTGATCACGGTGGGCAGCGCTTTGGTGTAGCGGTAGCCGCAGAGCTGATAGAGCTTGTCGTTGGCCCAGTCAGTGGATTGCTGAGCGCCGAGGTCGTCGAGCACGAGCAGGTCGACATCCTTGACGGCGGCGAACAGGGCGTCGAAGGATGCGTCGTCGCCGCCGCCGTAGGAGGCGCGGAGCGCGTCGAGCAGTTCAGGGACGACGGCGAAGCAGACCGAATCGCCGGTATGCAGCCGCTCGCTGGCGGCGGCGGCGGCCAGGTGGGTCTTGCCGACACCGGTCTCGCCGACCATGACCAGCCAGCCGCTGGGCTGGGCGGTCCAATCCTCGACGCTCTGACGGACCATGGGCAGGTTGACGACATCGTCTTCGCCGCCGAGACCGTGGGCGCGGAAGTTGTCGAAGCGGTAGTCCTGCAAGACCTCTTGGGTCATCCCGCCGAACTGCCGATAGCGCTGCGATGCGTCGTCGGTACTCGGGGCTGAGAGGTCGAGGCGCGTCACGAGGTCTGTGAGCATCGCCTGCAGCCCGATCTGATGGAGACTGGGCGACTCGGCGATGAGCACCGTGCGGAGATTGCTGCTGCGCCGGTGGTTGAGCAGTTGGTGCAGCTTCTCGCGGGCCCAATCGGTCGGCGAGACGTAGTCGAGGTCGTCCAGGATCAGGAATGGAGCGTCGCGGACGTGCTCGAAGAGCAGTTCATAGTCGAAGCTGCTGCTGTCGTCGGCGACCATCGCGGCACGCAGGCGATCGAGCAGGTCGGCGGCGACGAAGTAGAGCGCCTCACGGCTGTCGGCGATGCGTCGGTTGGCCATTTCGGCGGCGAGGCGGGTGCGTCCCGATCCTGGCGGTCCGACGAGCAGCAGCCAACCGGAGAGGTCGTCGGGCGCGTCGGCGTAACGGCAGCCGGCGGCGAGCGGTTCAGAGGTGGATTGCTGTTCGGAGAGGCGGACGCTGCTGAGCGGTCCGAGGTTGCTGAGGCGCTGCAAGCGTCGTGCGGTGCGGGCGGCCTGCTGGGTCTGCTGGCAGCCGCAGGGTCGGACCTGTCCGAATTCGGGGTGGCCGACGGGTTTGGAGAGGCGGACGTAGCCGGCGCCGCCGCAGATGTCGCAATCGGGGGCGTCGGGGTCGCGCCAGAGCGAGGTATCGCGTTCAGGCGGCTCACTCTCGGAAGAGGTGACGAAATCTCGAGGCATCATCCCGACCAGCGCTGCGAAGGGTCCCAGGTCTTCCATGATCAGTCTCCAGTGCAGGGGAGCCGGGCTGGCGGCCGTCGGATTCCCAGCGTTCGAGGATGGCGCAGACGTAGCGCCAGTTTCGGACGTCATTGGCGGCGGCTTCGCGGAAGGCGTCGCGCAACCAGTCGACGCCGTAGCGAGACTCGGCGGCGATCAGCTCGTCGGCCAGGATCGTCGGGACGGCTCGACCGAAGGCGTCCTGCCAGATCGATGCGGCACCGGATGCGAGCGGCTCGCGTCCGCGCGGCGCAGGGGTCGGTGAGGGCATCGCGGCGGTGGCGGACATGGCGCGGCGGCCGTCGTGGTCGTTGAGCGCGATCCAGTCGATCCAGCCGTGCTCGGCGTCGTCTCGCTGGGAGCGTCCGGAGATCAGGGTGCCGCGCTGGATCGCGGCCTCGATCCCGTCGCTGAAGGCGGCATCGACCTCGCGGTTCGGGCAGAGCGAGGCGAGGGTTTCGATCAAGGGGCGCGATTGCTGGAGTTCGGCGCGGGCGATCAGTCGGGGAAAGCGCCGCACACGGGCCAAGGCCTCGACCGCGTAGAGGGTGACGACGAGCTCAGCGGGGTCGGTCATCTGCGGCGCGAGGTCGCGGAGCAGCGCCTGGGGCAACGGCGTCGCTGGTGCACCGGAGGCGAAGCCGTCGAAGCTCATCAGTACAGCTCTTCTTCGTTCATGTAGTTGTAGAAGTCTTCGAAGCGAATGACTTCGGGGACCCAGCGGACGTCGATGTCGTCGGTCTTGCCGTGGCGGTGCTTGGCGACGATCAGCTTGGCGACGCCGGGCTCGCTGCTGTGGCCTGTGCCGCCGTCGTCGGAGCCGAAGCCGCCGCCTTCATAGCGGTACTCGGGGTAGATGAAGACGACGACGTCGGCGTCCTGCTCGATGGAGCCGCTGTCGCGCAGGTCGGAGAGCTGGGGGTGTTTGTTGTTGCGCTTTTCGATGTCTCGCGAGAGCTGCGAGAGGGCGAGCACGGGGACTTGCAGCTCGCGGGCGATCTCTTTCAGGGTGCGGGAGATGGTGGAGATTTCGTTGACGCGATTGGCATCGGCGCTGACCCGCGAGAAGGCGTGCACGAGCTGGATGTGGTCGACGATGATCAGTCCGAGCGCGCCGCGTCCATCGTCAGATCGGGCGTGATCCTGGAGTCGGGTGTGCAGATATCGAGAGCGGGCGCGCAGCTCTGAGAGGGTCAGGCCGCTGGAATCGTCGATGTAGATTTCAGCGTGGCTGAGCGTGCCGATCGCGCGGGAGATGTTCTGGTTCTCCTGGTCGTTGTGGCGCTCGGGCCGCAAGCGGGCGAGGGGGACGCCGGATTCGGCGCTGACGAGGCGTTGGACGATCTGGTCAGCGGCCATTTCGATCGAGAAGATGGCGACCGCGACGCCATCGGCGATGGCCGCGTTGCGGGCGATCGATAGGGCGAGGGCCGACTTGCCGACGCCGGGTCGAGCGGCGAGCACGACGAGGTCAGAGGGCCGCATGCCGCCGTCGAGCAGGTTGTCGAGGTCGCTGAAGCCGGTGCGGGTGGGCCTGACGCTGGCCTCATCGCTGGTGGCCTGGACGAGGAAGTCTTGCAGCATTTCGGAGAGCAGGCGGAAGTCGCGCCGCTGGTCGGCGCCGCGCACGGCGTAGAGGCGCTCCATGGCCTGGGCGAGTGAATCGGTGACATCGGCCTTGGCGTGGTAGGCGATCTCGCCGATGTCGCGGGTGGCCTCGATCAGGTCGCGGTAGGTCGACATGCGCAACACGATCTTGGCGAAGGACTCGGATCCGATGCTGGAGGGCAGCTCGAGCACGAGGTGATTGAGATAGGGATAGCCGCCGACGTCTTGCAGCTTGCCGAGCACGGTGAGTTCACTGGCGACGGTGACGGTGTTGATTGAGTCGCCGCGGTCGGCGAGCGCAGAGACGGCGCGGAAGATGTCGCGGTGGCGCGGATCGAGGAAGTCGGCGGGGATCAGGATGCCGGCGAGGCTGTTGTAGGTGGTCTCGTCGGAGAGGATGGCGCCGAGCACGGCCTCTTCGGCCTGTTGATCGGCGGGCAGGCCGCGTTCGGTGCTGCGGCGGACGGGCTGGGGTTGCCCCGCATACGGCGGCGGAGCGAAGCCGTTCTCTTCGAGCAGGTCGGGCGGGATCGGGTCAGAGGAGACCACGGCGGCCTCCTCTCGGGAGGACCGCCGCGGCGGCAGCGCTGCTGGGCGCGGTCGGCGTTAGGCCTCGACGGGCTCGGCCTGCTCTGAGGTTGCGGATGCTTCGGAGGCGTCGTCGTCGGTCGCTTCGGCGGTCGGGTCCTGTCCGTCCTCGTCCTCGGCGGCGAGGACTTCGTCGAAGCTGAGCTCCGCGCTGTCGGCATCGGGCTCGACGGTGACGCTGATCTCGGCCGAGACGTTGCGGGTGAGGCGCACCCGGACATCCACAGTGCCGAGCGAGCGCAGCGATTGGGGCAGCTGCACCTGTCGGTGTTCGATGGCCGAATCGGGGACGGCGGCGGAGGCTAGCTCGGTCAGCCGATCGGCGATGTCGCGGGCGGTGATGGAGCCGAAGAGTCGGCCTTGCTCGCCGACGCGGGCCTGGAAGGTGAGTTCGGCGCCGGCGATGGCTGTGGCGACCGGGGTGGCTTCGCCGTCCAGTTTTTCCTGGCGAATGGCGTCGGCCTGTGCCAGCCGCTCGGCTCGGACGAGGTTGTTGCGGGTGGTCGGACCGGCGAGGCCGCGCGGCAACAGGAAGTTGCGGGCGAAGCCGTTCTTGACGTCTTTGATTTCTCCGACCAACGCGGTTCCCTCGACCTCTTCGAAGAACACGACCTTCATCAGACAGCTCCGCTCGATGCACTGCTACCTCCCAACCATACCGAGCGCGTGCGCCGCGCCCAAGACACGCGGCAACATTGGAACACACGTCCATAATCGTACACCTGTGCGGCATGGATTAGCCAGCCGCGCTGTCGGCGGCGGGCAGCGGCTGATCGGACGCGGCGGCTGGGGGCCGCAGCTCGACGGTGCCGGACGACTGGAGGGTGCTCTGCAGCAGCGCGACGACCTGCGGATCGGTCGAGACGCGCCATGCGTCTGAGCACTCGAGCACTTGCTCGCGGCCGGCGTAGCGAATGCGCAGAACGACCGGCACATCGCCGGGGTGGATCAGCTTGGCGGAGGTGAGGCCGCCTTCGAGCTTGCCGATCAGGTTGAGGTCCTGCTCCTGCTGACCGGACTCAACGATGGTGATCCAGAGCGCGACCCGTTCTGTGGTGTCGCCGGCGGTGTGGTCGGCGGTGACGGGCGTTGGGGCGATGTCCAGCGGCTCGCGTGGTTTGTCCATCCAGGGCGGAGGCGGCGCCTGCTTGATCGTCGGCGGGGACGGCGTGCTCGGCTGGGCTGGCGGCACGTTCGACGCATCGGACGCGTCCGACCGGTCCGACGAGCTGCCGTTATGTGACGGTGTGTTCGTGTTGGCTGTGGTGAGCGGGGGCGCTGCGCTGACGGGCTTCCATTCCTCAACCTCTTGCACGGCGATGGTCAGTCGGTCGTTGCGGACGCGGATGGAGACCTTGGCGACGATGATGGCGTTGGGTTCCCAGATGGCGCGCGTTTCGGACCACGTATCTGGCCAGACGGTGAGCTCGGAGGTTCCGGACAGGTCTTCGACGGTGACGGCGGCGAAGGGGTCGCCCTTACGCGTGGTCAGGCTGCGGATGTTGTTGACCAATCCAACGATGGTGCGCGTTTGGCCGGCGAGTTCTTCCTTGAGCTCGGAGAGCTGGGCGTTGAGTCGGCCTTCGAGGGATCGGGTGGCGCGCTGCAGCGGGTGCTCGGAGACGTAGGCGCCGAGCAGCTCGCGCTCCCAGTTGAGCTGTTCCTGGCTGGTGGCTTCGTGGCCCTCTTCGAGCTCGACGGGGGGGACGGGCGAGGCCACTTCGTCGCCGAAGAGGTCGAACATGCTGGATTGTCCGCTGTCGCGCAGTTCCTGGGCGCGGCGGGCCTGCTTGAGGATGTTCTCGGCGGCGGAGACGATCGCGCCGCGCTCGGCGATGGCGTCGAAGGCGCCGGCCTTGGCCAGGGCTTCCATGGCGCGGCGGTTGATCGTCTTGGCGTCGAGGCGCTCGGCGAGGTCGCCGGCGCTGCTGATCGGTCCGTTCTGTTGACGTTCGGCGATGATCGGCTCGACCGCGCCGCGTCCGACGTCCTTGATGGTGGCGAGGCCGAAGCGGATGGCGCTGCGTCCGTCGGCCATGCGCTCCAGGGAGAAGCTGACTTGCGAGCGATTGACGTCGGGCAAGAGCAGCGGGATGCCGAGGCGTCCGCACTCGGCGGCGGCCTCGCGGACGCGGTCGGCGTTGCCGTGGGCGGCGCGCAGGACGGCGGCCATGTAGGGCGCGGGATAGTTGGCTTTGAACCAGGCGGTCTGGTAGGCGATGGCGGCGTAGGAGACGGCGTGGGCCTTGTTGAAGGCGTAGCCGGCGAAGGGCAGGATGAGTTCGAAGATGGTGCGGGCTTCGGTCTCGTTGTAGCCCTGCTGTCGGGCGCCGTCGAAGAAGCGGGCCTGCTCCATCTGCATGACTTCGGCGATCTTCTTACCCATCGCCTTGCGCAGCACGTCCGCGGCGCCGAGCGTGTAGCCGGCGAACTTTCGGGCGATGTGCAGCACCTGGTCCTGGTAGACGATCACGCCGTAGGTGTCGTCGAGGATTTCGGCGAGGTCTTTGTGGGGGTAGGAGACGGCGGTGCGTCCGTGCTTGCTGGCGATGAAGCGGGGGATGTGTTCCATCGGTCCTGGCCGATAGAGCGCGAGCAGGGCGGCGAGGTCGCCCATCGAGTCAGGCTTCAGCTCTTCGACGACCTGGCGCATACCGCCGGACTCGAGCTGGAAGACGCCGAAGGTGTCGCCCTGCGAGAGCATGCGGTAGGTGCGGTCGTCACCGTCGGGCAGGTTGCCGTAGTCGATTTCGACGCCGTCATGGTCGCGGCAGAGGGCGACGGCTTCCTCGAGGATGGTCAGGTTGGTGAGGCCGAGGAAGTCCATTTTGAGCAGTCCGACGGCGGCGACTTCGTTCATGTCCCACTGGGTCATGGGGATCCACTCGTCCTCGTCGGAGTCGTCCTTGGGTCGTCGGAGGGGGACGTTTTCGGCGAGCGGTTCCTGGGAGATGACGACACCGGCGGCATGGGTGGAGACGTTGCGGACGACACCGTTGAGGCGTTCGGCGTAGGAGAGCAGTTCTTGCACGACGGGGTCGTCGTCGCGGGCGCGCTGGAGGTCGGAGGACTGTGCGATGGCGTCCTTGACGGAGATGTTGAGCTGGTTGGGGACCATGCCGGCGACGCGGTCGAGTTCTGAGCGTTGGATGCCGAGCGCGCGTCCGGAATCGCGGATGGCGGCCTTGGCGCCGAGCGTGCCGAAGGTGATGATCTGGGCGACGCGCTCGCGCCCGTACTTCTCGGCGACGTAGCGGATGACTTCCTCGCGGCGGCCGTCGGCGAAGTCCATGTCGATGTCGGGCATTTCGCGCCGTTCGAGGTTGAGGAAGCGCTCGAAGACGAGCGAGTACTGCATGGGGTCGATCTCGGTGATGTCGAGGCAGTAGAGGACGAGGCTGGCAGCGGCCGATCCGCGCACGGCGCGGGCGATCTTGCGGTCGCGCGCGAAGTGGGCGAAGTCCATCACGATCAGGAAGTACTCCGCGAAGCCCATCTGGTTGATCACGTCGAGCTCGTAGCGGAGCCGATCGACGTGGCCGTCGGGGGCGTCGCCGTAGCGCTGTTGGAGTCCGGCGACGGCGAGGTCGGTGAGGTGCTCCATCGCGGTCGAGCCCTCGGGGATGTCGGGCTTGGGCAGCTGTAGACGGTCGAAGTCCAGCGTCACGTCGCAGCGTTCGGCGACGAGCTGGGTGTTGGTGACGGCTTCGGGGATGTCCGAGAACGTGCGGGCCATCTCGGTCTCGGAGGTGAGGTAGAAGTCCTGGCCGTCGAAGCGGAAGCGCTGCTCGTCGCTGCGCAGGGCATTGGTGCCGATGCAGAGGAGGAGGTCGTGTGCGTCGTGGTCGGAGGGATCGGTGTAGTGGGAGTCCTGGGTGGCGACCAAGGGCACGCCGAAGTCGTTGGCAATCTCGACGGTACGTCGCAGGGCGGGCTCGAACTGGGGCAGCTGTTCGTGACGCTGGATTTCGAAGTAGTAGCGGTCGTCGAAGACGTCGCGGTACCAGTTGGCGACGCGCTTGGCTTCGTCGATGTCGTCGTGCTCGAGCGCGCGCTGGAACTCGGATGAGGGGCAGCCGGAGAGGGCGATCAGGCCTTCGGCGTGTTCGGAGAGGAGCTCGTGGTCGATGCGCGGTGCGTAGTAGAAGCCCTCGAGGTGACCGCGAGTGGAAAGCTGGATCAGATTGCGCCAGCCGGTCATGTTCTGGGCGAGCAGCACGAGGTGGTAGCGGTTGGCGCTGGAGTTACGGCCGCCGGAATGGTCGCGGCGATCGCCGGAGGTGACGTACGCCTCCATGCCCAGCAGGGGTTGGATGTCTTGTTGGCGGCAGGCGCGGTAGAACTGGGTCGCGCCGTAGAGATTGCCGTGGTCGGTGATGGCCAGGGCCTCTTGGCCGTAGGACTTGGCGCGCTCGACGAGCGGGGTGATCTTGGAGAGGCCGTCCAGCTCCGAGTACTCGGTGTGCGTGTGGAGGTGCGCAAACATCAGGCTCGACTTCCTGTTCGTTCCGTCAACTCAAGATGAAGGAGAAGGTGCAGGAGAGGCAAGCGACGGTCGAATCGGCGGCGGGCAATCTGGGGACGGCGTGTACGGCGTGCAGAGTCTGGATAGCCCGGCGTCGGGCGACTAGGCGTCGGGCGACAGGTCTTCGTCGAGGCGGAAGGCGGCGTGGAGCAGCCGGACGGCTTCTTCGCCGCGGTCGGCGCGGACCAGGCAGGTGATGCGAATCTCGGACGTGGTGATCAGTTCGATGTTGATGCCGGCGTCGGAGAGGGAGCGGAACATGGTCGCGGCGTAGCCGGGTCCGGACTGCATGCCGGTGCCGATCAGGGAGACTTTGACGAGGTCGCGGTCGAAGAGCACGTTGGCCGCGCCGAGCTCAGCGGCCAACGCGGCGCTGAGCTCCTGCGTGTGTTCCCAGTCACTCTCGGTGACGGTGAAGGTGAGGTCGGTGAGCTGCAGTTCGGACGCGTTCTGGACGATGGTGTCCACTGAGATCCCGGCGTCGGCGAGGGGACCGAAGAGCTGGGCGGCGATGCCGGGTCGGTCGGGGACGTTGCGCAGGGTGACTGAGGCGACGTCGCGGTCGAGGGCAACGGTTCTGACACGATTTTCAGGTTCCATGACAACGCGCTCCCGAATGAGCGTGCCGCCGCCGGAGCCGAATTCGGCTTGTGACGACGCCACCAGGATGGGTATCTGATAGAGCAGTCCCAGCTCGACGGCGCGGGGGTGCATGACGCCGGCGCCTTGCTGGGCCGCTTCGAGCATTTCTTCGGATGCGATGTCGCGCAGGCAGCGGGCGTTGGGTTCGATGCGCGGGTCGGTGGTGTAGATGCCCTGCACGTCGGTGTAGATTTCCACCTGATCGGCGCTGAGGGCGGCGCCGAGCGCGACCGCTGAGGTGTCGGAGCCGCCGCGCCCGAGCGTGGCGTAGTCGCCCTGCGGACTCTGACCCTGGAATCCGGCGACGACGACGACCTGGCCGTCGTTCAGCTCGGCTTCGAGGCGTTGGGTGTCGATGTTGCGAATGCGGGCGCGTCCGAAGGTCTGGTCGGTGAAGACACCGGCCTGCGCGCCGGTCAGGGCGATGGCGGGGCAGCCGAGGTCGATCAGCGCCATCGCGAGCAGGGCCGAGGAGACCATCTCGCCGGTCGCCATGAGCAGGTCGGTTTCGCGTCGCGGGGGACGCGGGTTGACCTGGTTGGCGAGGGCGAGCAGGTCGTCGGTGGACTTGCCCATCGCGGAGACGACGACGGCGAGGCGCTCGCCGGTTGCGGCGCGGTCGGCGATGCGACGGGCGACGTTGCGCAAGCGCTCGACGGAGCCGACCGAGGTTCCCCCGTACTTCTGGACGACGGTCACAGAATCTGCGCCCCGGTCGTATCGAGCTGGGTGATGAAGCCGTCGCCGGTGATGCTGCGGCTGGCCGCGGCGGAGGTCCAGGCGTGGCGGACGGCCTCGGCGTGGTCGTGGTCGGTCAGGGCCATGAGGGTGGAGCCGCCGCCGGACAGGTAGGCGGCGTAGGCGCCGGCTGACTCGGCCTCGTCGAAGAGGTCGAACATCTCGGGGAACAGTTCGGAGCGCGGGGCCTGGTGCAGTCGGTCGTCGACGGCGGGCTTGAGGGCGTCCCAGGAACCGGTGGAGAGCGCGGCGACGAGCAGCGCTGCTCGTGAGGCCTGATGGACGGCGTCCTGGCGCGACAGATTGCGCGGCAGCAGCTTGCGGCCCTTCTTGGTCGACATGTTGAAGCTGGGCGTGAAGCCGACGAAGCGCAGACCATCGGCGACGGGCAGGTCGATGCGGGTCACGTCGGGGCCTTCGAAGGCGACGACCTGACAGCCGCCAAAGAGCGCGGGCGCGATGTTGTCGGCGTGGCCCTCGAGCTCGGAGCCGATCTCCAGCAGGCGGTGCATGGAGAGCGTCCCGCCGAGCAAGGCGTTGGCGGCGATGAGTCCCGCGCCGCGGAAGGCTGCGCTCGCGCCGAGACCGCGACCGAGCGGGAATTCGGTCGAGACGCTGACGTCGATCTGCTCCATCTCGGGCCGTTCGAGATCGAGTTCGCGGTAGAGCTCGCGGACGGCGCGTCGGACGTGGCGGGCCATGGGCGAGCGTTCGCCCTCGCTGCCGGTTGCGATCGAGAGGGTGACAGTCGCATAGCGCTGCAGGGCGACGCCGACGGCGTCGAAGCCGGTGCCGAGATTGGCGGAGGTCGCGGGCAAGCGCACGGTGACGGGCCCCAGCGGTTGTACGTCCGGGTTGCGCCCGGGCCAGGAATCAGCTTGTTCTGAGGTCATTGGTCCGCACTTCCTGGCTCCGCAACGCCTGGGGAGTCGCCGAGCTGCCGGTCCAGCCACTCGCGCAGGGTCTTGAGGGCGGCCGCGCGGACGAGCGTGGCGTCGCGGGCAGCGTCGATCACGATAACGCGCCCAGCAGATAGGTTGGCCAGTTCGCGGAATCCTGCGTTGACTTGTTCGTGGAAAGCGAGGGCGGCGTCGCCAATGCGGTCGCGGCTCGATGTTCGGGCGCGGGTTCGTTGCAGTCCAACCTTTGCCGGCACGTCGAGCAGCAAGGTGAGATCGGGCATCAGTCCCTGGGTGGCCTCATCGTTGACGCGGCGCAGGCGGTCGAGGTCGAGTCCGCGTCCGAAGCCCTGGTAGGCGAGGGTGGAGTCGGCGTAGCGGTCGGAGATGACGATTTCGCCGTCCTGCAAGGCGGGGCGGATCACCTTGCTGACGTGGGAGGCGCGTGCGGCGAGGAAGAGCCATGTTTCTTCCCAGTCGGAGAGATCGAGATCGGGGTTGAGGACGAGGGAGCGGAGGTGGTTGCCAAGCTCGGTGCCGCCTGGTTCGAAGGTCAGGCGGACCTGGTGTCCGGCGTCGACGAGGCATGCAGCGAGGGCACGGGCGAGCGTCGTTTTGCCGGCGCCGTCGCCGCCTTCGACGGTGATGAACGCTCCGCGCTTGATGGGGTCAGCCGGCATGGATGCGTACCCGGCGGTTGGGCTCGCGGCCCTTGCTGACGGAGGCCAGCGCCTGGTCGCTGGCCAACTGATGCTGGAGTTTGCGGATGTAGGGATTCTGGGGCGCGAGGTCGATGCTGGATTGGCGGCCGGAGTGGATCTGGGAGATGGCTTCTTCCGCTTCGGAGAGCGCGGCGGTGACCGCGTCGTTGGGGGATGAGCCCTTGGCCAGCGCGCGCAGGCTCTTTTCCATCTGCAGGACGGTGTTGTGTTTGAGCACGACGACGGGCAGACGCCTGGATTCGGCCAGTCGCAGCTCGGGCGGTCGGCGTCGGAAGGAGGGTCGCAGGGTCATGACGACGTCGGCTTCCTCGATGCGCTCGGCGATGGAGACGTTGACGCCGGTCTCGCGGATCGAGTCGCGCAGGCGTGCGAGGGAGACACCGAGCGGATAGATCTTCTGGTGCGGTCCGGGCGAGGCGCTTTGCAGGCGCGAGCGGCTCTCGCGTCGACGGCGCAGCGGCTCTTCGTGGGTCGTACCGTTGCCGAAGGAGGGTCCGCTGCCGATCCGACCGATTGGGCCGGCCCAGCGGTGCTCGTCGGGGAACAACGATGGCACATCGGAGAGGGCGTTGTCGCCGACGGCGGATCGGACGGAGTCGATGGAGGTGTGGACATCGCCGTCGTCGTCCATTTCGCGGATCTCGGCGTCGACCGATTCGCCGCGCAGGAGAGCGTCGACGGTGGCGTCGAGTTGGGAGTGGACGGCGACGCGGGAGAAGGACTGGATTTCGACGAGCGCCTCGAAGGTGGGCGGCGCCTTGCGTTCGAGCACCGACTTGCGAGTGCCGCGCCGGCGCGCCTCCTCATCGGAGAGGGTGACGGTCTGGATGCCGCCGATCAGGTCGACGAGGGTAGGGTTGAGCATCAGGTTGGCGAGGGTGTTGCCGTGCGCGGTGGCGACGAGCTGGACGCCGCGTTCGGCGATGGTGCGGGCGGCCTGGGCTTCGAGCTCGGTGCCGATCTCATCGATCACGATCACTTCGGGCATGTGATTCTCGACAGCCTCAACCATCACCGCGTGCTGCAGTTCGGGGCGTTCGACCTGCATGCGTCGAGCCCGTCCGATGCCGTGGTGGGGGATGTCGCCGTCGCCGCCGATCTCGTTGGAGGTATCGACGATCACGACGCGCTTGCCCTGCTCGGCGAGGACCCGGGCCGCCTCGCGGAGCAGCGTCGTTTTGCCGACGCCGGGGCGTCCGAGCAGCAGGATCGATGCGCCTTCCTTGACGAAGTCCTCGATCACGGCGACGGAGCCGGTGACGGCTCGTCCGACGCGCATGGTGAGTCCAACGACGGCGCGCTGACGGTTGCGAATGGCGGCGATGCGGTGCAGGGTGCGTGGAATGCCGGCGCGATTGTCGGCGCCGAACTCGCCGAGCGCGGCGACGACGAGCTGGAGCTCGGCGTTGGTCACTTCGGTCTCGCGCAGGATGACTTCACCGTCGAGGTATCGGGCGTAGGGCAAGCGGCCGAAGTCGAGCACGATCTCGAGCAAGGATTCTGCGACGCCGCGTTGTTCGACGGCGCGTCGGATGGCGGCCGGCAGCGTTGAGAGCAGGGCCTCGAGGTCGTCGGCGGAGGCTGCGGCGTTGTGCACGGAGGTCGGAGCCGGCATTGTGTTCAGCCTAACCG
Source organism: Dehalococcoidia bacterium (assembly GCA_022824765.1). Lineage (GTDB taxonomy): Bacteria > Chloroflexota > Dehalococcoidia > Bin125 > Bin125 > Bin125. The sequence goes on along the minus strand of JAJDZG010000041.1, from coordinate 11,350 downwards.
TCCCAGCGTCGCGTGTGCCTCGCCTGTCCGTGCGTTTGTCCGTGCGCTTGGTCGTGCGCGCTGTTGACACATCTCGACGAAGTGTCGGTGGATGCGGGTGTCGGCGGTCAACTCGGGGTGGAAGGTCGTTGCGAGGATTGACTGGTACTGGACGGCGACGGGTTCGTGGTCGTGTTCCGGGCCGAGTCGGAGTAAGACGTGGACCGCGTCGTCGACGGAGCGAATGCGCGGCGCGCGAATGAAGACGGCGGGGATGTCGCCGCTGCCGAAGGGGCCTGGTTCGAGGTGCGCCTCAAAGGAATCGATCTGGCGGCCGAAGGCGTTGCGTTCGATGGTCATCGGCATCAGGTGCAGGGCGGGACGGTCGAGCGTGATGATCTCTTCGGCGAGCAGGATGGCGCCGGCGCAGGTGCCCCAGATTGGCAGACCGCGGCGGCCGAGAGCGATGAGGGGCTCTCGCAGGTCGTAGGCGATCAGCAGTCGGGCGATGGTGGTGCTCTCGCCGCCGGGGATGATCAGGCCGTCGACGTGCTGGAGCTGGTCGATCGTGCGGACCTCGAGCGGCTGAGCGCCGGCGCGTCGGAGCGAGGCGGCGTGCTCGGCGAAGTCGCCTTGCAGCGCGAGAACGCCGATGTTGACGGCCTCAGCAGCGTGGCGGCCAGCAGCGTGGTGGTTCGTGATCGACCCCATCTCAGAGGCCGCCGCCTACCAGCCCCGCTTGGCCAGGCGTTCGGGCTCGGGGATGTCTGACAGTTCGATGCCGGACATGGCTTGCGGCAGGTTGGTCGAGACGTCGGCGAGGACGTCGTCGTCCTGATAGTGGGTGACGGCGCGGACGATGGCATTGGCCATGCGGGCGGGGTCTTGGGACTTGAAGATGCCGCTGCCGACGAAGACGCCGTCAGCGCCGAGGCGCATCATCAGCGCGGCGTCGGCGGGTGTGGCGACACCGCCGGCGGCGAAGTTGACGACGGGCAGTCGGCCGATTTCGCGGGTCTCGCGGACCAGCTCGACGGGCGCGCCGATGTCGCGTGCGTACGAGACGAGTTCTTCGTCGCCCATCTGTTGCAGTCGGGCGATGGCGCCTTGCACGGCGCGCATGTGGCGGACGGCTTCGACGATGTTGCCGGTGCCGGCCTCGCCCTTGGTGCGGATCATGGCCGCGCCCTCAGCGATGCGTCGCAGGGCCTCGCCGAGATCGCGGCAGCCGCAGACGAATGGCACGGCAAACTGGTGCTTGTTGATGTGGAATGCTTCGTCGGCGGGCGTGAGGACTTCGGACTCGTCGACGTAGTCGACGCCGAGGGCTTCGAGGATCGAGGCTTCGACAAAGTGTCCGATGCGGACCTTGGCCATGACGGGGATCGAGACGGCGTCGATGATGCCGCGAATCAGGGAGGGGTCAGACATGCGGGCGACGCCGCCGGTGGCGCGGATGTCGGAGGGGACGCGTTCCAGCGCCATGACCGAGCAGGCGCCGGCCTCCGCTGCGATGCGCGCGTGCTCGGGGGTGACCACGTCCATGATCACGCCGCCCTTGAGCATCTGCGCCAGGCCCGCCTTGACCGTCTGCGTCGCCGTCTCAACGACCATGGTTGCTCCTCAATCTCGGCTCGGTGTGTTCAGTCTATCGCGCGCTGGGCTTGGGTCTGCACGGGGGAGGGGGGGGGGCGTGTCGGCGCACACAGGAGCGCCGCGGTTTGCTCAGCCGGTGACCGATTCGGTGATGACGCTCTGCAGTTCATCGACCTCGCCGCCGCCGGCCATCAGGTAGGAGAGGCTCTCGAGGGTCAGGTCCTCGCTGCGCAGGTCTTCCTGGAGTCGTCCGCGCTTGAAGACGAGGAATCGGTCGCCGACCCAGAAGGCGTGCTGCGGCTTGGGCGTGACGAGGATGACGCAGGTGCCGCGCTGGGCGACGCGTCTGATGAGTCGCAGGACGGCGCCGGACTGGCGTACGCCCAGGGCGGAGGTCGGTTCGTCGAGGATCAGCACACGGGCGCCGTAGTAGAGGGCGCGGGCGATGGCCAGGGCCTGGCGCTCGCCGCCGGACATGGTGTAGGCGGCGCGGTCGGGATCGCCGAGGTCGACGCCGAGCTTGTCGAGTTCGGCCTTCATCGTCTGCTTGGCGTAGGGGACGTCGAAGCGCTGGAAGATGCCCCAGCCGCGGACGGGTTCGGCGCCCATGAAGAAGTTCCGCCAGAGCGACATCAAGGGCACGATGGCGAGGTCCTGGTAGACGGCGACGATGCCGAAGGATCGCGCCTGGCGCGGCGAGGTGAAGGCGATCGGCGCGCCGTCGAGCAGGACGTCGCCGCTGCTCGCTCCGAGCATGCCGCAGAGCATCTTGATGAAGACCGATTTACCGGCGCCGTTGTCGCCGACGACGCAGTTGACCTCGCCGGCGTGCAGCTGGACGTCGACATCCTGGAGGGCGACGACGGGGCCGAAGCGTCGGCCCAGGCCGCGGGTTTCGATCACGGGCGGCTCGGTGTCGGGCTGCTGGGTGTCGGGCTGTTGGGTGTCGTCGCTGACTTCCATGGTGCTCATGAGATGTTCCTGCTCAGCTGGAGCGCTGGACGCGGACGCGCTCGCCGACGATGTGGTTGATCAGGGTCGCGACGAGCAGCAGGACGCCGAGGAAGGCCCAGCGCCAGTCGGAGTTCCAGCCGGCCTGGGGGATGCCGATGAAGGCGATGCCCCAGATCAGCGCGCCGATCGCGGGTCCGACGGCTGATCCATAGCCGCCGGCCATGCGGCAGCCGCCGACGACGGCGGCGATGATGTAGAAGAATTCAGCGCCGACGCCCTGTCCGGCCTGGACGGAGGTGTAGCGCACGGCGTTGCTGACGCCGACGAACCAGGCGGCGCCGGCGGTCAGCATGAAGAGGCCAATCTTGGTGCCGTTGACGGGTACGCCGACGGCGCGGGCGGCCTCGCGGTCGCCGCCGGTGGCGAAAATCCAGTTGCCGATCTTGGTGCGCCAGAGGATCCAGGTGGCGATCACGATGAATCCGCCCCACCAGAGCAGGGAGACGCGGAAGTCGGAGGGGGCGGTGCCGAAGACGGTGGCGACGATGGCGTGCAGGGCGTCGTAGCCGCTGGCTTCGTCGATGTTTTCGATTAGGGCGTCGCCGGTGAAGTACTTGGAGAGCGCGACGTTGGCTCCGCGCAGGCCGAAGAAGGTTCCGAGCGTGATCACGAAGGAGGGCAGTCCGGTCCAGACGACGAGGACGCCGTTCCAGAGTCCGAGCGCGAGGCAGATACCGAGCGAGAGGACGAGCGCGAGCCAGAGGTTCATGCCCCACTCGGTGGCCATCACGCCGAGCAGCGCGCCGGCGGTGCCAACCATGACGCCGGCGGAGAGGTCGAACTCGCCGCTGATCATCAGCAGTCCCACGGCGACGGCGATGATTCCGTAGGGCCAGGCGGTGTCGAGGATGCGGGCGATGGTGGGGATCTCGAACATCGCGCCGGAGCTGGCGATGCTGAAGAAGATGAAGAGGAGCGCGGCCGCGACGAGCGAGCCGAGCTCGGGCCGCAGCACGAGGTTGCGGGTCCACTCGCGGTTCGGTGTGAACGGTGCCAGTTGGTCGCGTAACACGTCGGCGTCGCTTTCAGAGCCGTTGGGCGCTATCGGGCAGAGTAACTGTTGGACCTGGCACGATGGCGGTCACTCGCTCGGTGTGGGCGGCTGATACTTGTCGACCGCGGCGCGGACCGCGGCCAGGTTGCTGTTGTCGACGAATCCAGGTCCGAGCAGAATGCCGCTGCCGGCGATCCACTGGAGCATGGCGTCGGCCAGTTCGTCGCCCTGTTCGTAACGTTGGCTGACCTCCGCATACTGCACCAATCGCGAGTAGGCGACGGGCAGATACCCCTGCAAGTATGGCTGTTGGTCGACGGCGAACGCCACTCGACCATCTTCAATCGCATCAAGAATGGTTTCGTTGAGCTCGAAGACGGCGTGGACCACCACGCGGCCGGCGTCGCTTTGGTCGAGCGCGTCGTTGAGTCCGTCGGAGGCGGCGTTCATCACTGCGGTGTTCATCGTCAGCATGGAGTCGATTGAGGGATCGAGGGCCAACGCGTCGCTGATCTGGTCGGCGATCATCCCGTCGGCCGGATCGACGTAGAGGTTGGTGACCTGTCCGACGCGCGAGCCAGCACGCTGGCAGCGAGTGGTCAGCGCGATGTTGTTGCGCTCGTGCAGGACGCAGAGCAGATGGGTCGCGCCGACGTCGACGAAGCGATCACCGACCGCGAGTCCGGCGACCGTCTCGATCTGGCCGAAGTAGGAATCGGCTCCGAGTTCGGCGCCGAGCTCGGAGCCGACGTTGACCACATAGACCGTCATGCCAACCACGATGGCGTCGCGAATGACCTCGTTCATGCCTTCAGGGTCGGACAGGGAGACGACGAGCACATCGAAGCCTTGCTGGATGACTTCGTTGACCAAGCGCACCCGCTCGTTGGTATCGGGCGTCGAGCGCCAGAGCAGGTTGACGTCGAAAGCGCGGGCGGCGTCGATGGCGCCGCTGTTGACTTCGGCCCAGAATGGGTCGCCGTCGGCGCCGTGCACGATCATCGCGACCGAGACTGGCGGGGCGAGTCCCAGCCCGAGGCGCTCACGAGCGGCGCTGGCGCAGCCGGCGGACCACAGCCCGGCCGCCGCGACGAACAGCAGACCGATGAGCAGGCCGGGCAGCATCCAGCGCCGCGACGGGGCTGACGTGTTGGCGCGCATCAGTCGTCTCCCAACTGGGGGTAGCGGCGGGCGTTGGACTGGTCGACGAACGCTGGTCCGGTCACGAGCCGTCCAGAGGCCGCCCAACGCTCCATGCCGACGAGGATGCCGACGGTCTCGTCATCGGCGTCGAGTGATTGGAAGTAGGCGAAGGCGATAGGCAGGAATCCCTGCAGGTAGGCCTGCTGGTCAACAGCGAAGAGCATCTCGCCGGACTCAATCAGCTCGAGCACGGCGGGCGAGACGTCGAACGTTGCGAGCCGCGCCTGGGAGGCGGACGAGGCGATCGATTCGAGGGCGAGTTCGGCGATGCTGGAGTTGAGCGCGAGGATGCCGTCGATCGATCGGTCAGCCTGGAGGACGGCGGCGATCTCGCCGATGGTGGAGACGCGGTCGGCGGTGCCGGTGACGAAGAGGCGCTGCATCGTGCCGCCGGACAGCTCGAGCGCGAGGCCGGCGTTGGCGCAGCGGGATTCGAGGCCGACGTTGCCGGCCTCGTGGATGAGGCAGAGCAGTTTGGTGACGCCGGCGGTGGCGAGCCGTTCGCCGGCGCCGAGCCCGGCGACGCCGTCGGGCTGTCCGAAGTGGGTGACCGCGCCGAAGGCGCGGCCGCGCTCCTCGCCGGAGTTGATCGACATCACGGTCAGGCCGGCCCTGACCGCGCCGCGAATGGAGTCTTCGAGGGCGTCGGGGTCGGCGAGCGACACGATCAGCACGTCATAGCCCAGCGCGACGGCGTTGTCGACGAGGCGGACTTGCTCGTTGACGTTGCCGTCGCCGTCGTAGAGCAGGTCGATGCCGAATTCTCGCTGCGCGGCGAACGCGCCGGCGGCGACTTCGTCCCAGAATGGATCGCCGATCCCGCCGTGGGTGATCATGGCGACGCGGATGTCCGTCTGGGGCAGCACGCCTGAGCCGGCAAACTGGGCGACATCGCGGTCGACACGGCACATGTAGGCGGCAATCATGGCGAGCGCGATGATCGCGGCGAGGATCACCCAGCGGGTCAGACCCTGATTGGCGAGCCGCTCGATGCGTCGGGCGACGTTGCCCAGTTCGATATCGATCGCGAGTGAATTGGTGCGACGGTCTCTCACAGTGGCGTTAGGCTAGCAAGCATGCGCATTGGTCTCATTTCCGACACTCATGTTCCCGAAGCCGGCACGGAGCTGTGGCCGCAGCTGTGGGATCGGATTCGCACGGCGGATGTCCTGCTGCACGGCGGCGACATCCACGACATCGGCCTGATCGACCAGCTGGAGGCGGTGGCGCCGATCTATGTCGCGCGCGGCAACGGCGACGACGGATCGGGCGGACGGCCGGTGCAGCCGGAGGATCCGCGGCTGCGTGAGGCGTGGAACCTGGAGTTCGAGGGATTCACGTTCGGGCTGACGCACGATATGGCGCTGCCGGAGTGGCCGCCGTATCGGACGGTTGAGTCGATGATGGACCACTACTTCGGCGGTCCACGCCACGTGGTGGTGCATGGCGACACGCACGTGGCGTCGTTGGAGACGATTCGGGGCGTGCTGCTGATCAATCCGGGCAGTCCGATGTATCCGCGCAACCTCGACACCCGCATGGGGACATTGGGCTTCATCGAGATCGAGAACGGACGCCTGCACGCCTGGCTCGAGCAGCTCGACGAGGACGGATCGCACGTGGTCCGCGAGCAGCCGAAGTACGTGTACTAGACCGTCATCGGCTAGTCAGTAGCTGGCGTGGGGCAGGGAATACGCTAGGGGCATGGCTGGCATCTCTGTGATGGTCCCGTTCGACCGCTCGCCGGAGGCGCGGCGCGGTCTGGAGGTGGCGCTGACGCTGGCTCGCGTGGACCGGCGCAAGTCGCGCGTGCTGCCCATCTATGTCGCGGAGGTCGACCGGGCCTACGCGCTGGATGCCGACCTGCCGAAGCTGCAAGCGACGGCCGAAGCCTGCGTGAGCGAGGCGGAAGAAGAGGTCAAGCAGGCCAAGGTGTCGTGCGAGGTGGTGATCCTGTCGGCGCGTCACGCTGGGCCGGCGATCGTGAGTGAGGCCAGCGAGACGGGCGTCGATTTGATCGTGCTGGGCGTGTCGCACGCGAACACGGTGCACGGCGGCGGCGAGCAGACGGCGCTGGCGCGCAGTTCGGGCGCGGCGATTGATCTGGGCCATACGGCCGACTACATCATCTCCCACGCGACGTGCGAGGTGATCGTGGTGCGGGAGCCGCCGCGCGGCGCGCTGCGCAACGGTCTGCTGGGAGGCTGATCGTGCGCGTGGTGATCATGGGCTGCGGGCGGCTCGGCTCGATGCTGGCTGGCGAGCTGGACGCGGAGGGCCATCACGTGACGGTGATCGACATCGACCAGGCGGCGTTCAACTGGCTGGGCGACAGCTTCTCTGGCACGCGCGTGGTCGGACCGGGCGAGGACAGCGCGATCCAGGAGGCGGCGGGCGTCAAGCATGCGGACGTGTTTCTGGCGCTCGCCAACGGCGATAACCGCAACGCGATGGCGGTGCAGGTGGCCAAGCACATCCACGGCGCGCCGCGCGTCGTGGCGCGCATCTACGATCCGGACCGGGCCGAGGTCTACCAGCAGCTGGGCATCAACGTCGTGAACCCGACGACGATTCTCGACCAGATGGTGCGCGAGGCGGCGTTCGCGACGTCGTCCGAGCGCGAAGCGGCGTCGGACGAGGGGGACAGGGTCTAGGCAGATGTACATCGTGATCGTCGGCGGCGGCAAGGTCGGACGAGGCGCGGCGCGCGATCTGATCGGGATGGGCCATGAAGTCTGCGTGATCGAGCGCGAGGCGGACACGGCCTGGTCGATCAACCATGAGTTGGGCGAGGTGGCGTTGGTCGGCGACGGCACGGAGGTGCATGTCCAGCAGGCGGCGGGGATGAACCGCGCGGACGTGGTGGTCGCCTGTACGGGCCGTGATCAGGCCAATCTCGCGGTGGGGCAGACGGCTGCGACTCGCTTCGGGGCGGGCAAGGTGATCGCTCGGATCAACGATCCGCGCAACGAGAGCATCTTCCGAGCGCTGGGCTTCGACAACACGGTGTCGGCGACGACCTCGATCGTGAATGCGATTGAGCTCGAGGTGAACAAGGGGCTGCAGAGTCTGACGCGGCTGACGCAGTTGGCGTCGAGCTCGTTCATGCTCAGCCAGCAACGGGTGGCTGAACAATCATCGGTGGTGGGATGCACGGTGCGCGAGCTGCGTCTGCCGCCGAGTACCCTGCTCGTGCTGGTCGTGCGCGAGGGCGACGAGGCGCTGATTCCCGGCCCGACCACGACGATCCACGCTTCGGATCTGGTCATCGCGGTCACCCACGTGCAGCATGAGGCAGCCTTGCGTGCGGCCCTGACTTGAAACGACTGACCGATGTCTGACCGTCCGACAGCACGTCCGACAGCACAACGGATCGCCTATCTGGGGCCGCCTGGCACGTTCACCGAGCAGGCCTGCGTGCTGTACACGGGCGGGAGCGATGGGACGGAGCTGGTCCCGTACGGCAGCATCACGGCGTCGGCGGAGGCGGCGGCGCGGCTCGAGGTGGATGCGGCGGTCGTGCCGTTTGAGAACTCGCTCGCGGGCGCGGTCGGCGAGACGCATGATCTGATCATTCATCAGCTCGATCTGAGTATCTGCAGCGAGCTGGTGATCGCGATCGAGCATTGCCTGATCGTGTCTCCGACGGCCGACAGTACGGAGATCACGACGATCTACTCGCATCCGCAGGCGCTGGGTCAATGCCAGCGCTACATCGCGCGGCGATTTCCGAATGCCCGCACGGAGGCGACGCTGTCGACCGCGCAGGCGGTTGGCCGGGCGGTCGAGCAGGGCGATCAGGCGGCGGCGATCGCGCCGCGCCGCGCGGCCGAGTTGCACGGCGCTCAGATCCTGGAGATCGGGATCGAGGACGACCACCGCAACGCGACCCGCTTCGTGGTGCTGGCGGCGCAGGATCACGAGCCGACGGGCGATGATCGGACGACGATCCTGTTCAGCACCGCCAACCGTCCGGGCGCGCTGCTGCGAGCGCTGCAGCACTTTGCCGACGCGGGCATCAACCTGACGCGGATCGAATCGCGGCCCGCTCGCGAGCGGCTGGGCACGTATCTCTTTCTGGTCGATTGCGATGGGCACCGCTCGACGGCGCCGCTGTCGGACGCGCTGGCGCGGATGGAGCCGGAGCTGGAGCGTCTGCGGATCATCGGCAGCTATCCGCGTGCTCCGCGGCCGTGACGCTGACCGGGACAGCGAATTCCGATGCCTGAGATTCCGGAGTTGGAGCACGTCGCAAAGGTGCTGACGGAGCGAATCGGCGGACGGTCGATCTCGTCGGTGGAGGTGCCGAAGCCGATCGTGGTGCGGTTGCCCAGGCCTGATTTCGAGGCTGGGATGTTGGGCGCGCGGATCGAGCGTGTCGAGCGGCGCGGCAAGTTCTTGCTCTGGTACACCGATCGGGGCAGCGTGATGGCGGTCAACCCGATGCTCAACGGGCGCTTCCAGTGGATGGCCGGAGCGGACGGTCTGGGCAAGCCGCTCAAGGCTCATGCGCGGACCTGCGTCGCGCTGCGCTTTGCGGCGGAGAATGACGACGCGAGATTGGGTCTGCGCTACATCGATGAGCGTGTTCTGGGCAAGGTCTACCTGGTCGACGCTGACGAGTTGGACACGGTGCCGGTGCTGAATGAGCAGGGACCCGACGCGCTGGATCCCGCACTGACGCCGGAGCGGTTCCTGCAGCGTCTGACGCGTCATCGCGGACAGGTCAAGAACGTGCTGGTCAATGCGAAGTTCATCGCCGGGATTGGCAACGCGTACTCCGACGAGATTCTGTTCGCGGCCGGGCTGCACCCGTTCACGAAGGTCTCGGAGCTGGACGAGTCGCGTCGGATCGCGCTGTATGAGGCGATGGTCGAGACGTTGTCGTGGGCGGGCGATGTCTGCGCGGCGCAGATTGGCGATCAGATCGATCGCAAGCCGCGCGATTTCCTGCGCGTCCACCGCAAGGGCGGAGAGCCGTGTCCCACCTGCGCTGCGGCAATCTCGGAGGTGTCGCCGAATCGGCGGGTGACGTCGTTCTGCCGCGCCTGCCAATCGGTCTAGCAGGCTGATCTCGCTAGTCGGTCGAGAGCACGCGTTCGGCGCCGGGGATGAAGGGCGCCCAGGTGGGTTGGCTCTCGAGGTACTGACCGAACAGGCTAGCCGGGGTGACGGAGGGTCGCCTGGGCTCGCTGCGCAGCGTCATGCGGGCCTCGCGCGGGGTACGCCCGGCCTTGCGGTGGTTGCAGACGCGGCAGGCCGAGACGAGGTTCTCCCAGGTGTGGCGTCCGCCGCGGAAGCGGGGCAGGACGTGGTCGAGCGTGAGGTCCTTGGTGGCCGTGCGTCGTCCGCAGTACTGACAGGTGAAGCGGTCGCGGTTGAAGACCTCACGGCGCGACAGCCGCATGATCGGTCTCGGTCGGCGGATGAAGTAGACCATGCGAATGACGGAGGGGACATCGTGGACGCCGCTTGCGCTGCGCAGCAACGACTTGGCGCGGTCGAGCCGGTCGATCACTTCAGCCTTGCCGCGCGAGACGAGCACGACGGCCCGCCGCACATTGCAGACATGCAGCGGCTCGTAGTTCTGATTGAGGACCAGGACCGAGCGGCTGAGAACGGACATGACACCGAGCTGATCGTACCAAAGGCAACATGCACCCAAATCGCTCCCCCTCTCAGGGGGAGCTGTCCCGCAGGGACTGAGGGGGTCCAGGCGAGCTGTCCCGCAGGGACTGAGGGGGACCAGGCGGTGCGGACCGGATCGGATCAGCCGCCGTTGAGCGGGGTGTCCAACTGGTCGACGGCGTCGCGCAGGCTGTCCACCTCGGAGACGAATTCCTGGATGGCGAGGTCAAACTCGGACGGCAGCAAGGCGCGGACCACTGGGGTGTTATCCATCATCCACCAACCGATGGTTGAGTCGCCAAGGGTGTCGTGGGCGTCACCGAGTCCGGCGAGGACGAGGATGGCGAAGACGGCCTGGGCCAACAAGAGACCAAGGATCAGTCCGAAGGCGGCGCCGGCGGCGCGGTCGGCCATGCCCAGCAGCAAGATGGATGCGAAGCCCTTGAGCAGCGTGCCCAGCGCGAATCCACCGACGAGCACGAGCGCGAGGATGACGCTGAAGCTGACGGTCCGCATCAGGCCGGAGGGCGCGTCGTCAATGGCGAGGTCGGTGAAGACGCTCTGGTGGTACATGCCGGCCAGGACGACGCCGACCACCACCGCAATCAGGGCGACGCCGGCTCGCAGGATGCCGAGCTTCCATCCCCAGCCGCCGATGGCCAGCGCTCCGCCGATGACGACGAGGTCGATCCAGTTCAGTCCGAGGAAGAGCGCAGCATCGTCCACGGCGTTCACTGTACACAGCGGTCGCGAATCGTCGTCCCAGCGGAGTTTGGGACCTCGTTCCCTTTGTGCGCTTCTGGTCGGGCGAGATTCCAGACAAGCTGGAATGACGGAGGGGACGGGCCGCTGCGGTGTCTCGATCTGACATGTCCCTCCGGTACTGCGAAGGGGTGCTAGTCCTTGTTCCAGTAGGCCTGATCGGATGGGAAGACG
>JAJDZG010000134.1 GCA_022824765.1 Dehalococcoidia bacterium | reverse complement strand
AACTCCGCCTCCGAGAGCCGTACGGGCGGTGTCTCCTCGATCAGCAGCGCATCCACTTCAGCGCTGGGCAGCAACCCGGGCGGTGCCGAGTCGCAGATTCGCTCGGCCAGCAACAGCCAGTCGAACGCTTCTCGCTCGATCAGATAGACGTACTCGCGGCCGTCGACGGTTTCGCGCGGGATCTGCCATTGGTTGATGCAGTCCAGCAACGCGTCGAACCAGGCGCGCCCGTTCCCAATCTGAACGTGAAACGCGTTGAGCAGCTCGCCAGGGCCGATCTCGACGAGCTCGCCGTCGAGCGGTTCCGCGTGATCGGCGTCGGCCGGGTCGTCCGCTGCGAAGCCGGCGTCGATCGGGCCGTCCGCCGCCGTGCGGTGGGGGAACGGGTGGTCGTCTGCTCCGCCTGCGGCCGACGCTGCCATGCTTGCGACTCCCTGCACATCCACTCACGCCGTCGGGGCCAGTGCTGCAGCCCTGAGAACCAGGCCTGATCTTGCCCTGACGCTGCCCTTACGCTGCTTTGCCGCAGCAGCGCTTGAACTTCTTGCCGCTGCCGCATGGACAGGGCGCATTGCGTCCGACCTTCTGGCCCGCGGCTGATCCCGGTCGGGAGGCCACGGCCACGCCGCCGGCGTCACTGCCGCCTCCCGACTCGCGGACGTTGGAAACGCGCACGGCGCTGCGCTCGGCCGTCACGCCGCGCGCTCGGCGCGGACGCTGCGCTGTCCGATGCTGCTGCGCCGACGGCGGCGCGCTCGGTGCGCCCGGCTCGTCGACCCGCAGCGTCGCGTGCATGACCGTCGACGACACGTCGCGCCGCAAGGCGGCGACGAGTTGGTCGAACATGTCGAACGCCTCGCGCTTGTAGGTGACAAGTGGATCCTGCTGACCGTAGGCCTGCAGCCCGACGCCCTGGCGCAGGCCGTCGATCTCGGTCAGATGGCGAATCCAGAGACGATCCATGGTGCTCAACAGCAGGCTGCGCAGCACCTCGACGGCCGCGCCGCCGGTGGCAGCATCGACCTTGTCGGCGAGAGTCTTGAGCTCGAGCGCCGCGTGATCGCGCAGCGCCTCGACGCACTCATCCAGTTCTGCGCCGAGCAGCGCGCCGCGATCGAGACGGTCCAGCGGCAGCACCTGCGCCGCTTCCTGCCAGAACTCTTCAGCGGTGGAGTCGTCCCACAGCTCGTTGGTGAAAGAGGTCTCCAGATCATCGATGGTTTGGAGCAGCATGTCCTCGACGATCTCGGGCAGCTCCTCCTGCGCGGTGAGCACCTTGTCCCGCTCGGCGTAGATCACTTCGCGCTGGCGGTTGATCACGTCGTCGTAGTCGACGAGATGCTTGCGGATATCGAAGTGGAAGGTTTCGACCTTTTGCTGCACCTGTTCGAGCGCCTTGCCAACCATGCCAGACTCGAGCGGCGCGCCGTCTTCGAGGCCAGCCTTTTCGAGCATGCCGGGCAGCCAGTCGGGAGTGAAGCGCTTCATGATCCCGTCCTCGAACGAGACATAAAAGCGTGAGGAGCCGGGATCGCCCTGGCGTCCCGCGCGTCCGCGCAGCTGATTGTCGATGCGGCGCGACTCGTGCCGTTCGGTGCCAATCACGGCGAGCCCGCCGCGGGCGGAGACGCCCTCGCCCAGCTTGATGTCCGTGCCGCGACCGGCCATGTTGGTGGCGATCGTGACCGCGCCCGGCTCGCCGGCGGCGGTGATGATGTGCGCCTCGCGCTCGTGCTGCTTGGCGTTCAGGACTTCGTGGTCGATCCGCTTGCGGCGCAGCATCGACGACAACCGCTCCGATGTCTCGACCGACGCCGTGCCGACCAGCACGGGACGTCCCGCCTGCGACAGTCCGGCGATCTCGTCAATCGCCGCCTCAAACTTCGCCGTTTCGGTGCGGAAGACGAGGTCGGCCTGATCGTCGCGGACCATGTCTCGATTGGTGGGAATGACGACGACATCAAGTCCGTAGATCTTGTGCAGCTCCTCGGCCTCGGTCTCGGCGGTGCCGGTCATGCCCGCCAACTTGTCGTACATGCGGAAGTAGTTCTGATAGGTGATCGTGGCCAGCGTGACGGTCTCGCGCTCGACGGAGACGCCCTCTTTCGCCTCGATTGCCTGGTGCAGACCCTCGGAGTAACGGCGGCCGTCCATCATGCGGCCGGTGAACTCGTCGACGATCACGACCTTGCCTTGCCGCACGACGTAATCGCGGTCGCGCTGATACATGAAGTTGGCCTTCAGCGCGGCGTCGAGGAATCGGGTCAGGCGGGCGTTCTCGCCCTCGAACAGGTTGTCAATGCCCAGGGCGTCTTCGACGTTGGCGATGCCTTGCTCGGTCAGCGCGATAGTGCGCGATTTGGGGTCAGGAGTGAAGTGCGTCTGGGGCTGCAATCCGCGCACGATGTTGGCAAAGACGCGGTAGGTGTCGAGCGACTCCTCAGCCTGGCCGGAGATGATCAGCGGCGTCCGGGCCTCGTCAATCAGGACGTTGTCCACCTCGTCGACGATCGCGAACGAGAGCGGCCGCTGGACCTTCTCGGACGCGTTCATGACCATGTTGTCGCGCAGGAAGTCGAAGCCGAACTCGTTGTTGGTGCCGTAGGTAATGTCGGCGCGGTAGGCCTCCTGCCGAGTCACGGGCCGCAGCATCTTGAGATCGCCCAGTTCGCGGCGACGCTGCAGTTCCTCGGCGTCGAGTGCATCCGGGTTCTCGATGTCCACGGTTGAGTCGGCCGTCGGGTCGAAGAGGAATGCCGCGCGATGCTGCAGGACGCCGACAGAGAGGCCGAGCGAGTGGTAGATCGGCGCCATCCACTGCGCATCGCGCTTGGCGAGATAGTCGTTGACCGTGATCAGGTGCGCCCCGTCGCCTTCGAGCGCGTTCAGATACAGCGCGAGCGTGGCGACAAGCGTTTTACCTTCGCCCGTGCGCATCTCGGCGATCTTGCCCTGGTGGAGGACGATGCCGCCCACGATCTGTACGTCGTAGTGGCGCATCTGCACCTGTCGCTGGGCGGCTTCGCGCACGACGGCGAAGGCCTCGGGCAGGATGTCGTCGAGCGAGGCGCCGTCTTCGAGTCGGGCGATGAACTCCGGCGTCTTGGCCGCCAGCTCGTCGTCGCCGAGCCGCGCCAGACTGGACTCCCAGTCGGCGACGGCCTCAACCGCGCCTTGCAGACGGTTCACTTCGCGCGCGTTGGCGTCTCCGAGCAGCCCGCCCGCCCGCTTCCTGGCCCGATCCAGCAAACCCATCCAGGATCCTCAACTCCAGCCCGCGCACGCTCAGCGCCGGGCATACAAATCCACTATAGAGCGCAGCCCAGTGCAGTGCAGGTCAGGTGCAGTCGTTGACGCGGCCGCTGAATGCGAGCCAGTTGCCATCGGGAGAGAAGGCCGCCGCGTGGCCGGCCGACCAGCACTCATCAGTGTTTGCGCGGAAGCGAGCAACGACCTGGCCGGTGCCAGCCGCAATCAGGAGGTACTCGGTGATTTCGGGCCACGGCGCCGCCACATAGCCCGGAGGCGGCGGATACGCGGCGACGCCGTTCTCGTCGTAGATGCTTGAACGGCGCTTGTTCTTGGTCAAGATCAATCGACCATCGGGGGACCAATCGACGATGCTGTTCTCTTGGTACCAGCGAGGCTCGACTTCACTGCCCTGCGGAAGCGACAGCGACGTCAGGGACCGATCAGCAATATCGAACACGACGCCGTGTCCGTCGGCGAACACCACCGCGACATGGCTGCCATCGTCGCTCCACTGGTGCGATTGAACCAGCCAGGTGAAGACGGCTGTGTCGACTGCGACGTCGGGAAGTTCGATCACGACATCCCGCTCCGCGTCATAGACGAGTGATGACACAGCGTCGCCTCCGTTGGCTCGCAGGAAGTGAGTGAGATGTCCTGCTGTGTAGTAGAGCGGACGCTGAGACCCGTTGGAGCTCCATTCGCTGGAGTCCAACGGGCGGGGCAGCGCTCGCGACTCGTTCGTGGCGAGGTCGAACAGGGTCCAGGCTCGCTCGGCATCGTTCCAATGCAACAGTTGCATACTCTCGCTGCGATCGAAGCTGTCTGGCACGTCCGCTAGCTCGCGCAGTATCGCTCCGTCTGCCGAATACACCTTGAGTCCGCTGGCGTGGTCCATGAGCAAGGTGCCATCAGACAGCCAGCGAACGAATCTGCCGGTCACTGTCTGGTCGAAGCGAGTAACGGCACCGTCAAATGTCAGGACGTTGACGCCTGACCAGTCATCCTCCTTGTCCGGCCAATATCGAGCGACCAGCGACCGGGAATCTGGCGACCATTGCAGCGATGGATCGGAGTCGTGGTGCGTGAACCGTGCAGCTCCGGCATCGACGAATGTCGTCGACTCGCCCGTATCGACCGCGGTCATCGTGATCTCGCGGGTGAAGTCCTCGTTCTCGTAGTCCGGCGACGTGCCGCTGGCGGCGTACCGTCCGTCGGGCGAGTAGACGACCCACTGCGGGGGTGCGAACTGCGTCGGCTGCTCGTCGAGCACTGGATTCCAGCGCCAAAGCCCATCGTTTGAGCCGACCAGCACGCCATCGTCGCGCCATTGCCAGTGGTACAACCGTGGTGCACGATGGACATCGCCGACGACGTTGCCGTCGGCGTCGAGTTGGACCACTTCCGTGTCGCCGGAGAGGAAGTAGGGCAGCGACTCTGGCTCGACGTTCAGGTCGACTGACTCCAGCTGGACCCAACCGACGGGCGGCGAGAAGTCGTCCATGCGAATCGCCAGCCACTGTGAGTCGAGTGAACGCCCCAGCACGGCGTACTGCTTGCGCGGGACGTCACCCCATGTGTCGCTCACCTGATAGAGCCGAAATCCGCTCGGAGCGCCGTTCGGTCGGTCATGGATCTCTGCCCCGTACCTCGCTTCCACGGCGACGATCGGCGGCTGACGCGGTGGCCGCCACTCGCCCCAAACTGGGCCCTCATACGTCGCCATCCCCGCCCACTCGTCGGGATCCAGATTCAGGTCCGAGCGATGGACCAACAACGGCTGATCCGTCCCCGGCAGGCGCATCACCAGTCGTTGCCCATCCACTGACTGCCCCAACAGCGTGACCTTGATGATCTTGCCACCGGCCGCCTCGACCTTCGCTGTGGGGAACTCAGCGGGCTGCACCGCCGGCAACGCTTGCACTTCCGACTCGCTCAGCGGCGTCTCGGCTTGTCGCACCCAGCCGACGACGTCGTTGTTCATATCGAGCCGCAGCCAGAGCTCGCCGTCGACCGTCCGCGTCCGACCATCTGCAAGCAACAGCGTGTTTGGACGATGGCGCACGAACGGTTGCCAGTCGGCACCTGGCCATTGGTAGATGTCGAGGTCGTCGGTCAGTCGCATGACGAGGAACCGAACGCGCTCGGGCTCGGGCGGCGGCGGCTCGGTTTCAGGCTCGTCCGGCAGCGGTTCTGGCTCGACCGCAGGCGCTGCCTGCTCCGCGACGGGAGCAAGCGCCACATAGGACGGCAACGCGTCGTTGGCGCAGGCGACGATCAGCAAGGGAAGCAGAGCGACGGCGAGAAGTCTCATGTCTGTGAGACGCCCCTGCCATCCTTGTTGTTCCCGATGCGACCTACGTGACCTATGTGAAGAGCGCGCCGACGGAGTCGCCCTCGTGGATGCGGTGGATGGCCTCGCCGAGCAGCGGTGCGATTGAGACCACCTCCAGGCGGCAGCGGTCTCCGCCCGCTGGCGGCGGCAGCGTGTCGCTGACCACGACCTTGCCGAACGGGCTGGCATCGAGGCGCTGCAGCGCCGGATCGGACAGCACGCCGTGCGTCGCCGCGCCGAAGATCTGTTGCGCGCCTTCGGCGCGGAGCAGCTCGGCGACGTGCACCAGCGTGCCCGCGGTGTCGATCTCGTCGTCGATGATCAGCACGTCGCGGCCGGCGACCTCGCCGATCAGCTGCATCACCTCCGCCTGGTCCTCGTTACCGCTGCGACGTTTCTCCGTGATCGCGAGCGGCATGTGCAAGCGGTCCGCGGCCGCGCGCGCCCGCTTGGCCGAACCGAGGTCGGGCGACACGACGACGCCCTCGAAGCCCTGCTCGGCGAAGTGGTCGATCAGCAGCATCTGGCCGGTCAGCTCGTCCGTGGGGATGTGGAAGAATCCCTGAATCTGGCCGGCGTGGAGGTCCATCGTCAGCATCCGGTCGGCGCCCGCCGTCTGAATCAGGTCGGCGAACAGACGCGCCGTGATCGGCACGCGCGGCTGATCCTTCTTGTCCGAACGTCCGTAGGCGTAGTAGGGCACGACCGCGGTGATCCGCCCGGCCGAGGCGCGCCGCGCGGCGTCGATCATGATCAACAGTTCCACCAGATGGTGGTTGACCGGGCGGGCGCCCGACTGGATCAGGAAGACGTCGCGCTCGCGGATGTTCTCCAGAAACTGGACGAACGTATTGCCGTTCGCGAAATCGAACACGTTGGCGCAGCCGAGCTCGACGCCGAGCGCGGCGCAGACGTCGCGGGCGAGCTGCGGATGCGCGTTGCCGCTGAAGACCACCGGGTCGCCGACGTACCGACTCATCGCACGCTTCCCTCCAACGGTCGCATGGCACGCTCACGTGATGCGTCTGCCCAAGTTAGCAACGCATCGGCCCACGCTCAGCAGCCGTCCACATAATGCACAACGCGCCAGCGGGGCGTCGCCGGCCTGCGCCGATCCAGGCTGCGCGGGAGCGGCCTGAATAGTTGAGTGGATTACCAAGTGACGTAATCGCGCGGTTGAGCGGGCGGAATCTCTTGCAGGAAGCGGGGGTGGTTGCGTACGATGCAGTCGTTAGCACTCACAGCGTGCGAGTGCTAACGTCCAGATATCGGACCCACTTCGTCAGCAGTCACCAGCAGAGATTGGACTCCCGCCCCATGGCCACTGAACTCAAGCCGCTCAACGACCGCATCGTGATCAAGCCGCTCCAGCAGGAGCAGGTGCTCAGCTCGGGCATCGTGATCCCGGACTCGGCCAAAGAGAAGCCGCAGCAGGGCGAGGTCGTCGCCGTCGGCCCCGGCAAGCGCGACGACGCCGGCTCGCGTGTCCCGCTCGACATCGAGATGGGCGACCGCATCCTCTACAAGAAGTACACCGGCCAGGAGATTCAGATCGACAACGAGGATCTGATCGTGCTCGAGGAGCGCGAGGTCCTGGCCAAGCTGATCGTCTAGCGACGGTCCTGCCCGGACCGCCGCCGTCCCGCTCCTCCTGAGGAGGAGCGGTCACACCCAAAGGAGCCAACATGGCCGGTAAGCAACTCGCATTCGACATGGATGCCCGCAAGGCGCTTCGCGAAGGCGTCGATGCGCTCGCCGACACCGTCAAGGTCACGCTCGGCCCACGCGGCCGCAACGTGGTGCTGGACAAGAAGTTCGGCGCGCCGCTGATCATCAACGACGGCGTCACCATCGCCCGCGAGATCGAGCTCGAAGAGCCGTTCCGCAACATGGGCGCTCAGCTCGCCAAGGAAGTCTCGATCCGCACCAACGACGTCGCCGGCGACGGCACCACGACCGCCACCGTGCTCGCCCAGGCGATCGTCACCGAGGGCCTGCGCAACGTCGCCGCCGGGGCCGACCCGATGGCGCTCAAGCGCGGCCTCGACCTCGGCCTGCGCGCCGTCGTGGACGAGCTCCGCGAGATGGCCGAGCCGGTCGAGAAGAAGGAAGAGATCGCGGCCGTCGCCACCATCTCCGGTGACAACGAAGAGATCGGCGACATCATCGCCGATGTCATGGAGAAGGTCGGCAAGGACGGCGTGATCACCGTCGAAGAGGGACAAGGGATCCGCATGGAGACCGAGTTCACCGACGGCATGCAGCTCGACCGCGGCTACGTGTCGCCCTACTTCGTCTCCAACAACGAGCGCATGGAAGCAGCGGTCGACGACCCCTACATCCTGATCACGGACCGCAAGATCTCGGCCGTGCAGGACGTCGTGCCGCTGATGGAGAAGCTGCTCCAGATCACCAAGAACTTCGTGATCATCGCCGACGATGTCGACGGCGAGGCGCTGGCGACCCTCGTCGTCAACAAGATGCGCGGCACGATCAACGTGCTCGCGGTCAAGGCGCCCGGTTTCGGCGAGCGGCGCAAGGCGCAGCTCGAAGACATCGCCGTCCTGACCGGCGGCACCTTGATCACCGAGGAACTCGGACGCACGCTCGAGCAGACGCAGGTCGCCGACCTCGGCCGCGCCCGCCGCATGGTCTCCTCCAAGGACGACACGACCATCGTCGAGGGCTCCGGCTCCGACGAAGCGATCCAGGACCGCATCAAGGAGATCAAGGCCCAGATCGACGTCACCGCGTCGGACTTCGACCGCGAGAAGCTGCAAGAGCGCATGGCCAAGCTGGCCGGCGGCGTTGCGGTGATCCGGGTCGGCGGCGCCACCGAGGTCGAGGTGAAGGAGAAGAAGGACCGTGTCGACGACGCGATGCACGCGACCCGGGCCGCGGTCGAGGAAGGCATCGTCGCCGGCGGCGGCGTGGCCCTGATCAACTCGATCGCCGCGCTCGACGCTCTCAACGTCGAGGACGACGACCAGCGCGTCGGCGTCAACATCGTGCGCAAGGCGATCCAGTCGCCGGTCCGCCAGATCGCCGAGAATTCGGGCGAGGACGGCTCGGTGGTCGCCGGCAAGATCATGGAGAACGCGGACGCCAACTGGGGCTTCAACGCCCAGAGCGGCGAATACGAGGATCTGGTCAAGGCCGGCATCATCGACCCGACAAAGGTCGTCCGCGCGGCCCTGCAGGATGCGGCCTCGGTCGCCGGCCTGCTGGTCACGACCGAAGCCATGGTCGCCGAGAAGCCGGAGAAGAAGGCCGCCGGCGGCGCGCCGGGCGGCGGCATGCCCGACATGGGCGGCATGGACTTCTAGGGTCCTGTCAGCCGGCACGGTTCGCCGGCGAATTGAAGACAAAGGCCCGCACTCCGGTGCGGGCCTTTTTTCGCGTCTGCGCGGACAGTCTCCGAAGCCGCCCAGTCTAGTGGATCTGGCGAAGCGCGTTTTCGCGCAAGAGCGGAGAAAGGCGTGGCGTCGCCGGGGCGCCGCGAGCTGCGGTCCGGGACTCCCTTTACCAGCGTTCTCTGCGAGGCGCTGTCGCGCTTCCGGCCGCTGTGGTAAAATCGCACGCCTTTCAGATACGCCCGGCGCCCGCGTGCCCTACGCCATCCTCCCGGCCGAACCGGTGTCCGACGCCGTCCAGCGAATTGCGCTGGAGCAACTCGACCGCGCCCTGGTTACGATCGAGGATCCGGCCACGCCGCGTTCTGACGCGGTCTACGCCATGCGCAAGCGCTGCAAGAAAGTGCGTGCCGTGCTGCGGCTGGCGCGCGGCCCGCTGGAAGAGGCTGGCCTGTACAAGCCGGCCAATGCCGCGCTCCGGGATATTGCGGCGGCATTTTCCGGTCTGCGCGATGCCGATGTCACCCTGGCAGTCTACGACCGGGAGATGGCGGCCTTCGCCAGATCTGCGCGGCGGCGCTTCGATGGGCGCCGCTTCGGACCGATCCGCGCCGGCATGACCCGGCTGCGGCTTGCGATGCTGGCCGGGGCCGGCGGCGACCTGGGCGGCCGGCTCGACGACGCACACTGGCTGCTGCTGAAGTTCCGCCTCGGCATCGCCGACTGGAGTTTTCGGGCCGACGGTTTCGAGGCCCTGGAGCCGGGCTTGCGCGACACCTATGGCCGGGTGCTCGCCGCGGCGGCCGAGGTCGAGCGCACCGGCACCGTCCTCGCGCTGCACGAATGGCGCAAGCGCATCAAGTACCACCGCAACCAT
>JAJDZG010000149.1 GCA_022824765.1 Dehalococcoidia bacterium | reverse complement strand
GCTGGAGCGTCGGCCGGTCGATGCGGTGTCGTGGGAGATGCCGGGGGTCTGTCCGGGCACGACGTGCGGGGAGCGGTCCTGCGGCAACGAGCATTGCGGCGCGGCTGACGCCGGGGCGGATGCGTGCGGCGGCGTCTGGTGCGGGGGCGCGGTTTCGCGGCAGGGGGAGGACGCGGACTTCTACTGCGAGCGGCGCGACTGCCCGGCGGTCGTGCAACGGGCGATCGAGCACTTCTGCGGGCGGAGCGCGATGGACATTCGAGGTCTGGGCGAGCGGGTGATCAGGCTGCTGTTGCGACATGGAGAGATCGCGGACGTGGCCGACCTCTATGCGATTCCTGGGAAGGTTGATGCGTTGGCGCGGATTGAGGGGCTGGGACATGTCAAGCGGCGGAAGGGTGAGGATGTGTATGAGGTTGGCGATCGCCTGCGGAATCTGGCGGCGGCGATCGAGCGATCCAAGTCGCGGGGGCTTGCTCACTTGCTCGTGGGACTCGGCATCCGGCACGTCGGGGGGGAGAACGCTTCGCTGCTGGCTGGGGCGTTTGGTTCTCTCGATGCGGTACTGCTGGCGCCGCGCGACGAGTTGGCGGCGGTGGACGGGGTGGGTCCGATCATCGCTGAGAGCATCGTGGATTGGGCGATGAATGGTGACAACTGGGGGGTCGTGCATCGCCTGCAAGCGGCGGGCGTTGAGGACGAGCAGGAGCGGTCGGATGACGACGGCGGGGAGACGCCGTTTGCGGGCATGCGGTTCGTGATCACGGGGAGGTTCGACGCGATGCCGCGTCCGCAGGCGGAGTCGGCGCTGAAGGCGCTGGGCGCGGCGGTTGGAGCGTCGGTGAGCAAGAACACGACGGCGGTCTTTGCGGGTGAGAAGGCGGGGTCGAAGCGTGCGAAGGCGGAGTCGCTCGGATTGCCGGTCTGGTCTGAGGCGCAGCTGGTGGAGGCGTTGGGGAGTCCGTCGGTCGTGCTGGAGTGGCTCGCGTCGGCGTCGGCTGAGGATGGCGTGCAGGCTGTGGAGGCTTTGGAACCGGATGCGTCGACTTTGCGTCTTCTTTGAACAGGGATCGCGCGGTTTACAGGTACGCTGAGCTATGTCGAGCAGGCATGTCGGCAGCGCGTTGGGCGCGTCGATGGCGGCGGCTGAGGTCATATCGTGACAGCAGACGAGATCGACGCTTGAGGATCTGCGATGGTTTGGTCACCGCTCTCGTGGTTGTCGGGGCGATTCTCGCCAGATGTGGGGATTGACCTGGGCACAGCGAACACGCTGGTCTCGGTTCGGGGGCGTGGGATCGTCGTGAACGAGCCGTCGGTGGTGGCGATCAACCGGATTGATCAGTCGATTCTGGCGATCGGGTCGCAGGCGAAGACGATGGTGGGTCGGACGCCGACGCACATTGTCGCGACGCGGCCGTTGCGTGACGGGGTGATTTCGGACTTCGACGTGACGGCGCGGATGCTGAGCCACTTTATCCACGAGGCGCTGCGTCGGAGCGGGATGGCGTTCGGTCGTCCGCGGGTGATGGTGGGCACGCCGAGCGGGGCGACGGAAGTGGAGAAGCGGGCGATTTTCGAAGCGACGCGGTCGGCGGGGGCGCGCGAGGTGCACCTGATCGAGGAGCCGATCGCGGCGGCGATCGGTGCGGGATTGCCGATCTTTGAATCGACGGGGAGCATCGTTGTGGACATTGGGGGCGGGACGACGGAGGTGGCGGTCTGCTCGATGGGGGGTATGGTGACCAGTTCGTCGACGCGGGTTGCGGGCGATGAGATTGATCTGGCGATCATCAACTACGCGCGACAGGTGCACAACATCCAGATCGGTGAGGCGTCGGCGGAGCAGATCAAGATCGCTGGTGGTTCGGCGTTTCCGATGGAAGACGAGCACGAGGTGGTGCTGAGCGGGCGTGATCTGTCGACATCGCTGCCGAAGATTGTGCACGTGACGACGGTCGAGTTGCGGGACGCGATATCGGGCGCGGTGTCGTCGATCCTGGACACGGTGGTGCGGACGATGGAGAACACGCCGGCGGAGCTGATACCGGACATCATGACGCAGGGGATCGCGCTGGCTGGGGGAGGCGCGAATCTGCCGGGTCTGGATCGTCGGATGTCGCAGGAGACGAAGTTTCCGGTGTATCGGGCGGAGTCGCCGCTGACGTGTGTGGTTCGGGGCTGCGCGGAGGCACTGACGGAGACGCGCGCCCTGGCGCCGGAGATGGGCCGCGCGTACGCCGGCCGACGGTAGCGGGCAGAGCGGAGCGTCGGGGTGATTGGCGCGCTGCTGCGACTGCTGGGCGCCCGGATTCGCTGGGTGATTGGGATCGGGCTGCTGGTGGCGGTGCTGTCGCTGCTGGGGGTGATCGGCTGGGCGGCGACGCTGGAAGACTCGGCGGCGACTGCGCTCAATCCGGTTCAGCGTGCGTTTCGTCAAGCTGGCGAGCCGATTTCCAACCTGATCGACGATTTGCGGGACTTCGGACGTCTGAACACGGAGAATCGGGCGCTGCGACTGCGGATCGAGCAGTTGGAGGCTGACATCGGGCGGTTGCGTGAGGAGCAGATTCAGGTCACGGCGCGGCAGGCGCTGCTCGAGGTCCAGGCGGAGACGGATGCTGTGACGCTGACGGCGTACGTGACGACTCGTGATCTGACGGGGCTAAGGACGATCATTGGGATTGATCGGGGGTCCAACGATGGGTTGCGGGTGGGGATGCCGGTGCTGGCGGCGGGCGGGACGTTGATCGGGCAGGTCCTTGACGTTCGGCCGAACACGTCGTTTGTGCGCTTGATCACCGATCCGGACAGCGCGGTGCGAGTGCTTCATCAGCCGTCGCGTAGCGAGGTCGTGGCGACGGGGGACACGCTGGGCAACCTGGAGGTGCAGATTCCGTGGACGTCTGAGGTGGAGTTGGGCCATTTGTTTGTGACATCGGGTCTTGATGGGGAGCTGCCACAGGGTCTGCCGGTGGGGCGAGTGTCGGCGGCGGAGGGGACGGTGCAGAACGCGTTTCGTTATGTGGTACTGGAGCCGATTGCGCCGCTGGATCAGTTGGAGCAGGTGCTGGTGCAGATATCGGTATCGCCGCCGGAGCTGAACGACCTGTCGCTGAGTGATGCTGAGTCGTCGGACGAGGGAGGGTCGTGATGTCGGCGGTACGTTGGACGTTGCTGCTGGGGGGATTGTTCGCGCTGGTGGTGTTCCAGACGTCGGCGAGCCCGGAGTTTCCGCTGTTCGGTGTTGGCCCGCAGGCGGTGTTGATCGTGGTTTGCTGCTGGGCGCTGGTGCGTCCGCCGATTGAGACGCTGGTGATGATACCGCTGGCGGGGATCGGACTGGGGCTGCTGGCGTTTCAGGGGATGGCGGAGTCGGTGGCGGCGCTGGCGCCGATCGGTCTGGCGGCGCTGACCTGGGGTGCGTGGCAGCGGGAGCGGTCGCCGGCGCCGTTGGCGATGGAATGGCTGGCGGTCATCCTGTTGATTGGGGCGGCGACGGTGCTGCATTTCACGGTGCATGCGATTGCGGTGGAACTGAGCACGACTGGGGTCAACTGGCTGGCGGCGTTGCGGACGGTGCTGCTTGGCGGGGTACTGGGGAACATGCTGGTGGGCGCGGTCGTCTATTGGTTTGTGCGCATTCCGACGGCGCGTCAGAAGTTGTTGCGCGAACCGAGAACGGCATTTGGCTAGTGGAACGTCGACCACGACAGCCGCGGCCAGGTCGATCCGCCGGTGTCGCGCGGGAGTACGCACAGCGGTTGGCTCACGTCGACGGATTTCCGGTGCGGGCGAAGGTGTGGGTGCTGGGCGGGTTCATCCTGCTGCTGTTCGGGATTCTGACGGTGCAGCTGGTGCGGTTGCAGATACTGCAGCACGAGGAGTACGTGGCGCGGGCGGCGAGCAATCGGGTGCGGACGATTGACATTCAGCCGGCCCGGGGGCTGATCTACGACGCTGACGGTGACCAGTTGGTCTCGAACAATCCGGCGTACCAGGTGTCGCTGATTCCGGCCGAGGTCCCGTATGACGAGGTGGAGTCGGTGGCGGCCGAGCTTGCCGAGATGTTTGATCTGCGACCGTGGGAGATCGAAGAGGAGATTCGGGCACGACAGGCGTCGAACGATCCGTTTCTGCCGCTGTTGGTGGAGGAGGAGCCGACGCCTGGTCAGGTGATTGAGGTGACGTCGCGGCGGGCGTCTCTGCCTGGGGTTCAGGTGGACACGATTGCGGTTCGGGAGTACGAGCACGGGCGGCTGCTGGGGCACATCCTGGGTTATGTCGGGGCGATCACGCAGGAGGAGTACGAGGAGCTCGGCGACGAGCGTTACCTGTACAGCGATCAGATCGGTCGGAGCGGGGTCGAGGCGTCCTACGAGCGGGAGCTGCGGGGGACGGCCGGGCGACAGCTGGTGGAGGTGGACGCGGTGGGGAATGTGCTGCGGACGCTGGACGAGACGCCTCCGACACCTGGTTTGAGTCTCGTGCTGACCATCGACATTGAGTTGCAGGAGCGGATTGAGGAGATTTTGACGGAGCATCTGGGCGCGTCGCTGTTTGCGGCGGCGGTCGT
The DNA here is from genome assembly GCA_022824765.1 of Dehalococcoidia bacterium. GTDB lineage: Bacteria > Chloroflexota > Dehalococcoidia > Bin125 > Bin125 > Bin125. The sequence goes on along the minus strand of JAJDZG010000149.1, from coordinate 7,371 downwards.
CCTGGACGTGGACACGGGGGAGGTGCTGTCGATGGTGTCGGTGCCGACCTACGACGTGAACGTGTACACCGATCTGTCGAGCGAGACGTACCAGGAGCTGCTGGAGGATCCGGGCCAGCCGCTGGTCAATCATGCGATTCAGGATCAGTTTCCGCCGGGATCGATTTTCAAGGTGGTGACGGCTGTTGCGGGGCTGGCGGAGGAGACGATTACGCCTGAGACGCGCATCTACTCGCCTGGGGCGCTTGAGGTGCATCACGCGCTGTCGCCGGGCATCATCTATCAGTTTGGGGACACGACGCAGGGGGTGTACAACATTCGGACGGCGCTGGCTGAGTCGTCGAACGTGTATTTCTACTACGTCGCGGGCGGGGAGCCGTACCGCAATCCTGAAAATCCGCCGCGCCATGAGGACGAGCAGGCGCGACTCGATGCGTTGGCGGAGGACGGGATTGTCGCGGGCGATGTCGTGTTTCACGGGACTGGCAACGAGCCGCTGGCGCGGTGGGCGCGCGAGATGGGTCTGGATGCGCCGACGGGGGTCGACCTGGTGGGGGAGGCGTCGGGGCTGATTACGTCGGCTGAGCAGAAGCTCGAGGCGTTTGGCGAGCAATGGCTCGACGGCGACACGTACAACATGGCGATCGGGCAGGGTTTCACGACGGTGACTCCGCTGCAGATGGCGGTCGCGACGGCGGCGATCGCGAACGGTGGGACGGTCTACGAGCCGCGCGTGGTGCGGGCGTTGCTGAACAGCGAGAGCCGGGTCGTGCAGCCGTGGCAGCCGGCGGTGCGTCGCCAGCTGGACGTGGACCCTGAGGTGTTGCGGATCGTTCGGGAAGGGATGGCGCTGTGCACGCTGGCGGGTACGTGTCACGACGCGCTGGTCGAGCTGCCTGAGATGCTGTTCGGGGGCAAGACGGGGACGGCGGAGTTCAATCAGACGGGGACGGCGGTTTCGGGCGCGGAAGAGGGTCCGACGCATGGGTGGTTCATCGCGTTTGCGCCGTTCGACGATCCGGAGATTGCGCTGGCGGTGTTCTTTGAGTTTTCGGCTGGCTACCTGGCGGCGGGCGCGGGCGGCGAGATTCTGCGGGCGTGGGCGGAGTTGAACGGGGCGCTGGCGGACGCGGCGCCGCCGCCGTATGCGCGGATTGCGATTACCGAAGCAGAAGATCAGCGCCTCTATGAGGCGATTCGTGAACGGTCGCGGTGATGGCTGGCTATTCGTGGCGCCACTTTGATCCGCTGATTCTGATCGCCGCGCTGGCGCTGGCGGGCTATGGGGCGCTGGTGATCTACTCGGCGTCGCTGCCGCGGGGGAGCGAGGGCGTGGTGCTGTCGTCGGCGGTGCAGCGGCACATCATCTTTGCCCTGGTCGGTGCGCTGTTGATGGTGGCGATCACGCGGATCGACTATCGGCTGATCGACGCGCTGGGCTGGATTGCGTACGGCTTCGGGATTGTGGTGCTGGTTGCGGTGCTGTTCCTGGGTTCGGAGGAGTTTGGGTCGCGGCGCTGGTTTGATCTGGGATTCACGGTCGTGCAGGCGTCGGAGATCGGGAAGCTGATGACGATCATCGGACTGAGCAAGTTTCTGACTGACTATCGCGATCGGTTGAACGAGCTGAAGCTGTTTCTTGCCTCGTTGGGGATTGCGGCATTGCCGGCGTTGCTGGTGTTCATCGAGCCGGACGCTGGGTCGGCGGTGGTGTTCATGGCGCTGTGGCTGATCATGACGCTGTTCGCGGGCGCGCGCATTCGGCACTACCTGATGCTGCTGGCGGTGGGTCTCTGCCTGGTGCCGGTGGGGTTGGCGGCGGGGGTCCAGGATTATCAGCGGGATCGGATTCGGGCGTTCATCGATCCTGAGTCGGATCCGCAGGGGGCGGGATTCAACGTGATTCAGGCGGAGACGTCGGTTGGATCGGGAGGATTGTGGGGGCAGGGGCTGACGGAGGGCACGCAGACGCAGCTGGACTTCGTGCGGATTCAAACGACGGACTTTATCTTCAGCGTGCTGAGCGAGGAGCTGGGGTTCGTGGGCGCGATGGCGTTGTTCGCGCTGTTTCTGTTGCTGCTGTTGCGGATGCTGCGGGTCGCGGGCAAGGCGGGCGAGCCATTGGGCCAGCTGTTGGCGGTGGGGATGATCACGGTGATTGCGATCCAGGTGTTCATCAATGTGGCGATCAACGTTCGGCTGATACCGGTGACGGGGATTCCGCTGCCGTTCATCAGTACGGGCAACTCGTCGCTGTTGGTATTCTTCATAGGTCTGGGGCTGCTGCAGAGCGTGCTGGCGTGGCGCGAGGACGCGAGTCGCGGTCCGGTGCCGTGATTGCAAGAGCGACGCGGGAGAGGAAGCCATCGTGTCCGTCAGAATCTCGATCGTCCCGATTGCGGTCTCGGATCAGCAAGCCGCGCTGAGCTGGTACACGGAGAAGCTGGGTATGGAGAAGGTGATGGACGACCCGATGGGGCCGGAGTTGCGCTGGATCACGGTGAGGCTGCCGGAGGATGAGGTACAGATCGTGCTGGCGAACTTCGGCGCGTTCGATCCAGAGGGGGCTCAGCCGGGATCAACGAGCGGCTATGTGCTGTGGACGGACGACATCGACGCGACGTACGCGGAGTGGTCTGGCAGGGGCGTGGCGTTCTCGGAGCCGCCGACGCGGCAGATGTGGGGCACGCAGGCGCTGTTCCAGGATCCGGATGGGAACGGCTGGGTGTTGGTTCAGCGTCCCGAGGGCGCGTGAGGCGAGGTCCTCACTGCCCCAGTTGCGACGTTGGCTCAGGAGGTGGCGACGGCTTCGCCCTCTTCCTCGCCGGTTTCGTCGCCGGTTTCTTCCTGGTCCTTGGCGGCTTCGATTTCGGCGGCGATTTCTTCGGCGCGAGAGAGGCCCTCGATGCGTTCGTAGTGGAGCATGTCTTCTTCGGCGCCGTTTTCGTTGAGTTCTTTGGAGAGGTCGACGCGGATGGTATCGCCGGCCTGGAAGTCGCCGCGGAGCAGCGCCTCGGAGAGTGAGTCTTCGAGTCGCTCCTGGATGACGCGGCGGAGGGGACGGGCTCCAAAGACGGGGTCGTAGCCCTTTTCACCGAGCCAGTCGCGGGCGGCTTCGGTGACGTCGAGGTCGACTTCTTTTTCCTTGACTCGGGAGTCGACCTCTTTGAGCATCATGTCGACGATGCTGCGGATGTGTGCGCGGCTGAGGGGGTGGAAGACGAGGGTGGTGTCGACGCGATTGAGGAACTCGGGTCGGAAGACGCGTTTCATCTCCTGGAGCACCTTGTCCTTCATCTTTTCGTAGCGCTGCTTCTCCGACTGATCTTCGTCGTTGATTGTGGAGAAGCCGATTGCGGATTCGCGTCGGATGAGGTCGGAGCCGACGTTGGAGGTCATGATGATGATGGTGTTGCGGAAGTCGACGCGACGGCCCTTGGCGTCGGTGAGGTGGCCGTCGTCGAAGACCTGGAGGAGCATGTTGAAGACTTCAGGGTGGGCTTTTTCGATTTCGTCGAGCAAGATGAGGCAGTAGGACTTGCGTCGGACGGTATCGGTGAGCTGACCGCCGTCGTCGTAGCCGACGTATCCGGGAGGTGCACCGACGAGTCGGGCGACGGTGTGTCGCTCCATGAATTCGGACATGTCGAGGCGGACCATGTTGTCGTCGGAGCCGAACATGAAGTCGGCGAGTGCGCGGGCGAGTTCGGTCTTGCCGACGCCGGTGGGTCCGAGGAACATGAAGACGCCGATGGGGCGGCGTGGGTCTTTGAGTCCGGCGCGGGCTCGGCGGACGGCTTTGGCGAGGGCGACGATTGGCTCTTCCTGGCCGACGATGCGTTCGTGCAGGTCTTCTTCCATCTTGAGGAGTCGCTGGGACTCTTCGGTGGCGATCTGGACGAGCGGGATGCCGGTCCACATGGAGACGACTTCGGCGATGTCTTCGGCGAGGACGTCGGAGGTGTCGCGCTCGCGCTGTTGGTCGAGGTCTTGTTCGAGTTCGGCGATTCGCTCGGTGAGTTTCAGTTCACGGTCGCGCAGGTCGGCTGCGTATTCGTACTGCTGCTGGTTGATGGCCTGTTCTTTTTCCTTCTGGATGCCTTCGAGGCCGACGGTGGCTTCTTTCAGGGAGGGCGGGGTGTAGGAACGACGGATGCGGACGCGGGAGGCTGATTCGTCGATCAGGTCGATTGCCTTGTCGGGGAGGGCGCGGTCGCTGATGTAACGGGCGGACATTTCGGCGGCGGCGACGAGGGCTTCGTCGGTGATTTCGAGCTTGTGGTGCTCTTCGTAGCGGTCCTTGATGCCGCGCAGGATTTCGACGGTGTCTTCGATGGAGGGTTCTTCGACGACGATTGGCTGGAAGCGTCGTTCGAGGGCGGCGTCGCGCTCGATGTGTTTGCGGTAGTCGTCGAGGGTGGTGGCGCCGATGGTCTGGAGTTCGCCACGGGCGAGGGAGGGTTTGAGGATGTTGGCGGCGTCGACGGCGCCTTCGGCGGCACCGGCGCCGACGAGCATGTGCAGCTCGTCGATGAAGAGGACGCAGTTGCCTGCGCCTTTTAGTTCTTCGACGACCTTTTTGAGTCGCTCTTCGAACTCGCCGCGGTACTTGGTGCCGGCGACGAGGGAGCCGATGTCGAGGGTGAGCAGTCGCTTGCCCTGGAGGGTCTCGGGGACGTCTCCGGAGGCGATGTGCTGGGCGAGGCCTTCGACGACGGCGGTCTTGCCGACGCCGGGTTCGCCGATCAGGACCGGGTTGTTTTTGGTGCGACGGGAGAGGATTTGGACGACGCGCTGGATTTCTTTGGAGCGTCCGATCACGGGGTCGAGGGTGCCGGCGCGTGCGGCGGCGGTGAGGTCGAAGCCGAGCTGGTCGATGGTTGGGGTGCGGGTGGAGGAGCGTGATCCGGAGCCGCTGCTGGCGCCGGCACCGGCGCCTGCGGTTGCGGGGCCGCTCTGGGAGAGGATGCGGGTGGTCTCGGCGCGGACGCGTTCGAGGTTGACGCCGAGCGATTCGAGGACGCCGGCGGCGATGCCTTCGCCCTCGCGGACGAGTCCGAGCAGTAAGTGCTCGGTGCCGATGTAGTGATGGTTGAGCCGTCGTGCTTCGTCAACGGCGAGCTCGATCACTTTTTTGGCGCGTGGGGTGAGGCCGATTTCACCGAGCACGGCGCGTTCGCCGCGGCCGATGATGAATTCGACGGCGGAGCGGACCTTGGCGAGTTCGACGCCGAGGTTGCTGAGCACCTTGGCGGCGACGCCATCGCCCTCGCGGACGAGTCCCAAGAGCAGGTGCTCGGTGCCGATGTAGTTGTGGTTGAAGCGTTGAGCTTCTTCCTGCGCCAGCGTGAGGACGCGGCGTGCGCGCTCGGTGAACTTGTCGAATCGGTCTGCCATGGCAGTCTCCAAGGTCCATACCGGACGGGTCGTCCGCCTGGGGGACTTATCTCAGCCTATCAGAGCATCGGCGGGTCGAACGCGCTGAGGGCGGATGCGTGTGTGTCAGTTGTTGGCTGTCGGATGGGCGGCAGCCACGCGGATGTTGGGTGAGGCGCGTGAGCAGCGCCGCGAGACGCGGGAGCAGGCTGCACGCTGCAAGGTTGCACGCTGCACGGCTGCACGCTGGGAGGCGAGGGTCAGGCGCTGTCGTCCTGGTCGGTGAGTCCGGCTGCTTCGAGCGCCTCTTGCATGGCGGTCATGGCGCGGACGGGCTCCTGATCGGGATCGGCGGCTGCGCTGTCGCTGGTGGGGCTCGGTTCGGGCTCTGGCGGGGCGGGCGGTGGGGTGTAGGCCTCTTGCTCGACGCCGAAGCGCTCGGCGACGTCATCGGGCATGCGGGTGATTCCGCCGTCCTGGTTGAAGACCCAGCCGAGGCGTTCGGCGTCGGAGCGGGCCTGTCTGAGGGAGAGTCCGAGGCGGTGTCGGTCGCGCTCGATGCGGACGATTTTGGCGGGGATAATGTCGTTTTCGAGGACGACTTCACGGGGATGGGTGATGCGCCGGTCGGCGAGCTCGGAGACGTGGACGAGGCCTTCGACTGGTCCTTCGAGTCGGGCGAAGGCGCCGAAGGCGACGAGTTTGGTCACGACGGAGGGGACGATCTCACCGACCTCGAACTTGTCGACCATTTCATCCCACTGCTCTGGGGCGGCGCGGCGGACGGAGAGGCCGATTTTCTTGGATTCCTTGTCGATCTTGGTGATGTAGACGTCGATGGTCTGGCCGATGCTGAACATCGTTTCGGGGTCGATGTCTCGTTCCCAGCTGAGTTCGGAGAGGTGTGCGAGGCCGTCGGCGCCGCCGAGGTCAACGAAGACGCCGAAGGATCGGATGCTGGAAACGCGTCCGGTGCGGATTTCGCCTTCCTGGAGTTCTTCGAGGAGGCGGTCCTTCTGTTCGGCGCGCCATTCCTGGACGGCGGCGCGCTCGGAGAGGATGACGCGGTTGCGTCGGCGGTTGATTTCGATGACTTTGAAGCGGAGGGAGCGTCCTTCGTAGGAGGTGAGCTGGACGATGGCCTGTTCGCGGTCGCCGGTGATTTCGACGATCTGGGAGAGGGGGACGAAGGCGTTGACGCCTTCGACGTTGACGAGGAGTCCGCCCTTGTTGGAGCCGGTGACGCGAGCGTCGAAGACTTCGTTTTCGTCGAAGCGTCGCTGGAGCTCGTGCCAACCTTGTTCGCCGCGAGCGCGGTCGATGGAGAGTTCGAGGGAGCCGCCTTCGAGTTCGGAGTCGGTGACGTAGACGGGGACACCGTCGCCGGTTTTGAGGGATTCGCGTTCGCTGTCGGAGAGCGAGCGCATTTCTTCGAAGTGGACGATGCCTTCAGACTTGGCGCCGACGTTGACGATGAGAGCGGAGCCGGACCAGTGAACGACGATGCCTTCGACGATGTCGCCGCGCCTTGGGTTGAGCGGTTCGCGACCGGGTTCGGCGAGGAGCTCTTCCATGGTGCTCGGCTCGGCGGCCCCGGTGTCTGCAGGGTTGGGGGCGATTTCAGTGCTGGGAGTGGTCAATGGATGGTGAGTTGGGGCGGGCGGTGGTTGCGTAGGGCGCGGCCATCTGCCCCGTCTCCTTTCTGGGGTTTGCCGAATCGTATCACAGTGGGGTGTCGGTCTTGATTGGTGGGGCGAGGGGACGGCTGTTGGAAGCGGGGCTTGGGATCTGTGATCGGGAACGGGAACCCGAGCAGACCCCTGGAGGAACCAGGGGTTGGGATCTTGGGATCTTGGGATTTGTGGTGTTGATTGGGAGCCCGAGCGGACGCCTGGTGGAGGCAGGGGTTGGGATCTGTGATCGGGAACGGGAACCCGAGCAGACCCCTGGAGGAACCAGGGGTTGGGATCTTGGGATCTTGGGGTCTTGGGGTCT
>JAJDZG010000006.1 GCA_022824765.1 Dehalococcoidia bacterium | reverse complement strand
CCGGCCGACGACCCATCCCAGTCGAATCACAAACTTGGACTGACACTTCTATAGAACTGAGTCTGGCCGAACGCATCACGTCTGTGGATGTGGTGCGCCTGATCTACGAACCGCCAGATGGACACGCGATCGTCGACCGGTCAGGTCTCAGCTTGGAACCGTTCGAACTGTCGGTGGAGAACAAGACGAAGCGAGCATCAAGCTTTGCCGCCCGCGTTGAGGACGCACGGCTGAGGGCCGACGGCGGCAGCACCACGTTCGCCCGCGAACTGGCGCAGGAGTTTGCCTCGAGCCGAGGCATAGACAACGCCCTGCTATCTGGCCAGGGCTGGACAACCCTCGCGCTCGGAAACCTGCACATCAAGATCAACGCCAGCCGATTGCCCGATGGAGAATCTCGCGTACAAGTATCACTGGTGGACGAACACATGCGCCTCTTGCCGCTGCTGGAGTCGTTACCACAGACTTGTTGGGACGGACAGGACGAATCACATGTCACCGTCGCTCGCGTCGACGCTGCGAGTCAGGTACGACTGCTGACCGACGATCCGATTGCCGTTCGAATCGTCTCAGGCGTCGATCCCTTTGCCCAGAGCTCATGGTGTCGACTGGATCTGGTCAGCGGCGATTGGTCCACCCTCCACTCCGGTCAGACTGTGATTGGTCCAGCCTTGTTGATCGTTCGCAATCAGCAAGCTCCGTACTCTCGTCTGAGACCGAGACTCGCCTGGTGAGTTCCACAAGTGTCACGCGTCTGCCTCAAGCGAGTCGGAGCGTCACTTCACCAGCGATGAATGCCTGTTCAGCGCCGTCGTCGCGTCGGACGATCAGCGCGCCGTCCCGATCGACTCCCGTTGCGCGACCATGCACCGCCTCGCCGCCTGCAAACGTGACGGTGACGTCCTTGCCCAACGTGTCGAGTCGCGCCTGCCACGTGTCATGCAGCACGGCCTCACCCGCCTGAGCCAGCCGTCGCTCAAACGCGTTGTACAGAGCCGCCAGCAGCGGCTCGCGCGGCGACTCCCGGCCGAGTTCAATCATCAGACTGGTCGCCGGCCGATCGATCACCGACGCCCACGGCGCCGGGTCGAAGTTGACGTTGATCCCGATCCCAACCAGAGCGTACGCCGGCTGACCGTCCCGCCACTCCGCCTCAATCAGGATGCCGCCGAGCTTGCGTTGCTCGATCTGAATGTCGTTGGGCCACTTGATCGACGGCTCGAGCGAGGCCGCGACCCGAACAGCGTCCGTTGCGGCCACCGGCGACACAATGCTGAGCCGCTTCAGCGCCTCCGTCGTGGGACGCACGATCAGCGTCGTGTGGATGCTCTGACCAGCCGGCGACACCCAGACGCGCCCCTTGGTGCCTCGTCCAGCGGTCTGCTCGTCCGCCACGACGACAGCGCCGTGCGGCGCGCCCGCTTCCGCCAGGCGACGCGCATCGTCCATCGTGGATGTCGTCTGCACCAGGTAATGCAGCTCGCGAGCGACGCTCTCCGTCGTCAGCAGAGCTCGGACCCGCTCAAGGTCGAGTCGGCGTTCGGGCGGCAGCAGCGAGGCTTCAGACATGCTTGAAGAGTAGCCATCCCGCGCTGCGAGTGGGCGGAGAAACGAAACGACCCCGAGCTGGGCGGCTCGGGGTCGCGCATGTTCGCCCAGGTGTCCGGGCGACGTTTGGTCTCAGCGGCTAGGAGGCGCCCACCTCCACTGCGCTGCGTCGTCGGTACCTGGGCGAGAGTTGGCTATGTCCCAAGTTGCATCACCTCCTTTCCTGCCCCGCATGATAGGCGAGAAGGCGACGACTTGGCAAGTCAGGGCCTACAGCGCCGAGGTGACCTCGCGGACGGAGTCCTCGACGATAGTCAGAATCTCGTCGACCTGCTCCTTCGTCGCCACGAGCGGTGGGGCGAGCAGATAGCCATCGTTGCGGACTCGGCTGATCAGCCCGCGGCTCTGGCAGGCCTTGAGCAGCTTCGCGCCCATCCCGTCCGACGCCGGGAACGCCTCGTCAGTCTCGGGATCCTTGAGGATGTCGAAGCCGCACATGAAGCCCAGACCGCGCACGTTGCCGATGTGCGGATTCTCGGTCAGCCGCTGCAAACCCGACAGCAGTTGATCGCCGCGTGCGGCGGCATTCTCGACCAGTCCCTCGTCCTCAAAGATCTGCAGGTTCCGCAATCCGACGGCGGCGCCGGCCGCGTGTCCGGAGTTGGTGTAGGCGTGCATGAACTTGCCGGGACCCTCGGTGATCGTGTCGTGCACGTCCTTGGACCAGATCGCGGCGCCCATCGGGATGTAGCCCGACGTGATCGCCTTGGCGATCGACATCATGTCAGGCTGGACGTCGAAGTGCTCGAGTGCGAACCACTTGCCCGTGCGTCCGAAGCCGGTGATCACTTCGTCCGCGATCAGCAGCACCTCGTAGCGGTCGCAGACCTCGCGCAAGCGCGGGAAGTAGTCGTCGGGCGGCGGATAGACCCCGCCGGCGCCCTGCACGGGCTCGGCGATCACCGCAGCGACCGAATCAGGACCTTCCTGTTCAATCGTCGCCACGATGTTGTCGATCATCAGGTTGCCGCTGTCGATCCGCCCGCCGCCGGTCGGTGTGGCGTCGGGCGTCGTGGCGTTGATGATGTCCGGCACGGGACGGCCGAACTGCGGCTTGAAGACCTGCATGCCCGTAGCGGCGGTCATCGCGACGGTGTTGCCGTGATAGGCCTCGACGCGGGTGATGATCTTCTGCTTCTCGGGCCGACCCTTCTGAATCCAGTAGAAGCGCGCCGCCTTGACGTTGGTCTCGTTCGATTCGGAGCCGGAGTTGGTGAAGTAGACCGCCTGCATGTTGTCGTAGGCGAGCTCGATCACCTTCTTGGCCAGACGAATGGCCGGCTCGTTGGTGTAGCCCTCGTAGGAGTTGGAGAAGCCCAGCTTCGACATCTGCTCGAGCGCGGCCTGGCCCAGCTCCTCGCGACCGTGTCCCACGGCGACGTTCCAGAGCGCGGCCAAACCGTCGATGTAGCGCCGCCCGTCGGCACCGTAGATGTACACGCCCTCGCCGCGCTCGAACATCACCGGCTCCTGGTGGAAGTCGGGATGGAAGAGCGGGTGAACCCAGTGCTGTAGGTCGTCTTCAACCAGCGCGCGGTATTGGATGTAGTCCATCGTCGAGCTCCAGGGCATTCGAGGCGTCTCTGGCCACAGGGTATGCGCTCGCCCGCTAGCGCGATAGACGAGACCGAATCACTTCGCGCGCGACCTCACGGTCGTCCCACGGCGTAATGCGGTCCGCAGTGATCATGGTCGGCTCCGCCCCCTTGCCCGCGATCAGGACCAGGTCATCGGGTTGGGCCAACGCAACCGCGCGCTCAATCGCGTCGCGTCGATCCGGGCGCTGGTCGAACGACTCCCCACCCGAAGCCAGGAAGTGTAGGGCGATCTCCTCGACCATCTCAGCTGGATCCTCCGAGCGAGGGTTCTCATTGGTGATCACCGTGTGATCAGCGAGTCGAGCAGCGGCGTCAGCCATGCTGACCTTGCGCAGCGGATCGCGCTCCCCGGCGACGCCGAAGACGAGGATCAGACGTCCCAGCACGTGAGGCTTGAGGGTCTCCAGCGCCAGCCCTAGCGCGGGACCAGTCGCGGCCGCGTCCACGATCACCGTGAACGGCTGGCCCGCCTCGATCGGCTCCATCCGTCCTGGTACGGGACGCAGATCCGAGAGCGCCGCCTGCATCGCGACGGGACCGACCCCGAGCGACCATGCCGTGCCCGCGGCCAGCGCCAGATTGCCCAGGTTGTAGCTGCCCGGCATCGGGAGGCGCGCGCCGAGCGCTCCAGCCGGGGTCACGATGCGAACCTCGGAGCCTCGCGCGTCCAGCGAACTGGCCAGCACGCTGACATCGGCGATCTCGCCGGGTCGAGCCGTGACGATTGTCGTCACGCCCTGGTGCGCGGCCGAGATGGTGTCTCGGAGGTCGTCCTCCGCTCGGACGACGGCGGTACCTCGCGCCTGAGCATCGAGCGACTGGAAGAGCTTCAGCTTTGCGGCCAGGTAACGTTCGCGCGTTCCGTGAAAGTCGAGGTGGTCGTCGGCCAAGCCCGTGAAGACGGCAACCCGCGGGTTGATGCCATCGACGCGGTTGAGTTCGAGTCCATGCGAACTGACTTCCAGAACGGCATGCGTGTCACCAGCGGCGACCATCGCCGCGAGCGACGCCTGGATGACGTCCGCCTCCGGCGTGGTCTCGCCGGTCTCGTTGCGACGCCATTCGCCGCCGATCTGGAACTCGACACCGTTGAGCAGTCCGCTGCGATGCCCGGCAGCTGCGAGCATCGCGTGCGTGAGATAGGTGGTCGTGGACTTGCCGTCCGTGCCAGTCACGCCGACGATCGTGAGGTGGTCAGCCGGGAAGTCGTGGAACGCGGCGGCAATCCTCGCCAGCGCCGAACGGGTGTCGTCGACCGCAACGACCGCCAGATCGGGGTATGCGGCGGCGACGGGCCGCCAGAGATCGCGGTGGTCGGCCTGCACGATCAGCGCGGAAGCGCCCTGGGCGGCAGCCGCATCCAGGAACTGATGCCCGTCGACTGAGAATCCAGGAATCGCAACGAACAGACTGTCGGTCTTGACCTGGCGAGAGTCCTGCGTGACATCCGCCACCGTGATGTCGTTTGGCGGCGGATCAACGTCCAGCGCTGCCTCGCTCAAGAGTCGCCTGAGTGGTTTGGTCATGGCACGTCGGTTTCCAGTGATCTCGCAGGCGGCGGACGCCAGGCCGCCTGTAAGCCGGGTTCTGTACCCGATGGTTGCGCATCGGGCGGCGGCCATCCATCTGGGACGACGGTTACCCGCCGCCTCGAGCGACCTACCCGGAGGCGGCCCGGGACGAGCCGACGCCTCCCTATTTGGTCTTGCTCCGGGCGGGGCTTGCTCAGCCGGCCGGTCACCCGACCGCTGGTGCGCTCTTACCGCACCATCTCACCCTTGCCGCCGACGCCGCCGCACTTCGCAAACGCGAGGCGCGGCATCGGGTTGGCGGTGTGTTTCTGTGCGCTTTCCGTCAGGTCGCCCTGCCTGGGAGTTACCCAGCGCCCTGTCCCGCGGAGCCCGGACTTTCCTCGACGCAGCGACCGAAGCCGTCGCGCCGCGGCCGCCCGGCGGCCTGGCGACTCCACTCTATCGCGCTCTCAACGATCCAGCGCTTCGTTGGCGAGCGCGTCGGCGCGCTGATTGAGATGGCGGCGGACGTGCGACGCCCGAAAACGATCGAGCTGGTCAATCAGACCGCTGAGCTGTTCGAAGAGCGGCTTGAGATCCTTGTGTCGAACTCGGTAGCGGCCCTGCAGCTGGCGCACGATCAACTCCGAGTCGAGCCGCAACTCAAGCTCGGTGGCGCCGGCTTCGAGGGCGGCCTCGACCGCGGCGATCGCGCCGTGATACTCGGCCACGTTGTTCGTCGCTCTGCCAATCCGGTTGCCCCAGGCGTCCCGCTCGGAGCCATCAGGGTCGCAGAGCACCGCGCCGTAGGCGGCGGGACCAGGATTGCCGCGAGAGGCACCGTCGGCGTAGGCGATCAGACGCATGCCCAGCAGCATATCGGCCGCTGCGGCGGCTCAAGCGTTGAAGTGGGTCGTGACCGAGTCATCGAAGACGACGACGCGCGACACCAGATGCTCGATCAGTTCGCGCTGCTTCGCAAAGGGCAAGTCGCCCCACTCCTCGCGAACCTGCTGCACACGTTGCTCCCGCAGTCGGCGACGCTCGCTGTCCCGCTCGTGCGCCAACGCGCGACTCTGCAGATCGGACAGATCGGCATGGGCCGATTCCCACTGTTCGACGATCGTTGCGCCGGCCTCGCTCAGCGCGGGCTGCGACGGATCGCCGGCGGCGGCATCCTCGAGCAGCAGGGCCAGACTGCGCTCGATGGCGCGCAGCCTCGCGCTCGCCGCGGACAGGGCGACGGCGGTCTCCGCGGCCAGCTCGGTGGCGTCACGACCGATGTTCAGGACGGTCGCTTCACCGCCACCCTCGTCGCCCCGAATCTGCGCGACCACGGCTTGCTCAAGCTCGTCTGCGCGGCACGTGTGGTACCCGCCAACCGATTGGTTCGTGCGCGCCTCGGATTGGTAGTAGCGGTAGGCGACCGACTCTCGCTCGCCGCCGTCGGTGCGGCGTTGATGCCGCCGGGTGACACCGATCATGCGGGTCTGGTCCTCGCCGCACCAGACGAGGCCGGCCAGCAGGAAGTCGGACGGATGGCTCACGCCGGTCGCGGTGCGGCGCTCGGCCATCTGCTTGCCGACCTGGTGGAAGTCAGGCTCGGAGATGATCGCCGGATGATTGCCGTCAACGCTCACGCCGAGTCTGTCGTAGCGGCCGATGTAGACCGGATTGCGCAACAGGTCGCGGATCGTGACCATGCTCCAGTATCGCCCGCGCCGAGTTCGGAATCCGTCGGCGTTGAGCCGCTGTGCGATCCGGCGGATGCCCAATCCGTCGCGCAGGCTGAGGTTGAACATGCGCCGAACGACATCCGCCTCATCGTCGTCGATCTCGTAGCGGCCGTCGCCGCCGACCCTGTAGCCGTAGGGAGGCCGGCCGATGGCCTGACCGAGCTTCGCCCGCTCGATCATCCGCGCGCGGCGGGTGTCGGAGGTCGGCTCGTCACTCGCCGATGCGCGCCACAGCGTCACCAGCGATGCGTCGTCAATCGGACCGTCGTCCAGGGAGACCACGTGCACGCCGCGAGCTCGCAGCTGCAAGACCGTCCGGACGGCCTGCGTCGGATCGGAGCCGAAATGCTCAAACGACTGCGCGACCACGACGGTGAAGCCGCGCGCTTGCTCGCTGAGGTGGCGCAGCAGCTGCGCCATGCCGTAGCGCTCACGGTCGGGCGATTCGGCCGAGGCGGCGGCGTCGAGGAATGTCGCCGTGGGTTCGAACCCGTGCGACTCGCAGTAGCCGAGAAACGACGCGTGCTGCTCCACCAACGTCGCCGCCGTGCCCCCGCCACGGACCGACCCTGCTATCTGGTCAGAGAGCTGCGAGAGGTAGCCGATGGCACGCACGCTGCAATGCTATGCCGTTGCCGGCGGGAGTACTAGGTCACGCGCAGAATGCATCCACAGGATGGACAATCGACCACGCGGTTGCCGCGACGCGCACGAGTCACAGCGACGGTCGGCACCATCAGTCTGCACTCGTCGCAGACGCCGCCGGTCACGGTCGCAACGACGCGCGGACGGCGGCGGCGGTACTGGTCATAGACGGCGAGTTCGTCGGCGGCGATCTGTTCGCGCAGCTCTGCAATCTGCCGAGCGTGCTCGTCGACCTGCTCCTGCGCGGACGCCCGCTCGGAGCGCAGCTGAGCCTGTTTCGCGTTCCAGGCGTCGACAACATTGGTGCGCAGGGTCATCAGCCACGAGCTGGCGTCGCGGGCCGCTTCGGCGGCCTGACCGGCGCGCGTCTCAGCATCCTTCGTCGGCGTGAGCTGTTGACGCTGCGAGTAGAGGTCGCGCTGCAACTCTTCGAGCGTGCGGTGATCGGTGATCGTGCCCGAGTAGAGCCGCGCATCGGCAGCTTCGATCCGACGCTCCGCGGTCTGCACATGGGCATGCGCCTCGCGCGCGGAGAGTTCGGCGCGACGAACCTCGTCGGCCTGCGCCTCGACCTCGGCGTCGAGCTGTGCCAGAAACGGCGGATCGGCAATCTGGTCGGCGACGGCCTGCAGCTCACGGATCGCGCGGTCGCGCTGGATGTCGATCTCCTGCAGCGCTTGCAGTCCTTCGAGGTCCATATGCGGCTCGTTTTCAGCTGGCGCGTCGACGCGCGACTCGCGGTTGCACTAGGTGGGCATTCTGAGTGTATGCCCGACCACTGCGAAATCCAACATCACCGGTCCTGCTCTGACCAACGCGCGACGCTGCGCTGATACGCTGATTGCACCATGACAGCCGATGAGCGCCATGACCAGAGCGCGGGTGCCGCCGCTGGCCAAGTCCCGATCCGAACCACAGCCTCGCTGCTGATCAACGTCTCGACCCTGCTGCAGGAGCCGATTGGGTCGCTGCGGCGCTTCGAGATTGACGGCGCACGCGGAGCCGGCCTGCAATCTGCGGTCAGTGGCAGGCTGCGTCTGCTGCGAACCGATCAGTCGCTGCTCGCCACGGCGGCACTCACGACCTCTGTGACGGATCTGTGCGGATCTTGCCTCAACGAGCTGGTGCTTGAGCTTGACGTCGACTTCGACGAAGAGTTCTGGCCGCCTGCGGACGCGATCACCGGCATGGCGCTTGAGCCACCGCCGGAGCGATCCGGGTTCTCTGTGGTCGACGGGCAGATCGACTTGTCAGAGGCCGTGCGACAATATGTGGAGATGAGCCGCCCGATGAGTCCCCGCTGCGCGGAGGACTGCCCTGGTCTGGAGATTGAGGAACCGAGCGAGGAGCGCGCAGACCCGAGATGGGCGGCACTCGCGACCCTGAACCTGACGACCGAAGGAGACTGACATGCCACCGCTTCCCAAGCGAAAGTACGCCAAGACGCGCCAGCGCCTGCGCCGTCAGCACCACACCGTGCGACGCCCCAAGCTGGTTGTGTGTCCCGATTGCAATGAGACACACCAGGCGCACCACATCTGTTGGGCCTGCGGCGCCTACCGCGGCCGCAACGTGATCGACCTGGAGGACTAGCGTGTCCGACGCCGCCAGCGCCTGGCTCTTCCCTGGTCAGGGCGCGCAGGAGGTCGGCATGGGCCGCGACCTCTACGACGCGGTGCCCGAGGCCCGCGCCGTCTTCGAAGAGGCCGACGAAGCGCTCGGCCGCTCGCTCTCGAGCATCATCTTCGAGGGTCCCGACGATGTCCTGCGCCAGACGGTCAACACGCAACCCGCGATCCTGGTCGCGTCGCTGGCTGCCTGGCAGGCGGCGAGCGCGTTGGGGCATCCCGCGCTGGCCGACGCGCCGATCTGCGCCGCCGGACACAGCATGGGCGAGTATTCGGCGCTGGTCGCGGCCGGCGCGCTGACGATCTCGGAGGCGGTTCGGCTCGTCGCCAAGCGCGGCGAGTTGATGCAGGCCGCGGGCGAGCAGAACCCAGGTACGCTCGCCGCCGTGCTGGGCATGGACGAGGCGGATGTCGCGGCCGTCTGCGATGAGACCGGGGCCGAGGTCTGCAACCTGAATGCGACTGGCCAGATCGTGATCGGCGGCGCCGTAGCGGCGGTCGAGGCTGCGGCGCAGCTGGCCGAAGAGCGCGGCGCGCGGCGCGTGGTCATGCTCAACGTCGGCGGCGCGTTTCACACGTCACTGATGGCACCCGCGGCCGAGGCGATGCAGCCGCTCCTGGCTGAGGCAGAGATCTCGGACCCGAGCACGCCGGTCATCGGCAACGTCGATGCGGCGCCGCTGAGCACAGCTGATCAGGTTCGCGCCGATCTGACCGCTCAGATTCGCCGGCCCGTTCGCTGGGAAGACACGGTGCTGCGGATGAACGAGTTGGGGGTCACCCGCTACATCGAGATGGGACCGGGCAAGGTGCTGACCGGCCTGGTTCGCACGACACTGCGTCCACTCAAGCTGGCCGAGCCGCCCGAGTTGATCAACATCAACGATCGGGAGAGCGTTGGCAGCTAGCGCGGCGGATCGTCAGGTGAAGCGTCCCACCGCCGAGGACAACGAGCGCGTGCGCGCCTTCTGTGCGCTGTATGAGGCCGAGTTCAAGCGGTGCACGGCAACAGAGGCGCTGGAGCGGTCTGAGTCGGACGCACCCATGTCGGCGGAGCGGGCCAGGCGTGCGCGTGCCCTGGTCGAGGGCGTCGTTGAGCGCCGCGCCGAACTCGATGCGTTGATCGACTCTACGCCCGACAAGCTGCCAGCCGACATGATCACGCTCGTCGACCGTGCCATCCTGCGCATTGCGCTGTATGAGATGCTCTTTGATAATGGCGCGGTACGCTCGAATACGGCTGTGCGGCGCGGTGTGTCGCTGGCCAAGCGGTTTGGCGGGGACGGCAGCCGGCGCTTTGTGACCGGCGTGCTGAAGTCCGTCGAGCGAGACCATCTGCAGGCTGGGACTGCGGAGTAGCGGAGGAAAGCAGCATGGCACTGTTCGATCGCATCAAGGACATCATCGTCGACCAACTCTCGGCCGACCCTGACGATGTCAAGCCGGAGGCCTCGTTCGTCGACGATCTCGGCGCGGACTCCCTGGACCTCGTCGAGCTGATCATGTCGTTCGAGGACGAGTTCCGCGACGAGGTGCCGGAGCTCGAGATCTCGGACGAGGACGCGGAAGGCATCGGCACCGTCCAGGACGCCATCGACTTCCTCGTCGGCAAGGGCGTCTCGGACGAGTAGACTCTCGCCGTCCGACCGCTGCGCGTGCAACTCGCGATCCTGTCAATCGAGTACGCTGACAGCCGATGAACATCTTCGGCGTCGGCATTCCTGAGATCCTCGTCGTGCTGCTGCTGGCGGCCCTGATCTTCGGGCCTGGCAAGCTGCCTGAGATCGCAGGTCAGTTTGGCCGCGCGATCCGCGAGCTGCGCGAGTATGCCCGAGACTTCCGCGACGAGTATCTGACCGACTTCGAAGAGGTGCGCGAGGAGTTCATCGAGCAGCGCTTTGAGCTGCAACAGATCGACGCCGACATTCGCGACGACCTCGCGCAGGCGCAGGCCGACGTGCGGGGCGCTGTGCGCGACGCCGAAGTGATGACCGAAGACGCGATCGCCACCGCCAAGGATGAGGACGGCGGGGCGGCACCCGAGTCGTCGGTTCCAGCCTCGGGCAACGGCGGGGTCACCGAGAGCGATCAACGCGCTGCCCGGCGGATGCGCCGCCGACCAGTCGTGCGTCCACGCCGGGCCACGGCATCGGCCTCGTCCACCGCGGGCGACGAGTCCGCAGAGCCGGCGCGGCCGTCCAACGTCATCTCGCTCAACCGCCGACGCAGGGAGCTCGACCGCGATGTCCAGTAACGGACGGGCGCACGTCTGATGGCCTCGCAACCGGTCGCCGAGCCGCCGGATCCGGCCACGCTGGACATCGTCGACGATCAGTTCGGCGACCAGCCGCCGCCCGATCAGCCGCCGGGCGGTGAGCTAACGCTCGGCGAGCATCTGAACGAGATTCGCCAGCGGCTCACGGTCGCGGTGCTCACGCTGGTGCTGACCACCGTGGTGACGCTCGTCTTCGCGTCGACGATTCTCGACTATCTGCTGGAGCCGGGCCGCCAGGCGCTGCCCGATTTCCAGCCGATCTTCACCGAGCTGCTGGGCTTCATCGGCGCGTACATCAAGATTTCGCTGATGCTGGGCCTCGCCGGTGCGATGCCAGTGATCGTATATCAGATTTACGCGTTTATCCATCCGGGACTGACGCGCGATGAGCAGAAGTGGGTGATGCCGATCGTTGGCCTGGCGACGGTGGCGTTTGCCTGCGGCGGCGCGTTTGCCTTCTTCATCGGTTGGCCGCCGGCCCTGACGTTCCTGCTCAACTTCGGGAACGAGATTGCCGATCCGCAGGTGCGGATCAACAACTACATCGACATGCTGACCCGATTTGTGATCTGGACCGGCATTGTGTTCGAGCTGCCGCTGTTCCTGATGGGTCTGGGCGCGATTGGCCTGGTCACGTCGCGGCGATTGCTGGGCATGTGGCGTTGGGCGATCATCGGGGCGTTCCTGTTGGCCGCGCTGATCACGCCCTCGATTGATCCGGTCACCCAGACCTTTGTCGCGGTGCCTACGTTGGGGCTGTACATCCTCGGCATCGCGCTGGTGCGCCTGGTCGAGAATCGGACGGTGATCCCGGTGATTGAATCGGACCTCGATGGCGACGATCCGGACGGTCAGCCGGCGTAATGGGCGGGGCAGTGCTGCGTGGATAGCGAGTTCGTCGAGCTGTTGAATGCCAAGATTGCGGGCTGCACGGCGTGCCGTCTGCATCAGGGCCGCACGCAGACCGTGCCGGGCGACGGCGATCCCAACGCCGAGCTGATGTTCATCGGTGAAGCGCCGGGCGCGCATGAGGATCGGATCGGGCGCCCGTTCGTCGGACGCGCCGGGCAGTTGCTCGACGACCTGCTCGCGGAAATCGGCTTCACGCGGCCTGAGGTGTTCGTGGCCAACGTCGTCAAGTGCCGGCCGCCGGAGAATCGCAATCCGCAGCCGGACGAGATCGGCTGCTGCGAGGTCTACCTGCGCGAGCAGATTGAGGGCATCCGGCCCAAGCTGATCGTGCTGCTGGGGCTGTTTGCGACGCAGTACTTTCTGCCCGGCGCGCGGATCGGACAGGTGCGCGGCCAGCCGCATCAGACGGGTCCGTGGCTGGTCCTGCCGGTCTACCACCCGGCCGCGATCCTGCGCAATCCGAGCCTGCGCGAAGTGACGCAGCAGGACTTCGCGCTGATCCGTCCGCTGTTGGCACAGTCTGAGCGGCCGCCGCAACAGCCGCGGCCCAGCGGGCACTCGCACGGGCCAGGGGACGACGACTCACAACGGTCGCTGCTCTAGCGGCCGCCAGATGGTGGATGGACTGGAGGATGACATCAATGGACTCAGAGGTGGCGGCGGGCGTGCTGCGGATGGTGCCGTTGGGCGGTCTCGGCGAGATCGGCCGCAACATGATGGTGTACGAGACCGCCGATGACTTGGTCATCGTCGACGCTGGCTTCCTCTTCCCGACGGACGACATGCACGGCGTCGACTACATCCTGCCGGAGACGACGTATGTCGAGGAGCGCCGGCACAAGCTGCGCGGGTACCTGATCACGCACGGTCACGAGGATCACATCGGGGCGCTGCGCTTCCTGCTGCCCGACCTGCCGGCGCCGATCTACGCTCCGCCGCTCGCGGCCGGGCTGATCCAATGGCGGCTTGAGGAACAGGGCATCCTCGACGCCGCGTTTCAGATGGCCGACGAGTCTTCGCGCTTCGACTTCGGCTCGATCACGGCGGAGTTCTTCCCGGTCGCCCACTCGATCCCTGACGCGTTCGGGATCGCGCTGCGCACGCCGGCCGGCCTGGTGGTGCACACAGGAGACTTCAAGATCGACCATACGCCCGTGATGTCAGCGCCGACTGACCTGCAGCGGCTCGCGGCCTACGGACAGGAGGGCGTGCGGCTGCTCTGTTCGGACTCCACGTACGCGGATCAGACGGGGGTGACGCCGTCGGAGACGGTCGTCGGCGACAAGTTGGCGGAAGTCCTGCTGACGGCGCCGGGCCGTGTGATCATCGCCACGTTTGCGTCGCAGATCGCGCGGATCCAACAGATCATCGACGCGGCGGAGGAGTCGGACCGGGTGGTCTACGCGACCGGCCGTTCGATGGAGAAGAACCTGGAGATGTGCCAACGGATGGGCTACGTGCAGGCGGACAAGCGGCGGCTGCGGCCGATCACGGACCTTGGCTCCGCGCACGATGAGAACACGGTGGTCGTCTGCACTGGCGCGCAGGGCGAGCCGACTGCGGCGCTGTCGCGGATGGCCAAGGGGTCGCACCGCGACATCGAGCTCAAGGCTGGCGACACGGTGGTGCTGTCGTCGTCGCCGATTCCTGGCAACGAGTCGGCGGTCAACACGACCATCAACGATCTCTTCCGTCGCGGCGTGGAGGTGATGTCGGTCTCGTCTGGTCACCAGCATGTGCATGTGCGGGGCCACGCGGCGCAGGAGGAGCTGAAGACGGTGCTGGCGCTGACCGAGCCGCAGGCGTTCGTGCCGATCCACGGCGAGTTTCGACACCTTGCGCTGCATTCGAAGCTGGCCGAGGACATGGGCATCGCCGAGGGTGAGCGCCACATCCTGCTCGACGGTGACGTGCTGGAGCTGACTGAGGATGCGTCGGCGGTCGTGGGGCAGGTCAGCGCGGAGTACATCTTCGTCGACGGCGAGAATGTCGGCGGTGTGAAGCAGACCACGATACGCGAGCGGCAGAAGCTCGCCGGCGACGGCATCCTGCTGGTTGCCGCGCCGCTGCGGGGAGAGAACGGTCCGCTCTCTGGCGAGGTCCAGGTGGCGGCGCGAGGGTTCGCCGAGGCGGCGATCACGCCGAGCCTCTGCGAGGGAGCGGCCCGGGTCGCGCGGGAGGCGTTGCAATCGGCCGAATCGGGCAAGAAGCCGCGCAGCTGGGACAAACGGCGTCAACATGTGCAGCAACAGGTGTCGACGTACCTGAGACAGGAGACGCGGCAACGCCCTATGGTGGTTGTGGTGGCGGTGCGGGTCTAGCGCAGGCAGCGCGCAGCCCGTCCGCAGCGGCGGCGAGTGACCATGGCGACACGGACCAAGACGCAGCGGACGCGCAGACCGCTGCCCGATCTCATCTCTCTCTGGGTTGCGCAGCATCGGATGCTGTCGCTGGGCCTCGCGGTCGCGGCGGCGGCCGTGCTGCTCGCCGTCTGGGCATCGATATCCGCGATCCCGCTGGATGACGCTCGCAACGGGGTGATCGAGTGGTTGGGCGGCGGGGTGTACCTGGTATCGGCGGCGCTGCTGCTGGTCGCGCTCTCGCTGGGCAGCGAGCGGACGCGGTCGGTGCTGCGGACTGATCGCCGAGCGCAGCGATACACGGCGGCGGTCGTCCTGTCCCTGATTGCCGCATGGGGAGTGGCCGGCGCGATCGGGCCCGACGCATCGCTCGGTGGGGTGTCGCTGTCCGAGCACAGCGCGGGCGGCCGTGTTGGCGCTTGGTTCGACTCCGTGATCGGTTGGGCGTTGATTGCGGGCGCCGTGCTGGTGGCGTTGGTCGTCGCTGCGCCGTCGCAGTCGAGGGCGGCCGGCAGAGTGCTGGGTGGTCAAGTCAAGCGGGTTACGCGGGGCGCGGGGTCGTGGACTCGGGAGCACGGCCCTGGCATCGCCGTCGCGATTGGCCAGGGTCTGTGGACGGCTCTGGTCTTGCTGGCGCGCTGGCTTTGGATCGGTCTGCGTTGGTGGCTGCGGGAAGTGTGGGATGCGTTGCGGGTCATTGGGTGTCAGATTGCGGAGGGTCTGCGCCGTGGGGATCGAGCGACTGGGGGTGTCGCCGATCCGCAGCTGGGTTCGACGCCGCAGTCCGTGCCGGGCGCTGCATCGACATCGAGGGCAGTGGAGGAGTCGTGGCCGCCGCTCACTGCGACAGCGTCCGAGACCGAGCCTCCCGGCGATGTCGAGGATGCCGAGCGGCAGTTGGTGCTGGCGGCGGCCGATGGCGATCCGCCGTCGACCCTTCGCACCCTTGAGCGGACCGCTGCGGATGGTTGGCGGCTGCCTCCGATTGACCTGCTGGACGAGGATCCGGCTGAGACGCTGCGCTCGGGGGCGGAAGAGCAGGCGCAGATCATCGTTGAGACGCTCGCGTCCTTCGGCGTCGATGCGAGGGTCACGCAGATCAACGAGGGGCCTGCGATCACTCAGTTCGGAGTTGAGCCAGGCTGGGAGGTCAAGACGCGGCAGGTGCCGATGCGGGATGCGGGCGGCGCTCAGGTGGTGGACGAGCACGGTCAGCCGCGGACGGTGAGCGAGGAGGTGTCGCGCTCGAGGGTGCGGGTCAACCGGATTACGCGGCTCGCCGATGATCTCGCGCTGGCGCTGGCGGCTCCCTCGATACGGATCGAGGCGCCGGTGCCGGGGCAGCCGATCGTTGGGGTGGAGGTGCCGAACGCGGATCGCCGGATCGTGGGGCTGCGTTCGCTGGTGGCGTCGGAGGAGTTCCAGCATCGGGCGGCCGAGGGCGGGCTGCCGATCGCGCTGGGACGTGACGTGACGGGCAAACCGGTGATCGCCGATCTGACGCGCATGCCGCATGTGCTGATTGCGGGGGCGACGGGGTCAGGCAAGTCGGTGTGCATCAACACGATCATCACGTCGCTGCTGATGCAGAAGTCGCCGGAGGAGATCCGGCTTGTGCTGGTTGACCCGAAGCGGGTGGAGCTGACGGGCTATGGCTCGGCGCCACACCTGGCCTTCTCGCGGGTGGTGACGGAGCCGGATGAGGTGGTCTCGGTGCTGGGGGTGGTGGTGGCGGAGATGGATCGGCGGTATCGGCGTCTGGAGGATCGCGGGGCGCGCAACATCGTCGCGTACAACGCGCTGGCGGACGTTGAGAAGCCTTTGCCGTACTGGGTGGTCGTGCTGGACGAGCTGGCCGACATGATGATGGCGGCGGCAGCGGAGGTCGAGGGGCAGCTGGTGCGTTTGGCGCAACTCGCGCGGGCGGTTGGCATACATCTGGTAGTCGCGACGCAACGACCGTCTGTGGACGTGGTGACTGGTCTGATCAAGGCGAACTTCCCGACTCGGATCGCGTTCGCGACGACGTCGCAGACGGACGCGCGGGTGATCATGGATCGAGCGGGCGCTGAGAAGCTGATGGGTCGGGGGGACATGCTGTTCATGTCGTCGGACACGATCCAGCCGCGCCGTGTGCAGGGGACCTATGTGTCGGACGCGGAGATCGAGCGCATCCTTGAGTCGTGGTCTCCGCCGGAGCAGGAGCTGATGGAGGAGTCTGGCGGCATCGACGGAGCATCGGCAGCGGACGGTTCGCTCGATGCGGCGCTGGAGGAGATGGCTGGCGACAGCGAGGTCGCGGTCGGCGAGATTGCGGCGCGGCGGGCGCAATCTGATCTGCGCGCGCTGACCGCCACGTTGGACTCTGTGCTGGGCGCGGAAGAGTCAGAGGCGGAAGAGGCGGATGTGGTGGACGTTGTGCTTGGAGAGGGTGGGGGTGGAGGGGACGAGGGGGCGGCGTTTGACACGCGGCTGTCAGAAGCGGCAGAGCTGGCGCGGGACTTTGAGCGGGTGTCTGCGTCGCTGTTGCAGCGACGGATGCGGCTGGGACGTCCGCGCGCGGAGCGGCTGATTGAGCAGCTGGAGCAGACCGGGGTTGTGGCGCCGGCGGAAGGCGGGACATCGCGTCGGGTGCTGCGGCGTTAGGCGTCGACTGGGGCTCCGCCGACTGAGAGCAGGATCGGGTCGAAGGGATCGACGGTGTCGCCGGGCAAGAAGGACATGTGGTCAGCGCCGGGCTCGTCGAGGCTGGCCTCGCTGCGGAGGTACTCGGGCCAGCGGAAGAGGAACATGCGCTCGCGGCGCTCGAGGCCGCGTAGTCGTCGGGCGCCCATGTCGACCCAGAAGTCGTCAGCGATCTGGTGTCCGACGTGCTGCTGCAAGGCTTCGGAGACGACGATGGATCCGCCGCGTCCCTTGGCCATGATTCGGGCGGCCATATTGACGGTGCGGCCCAGGATGTCGCCGCCGGGGCGGAGGATGACGTCGCCGCGGTGGACGCCCATGCGGACGTGGACTGGCCATTCGGCCCCCAAGCGCTCGCTGCGGACGGTGACCTGGGCCTGGATGCGGGCGGCGCAGCGGAGCGCCTCCATGCCGTCGGCGAAGACGATCAGGAAGCCGTCGCCGGTCAGCTTGACTTCGAAGCCGGCGTGTCGGTGCAGCTCTTCGCGGACGATCTGGTTGTGCTCGTCGATGATCGTTTCCCAGACGTAGTCGCCCAGATGCTCGGTGAGCTGGGTGGAGTCTTCGATGTCGGTGAAGAGCACGGTGGCGGCTTCGCCCTGTTGAGGCAGGAGGGAGGCGGTCAAGGCGCGTCCGCAGCGGGGGCAGAACAGGGAGCCCTGAGGCGGGAGTTCGCCGCAGAAGGCGCAGGCGCGCGACTCGTCGGCCGGGTCAGCGCCGAGCCAGGACGGCGGCGCGTCGGCCATTGTCTGGCGGCTGCGGTCCGAGCGGTTGGAATCGACCACGGCTGCACACTCTCCAATTGTCCGCGGTTCGAGCGGGCGTGCGTCAGGGCGCCCATGCGATTGAGTGCTGACGTCGGCTTGAAGGTATCAAGCCTGGCGGTGCGTCGCATATGTCAGCTGTGATTGAGCGATAAAGTCGGTCTGACGCATTACGTCGTTAACGCTGAGATGATGCAGGCTCCTTTCTGCGCAGGGGACGTCGTCGTCGGCCGTAGGCCTGGTCGCTCCAGAGCTGCAGGTCTTCGCCGAGTGCGGCCTGGTCGCGGCGCAGTTCGACAATCTGGTCGCGGAGTGCGGCGGCTTTCTCGAATTCGAGGTCGCGGGCGGCCTGCTTCATGCGGGATTCGAGTTCGGAGATCATCCGTGCGATCTGGTCGGGGGTCATGTCGTCGGGGATGGTCGCGCCGAGCCCTGCTTCGTAGGGCGCGGCGTCTTCGGCGACGGCTTGCAGTTCCATTTCCTCGCGGACCTGATCGGCGACATCGGAGGCGATATCGCGGATCTCCTTGGTGATGCCGACGGGGGTGATGTTGTTGGCGAGGTTGTACTCGTGCTGGGCCTGTCGTCGGCGGTGGGTTTCGTCCATGGCGCGGCGCATGGAATCGGTGACGCGGTCGGCGTAGAGGATGGCGTGGGAGTTGACGTGTCTGGCGGCGCGGCCGATGGTCTGGACCATTGAGCTTTCGTTGCGCAGATAGCCTTCCTTGTCGGCGTCGAGGACGGCGACGAGGGAGACTTCGGGCAGGTCCAGGCCTTCGCGGAGCAGATTGATGCCGACGAGACAATCGAAGACGCCGAGTCGGAGGTCACGCAGGACTTCGACTCGTTGGAAGGCGTCCTGTTCGGAGTGCAGGTAGTAGGTGCGAATGCCGACTTCGCGGAGGTAGTCGGCGAGGTCCTCGGCCATCTTCTTGGTGAGGGTGGTGACGAGGGTGCGTTCGCCGCGTTCGGCGCGAGTCCTGATTTCGGAGACCAGATCGTCGATCTGGCCATCGGTGGGACGGACCTCGACATCGGGGTCGAGCAGTCCGGTGGGGCGAATCAGCTGCTCGATGATCTGGGCTGAGTGGTTGCGTTCGTAGTCGGCCGGGGTGGCGGAGACGAAGACGACTTGATTGATGTGGCGTTCGAACTCGTCGATGTTGAGTGGTCGGTTGTCGATTGCGGAGGGGAGTCGGAAGCCGAAGTCGACGAGGGTCTGCTTGCGGGAGGTGTCGCCGCCGTACATGCCGCGCACCTGTGGGATGGTCATGTGGGACTCGTCGATGAAGAGCAGCCAATCCTCGGGGAAGTAGTCGAGCAGGGTCCAGGGGGTGGAACCGGCGGCGCGTCGGGCGAGGTGTCGGGAGTAGTTCTCGATGCCTGGGCAGTAGCCGGTCTCGCGCAGGGTTTCGAGGTCGTAGCGGACGCGTTCTTCGAGCCGGGCCGCTTCGAGGATGAGGTCTTGGCGTTTGAGGTCTTCGAGGCGTTGAGCGAGCTCAGCTTCGATGTCGGTGACGGCGGCGGCCATGCGTTCATCGGTGGTCACGAAGTGCTTGGCGGGATAGATGTCGACTCGGTCTCGGTCGGCCAGGATTTCTCCGGTCAGGGGGTCCAATTCGACGATGCGCTCGACCTCGTCGTCCCAGAATTGGACGCGGACGGCGAGGTCTTCGTAGGAGGGATGGATGGTCAGGGTGTCGCCGCGGATGCGGAAGCGTCCGCGGGTCAGGGTCAGCTCGTCGCGCTCGTACTGCTGGTCGACGAGTCGGCGCAGGATGAGGTTTCGAGAGTAGGGTTTGCCCTTTTCGAGGGTGAGCACCATGCCCTGGTAATCCTCGGGCTCGCCGAGGCCGTAGATGCAGGAGACGGAGGCGACGATCAGGACGTCGCGGCGCTCGAAGAGGGCTCGCGTTGCGGCGTGGCGGAGCTTGTCGATTTCCTCGTTGATGTCGGACTCTTTGGCGATGTAGGTGTCGGAGCGTGGGATGTATGCCTCGGGCTGGTAGTAGTCGTAGTAGGAGACGAAGTACTCGACGGCGTTGTTGGGGAAGAAGTCTCGAAACTCGGTGCAGAGCTGTGCGGCGAGGGTCTTGTTGTGGGCGAGGACGAGGGTGGGTCGGTTGAGGCGTGCGACGACGTTGGCCATGGTGAAGGTCTTGCCGGAGCCGGTGACGCCGAGCAGGGTCTGGGCGCGGTGGCCGTCGTCGAGTCCCTGGACCAGCTGGTCGATGGCCATGGGCTGATCGCCGGTGGGTTGGTAGTCGGCGGAGAGCTCGAAGAGTCTGGAGTTGCGGACGGGCGCGAGGGTGGTCATGGCTGCGAGGTTAGCGGGTTGCGGCGGATTTGCAGGCGGATGGGGAGCGGGTTGGGGTTGGTGTTCAGTCGATCTTTTTTTTCTGCGGTCTGTGGATTGTGATGTCCAGTGTTTCGCTGGAGATGGGGTGTTTGGGGTGTTCGGGTTCGTACAGGTTTGTTCGGCATGGTTCGGTCCGGTCTGGTTTTGTTCAGGGTGGGCTGAACGTCTGGGCGAGGGTCCGCCAGCTTGCCCTGCTGTCGTTAGTCGCACAACTGTACTGTATTGAATACCGGGTGGTCAAGGTGGTCAGCGTGTTGGGGCGGAGCCGATGTGTTCGAGGACGGTACGGAGGAGGTCTTCTGTGGTTTCGGGCGCGGGTAGATCGGGGGCGCTGAGCACGGCGGCGATCCAGCGATCGGCGTCGCGGCGTGTGTAGCCGAGCGCGACGAGGGCTTCGGCGGCGTCGTCGGCGATGGCGTCGGTCGGCCGGATGGGACGCTGGGATTGGGGGTCGAAGCGTTCGTCGACGAGCATTGCCTCTTCCACGACCTTGCCTTTGAGGTCGGCGATGATGCGGTCGGCCTGTCGTGCGCCGATACCTGGCAGCTGCATGAGGGTGCGGCGGTCTTCGGACTCGATTGCCTGGGCGATGGTGGAGACGGAGGCGGCGAGCGCCTGTTGGGCTTTGGTCACGCCCATTTGGGGGACGCCGATGAGTTTGCGGAAGAAGTCGCGTTCGGTGCGTCTGAGGAAGCCGATGAGGACGGGCACGGGGTTGCGATCGGGGACGTGATAGTGGGTGAAGAGGTCGAGTTGGTCAGGGCGCGGTTCTTCGAGTGCGAGCCAGACGGCTGTGGGCAGGCGGACTTCGTAGACGAGCCCGGCGGTCTCGGAGCCGACGTCGACTTCGACGCTCTGGGAGTCTTCATGCCAATCGACGGCGCGGCCGCGAATGCGGGAGATCATGAGACAACGTTGATGCCGGCTGGGGTCATCAGGTGATGGCAGTAGGCGATGGCGAGCGCATCGGCGGCGTCGGCGGAGGCGTCGAGCGAGGTGAGTCCGAGCCGTGAGATGAGCGCCTGGCTGATGGCGCTTTTGCTGGCGGAGCCGTCGCCGGCGACGGTTTCCTTGACCGTTCGGGGAGGATATTCGTGGACTGAGAGTCCGTGCGTCGCGGCGGCCAGCATTGCGGCGGCCTGGGCTTGTCCGAGGGCGATGGCGGTGCGGACGTTGCGATGGTTGAAGGGTCGCTCGATGGCGAGGACGTCGGGTGCGTAGCGGGAGATTACGTCGTCGACGGCGTCGCGGATGGCGAGCAGACGGACTGACCGCTCGGCGTTGGGGGGGCGGATGGTGCCCCAGTGGAGGTGGGCTTGGCTGTTGGTGTCGATTTCGAGGATGCCCCAGCCGGTGGCGTTGAGTCCGGGGTCGACGCCGAGGATGCAGGACATGGCGGGGCCTAAGCCTCGACGAGCGCGGCGTCGGGGAAGTCGGCGTTGGTGAAGACGCGCTGTACGTCGTCGAGGTCTTCGAGGGAGTCGATGAGGCGGAGGAGCTTGGCGGCCTGGTCGGTGTCTATGGGGACGGTGTTGGTCGCGCGCATGATCACTTCTGCGGAGGCGATGGGGGCGCCGGACTCTTCGACGGCGCTGCGCGCGGTTTCGAGGTCTGCGGGTGCGGTGATGACTTCGACCAGACCCTCATCGATGGCGACGTCCTCGGCGCCGCCGTCGATGGCGGCGAGCATGACGTCGTCGGGATCGGTCTGGGTGTCGACGTCGACGGCGATCACGCCCTTTTGCTCGAAGAGCCAGGCGACGGCGCCGGATTCGGCGATGCTGGTGCCTGCGCGAGTGAGGGCGGCGCGGACTTCGGAGACGGTGCGGTTGCGGTTGTCGGTCAAGGAGTCGATGAGGATAGCGGCGCCGCCGGGTCCGTAGGCTTCGTAGCGCACTTCTTCGAGTTGGGAGCCATCGGCGCCGCCGGAGGCTCGGTCGATGGCGCGCTGGATGTTGGTATTGGGCATGTTGGAGGATTTGGCGCGCTCGACGGCGAGGCGGAGGGCGGAGTTTTCTTCGGGCTTGGGTCCACCGGCGCGGACGGCGACGGCGATTTCGCGTCCGAGCTTGGTGAAGAGCTGACCGCGCTTGGCGTCGGTGACGCCTTTCTTGCGCTTGATTTGCGCCCATTTGGAGTGGCCGGCCATCTCGAACTCCCGTGCGAACTTGTGCCGTTGAGTCGGAGTCTTAGTCTACTACGCCGTCGATCAGGGTGGCCGTTTGGGCGAGGGCGCTGAACATGGTGAGGTCGTTGTGCAATGGGGTGACGGCGACGGCTCCGTCCATGATGGCGGCAACGTCGGTCTCGGGCGCGACCTCGATATCGGAGCGGAATTCCAGCTTGCGTCGGGTGGAGCCCTGATCGTCGACGAGGTCGACCACGCGCGACACGGCGAGGTTGGCCATTGCGGCTGCGCGAATGTCGGTGAACTCGTCGAAGGTGCGGTCGGGGGCGTTGACGTTGAGGAACTGCAGGTTGCCGCTGTCCAGGAGTCGGCGAGCGATCAGCGCGGCGACGATTGCGGTGTCTTTGAGGTGGGTGTCTTCGAAGGAAGCGAGCGACGCGGCGACGCTGGGCAGGCCGCGCAGGTAGCCCTGCATTGCCGCCATCACGGTGCCTGAGTGGAGGATTTCGCGTCCGACGTTTGGTCCCGGGTTGACGCCGGAGACGATCATGCTGACGCGGCGGGTGCCGTACTGCTTGACGACGTGGCGCAGACCGTGGACGACGGCATCGGTCGGGGTGCCGTTCACTTGCCAGGCGTCGACGCCGTCGATGTGGGAGTGGGCGCGCTCGGCTTCAAGGTCCTGGCGGAGGGTAAAGGCTGCTGACATTCCCGATTGGTTGAAGGCGGGGGCGACGACGAGCACGTCGGCGAACTCGTAGACGGCTTCGGCGAGGTGCCAGAGGCCGGGCGCGTCGACGCCGTCGTCATTGGTTGCGATCACGAGGGGTCGGTCTGTCATGGGCTTGCCGTTTCTGTCGTTTCTGTCGTTTCCAATGTTGCTGTCCAGTCACGGACTGAGGGAATGCCGGCGACGGTTTGGGCCCGCTCGACGCTGCGCAGGGTGGCGGCGGCGACGGCCTCGGCGGCCATGGCTCCGGTCAGCGTGAGCAGGGTAGGGATGGCGGTGACATCGATGTCGCCGGTGGCGAGGGTGAAGATCGTGTCGCCGTCGGCGGGGGTGAAGATCGGGCTGATGGTGCGGCTGAGACCGGCAGAGGCCATGATCGCGACGCGTCGGGCCGTGCCCTTGTGGAGCCTGGCGTTGGTGGCGACGACGCAGAGGGTGGTGTTTGCGCCGGCTTGTTCGTGGGGACGGGGGAATCGCGCGTCGAACTCCGCCTGGTACTGCTCGAGGCTGCGGTTGAAGAGGGTGTCGGTCGCGCGCAGCATTTGGCCTGGTTGATCGGCGCGCGCGCCGGCGACGAGGCGTCCGTTGGCGGGATTGATGATGTCGCCGACTGCGTTGGTCGCGACCACTGCTCCGACGATCAGACCGCTGTCGTGGACCAGCGAGGCGCTGCCGACGCCGCCCTTGATGGATGTTCCGAGCGGTCCGGTCTTGGCGATGGTGCAGCCGGTGCCGACGCCGACGCTGCCCTGCGCCACGGGTCGGCTGTTGGCGTTGATCGCGGCGTCGCGTCCGCTGCCGTCGGGCGGCCCGTGGGGCTGTCCGATCATGAGGTCGAAGACGACGGCACCCATCACGATGGGGAGCGGTGGTTGGTCGGGCGCCATGGGCAATCCGACGCCTTGATCTTGCAAGACGCGTCGGACGTCTGCGGCGGCGTCGAGACCCGTGACGCTGCCGCCGGTGAGGAGGACGGCGTGGACGTCCTGCACGGCGTTTTCGGGCGCGGCGAGGTCGGTGTCGAGGGTGCCTGGTGCTCCGCCGGGCTGGAAGACCCCAGGTCGCGCGCCGGCGCGGGCGATGATCACCGTGCAGCCGGTGGCGCGCTGGAGGTCGGTGGCGTGACCGAGCTCGATGCCGGTCACGTCGGTGATGTCGTCATGCGGGCCGGCCGCGATCGGTCGGTCACTCATCGATCACGACCGGCGGCTTTGGTCGTTTGTCCCAGTGCAGTTGGAAGACGTCGGGTCGCGCGTAGTGTCCGGCGGAGTCGACCCATCGTTTGGACTCGATCGTGTCGTTGACGTCGATTTCGGCGTAGATGATTGTCTCGGTGTCGGTGACTGGTTCGACCAGGTACTTGCCGCCCGGGGCGATGATCGCCGAGCCTCCGGAAGCGTGCCAGAAGGACTCCTCGCCGAAGGGCGTGCCCGAGGGGAGGCGGTTGGGGGACATGACTTCGCGGGCGACGATGACGTAGCAGGCATTTTCATAGGCGAGATGGCGCGTGGCGGCGTCGATGACGGGATGCAGCTGGTCCCAGCCGGGCCAGACCGAGGCGTGGACCTGAATGCCGAGCGTCGAGAGGGCGTAGCGAGCTGGGGCCATCTGATGCTCGTAGCAGATCAGACCGCCGAGGCGTCCGATGTCGGTGTCGTAGACGTCGAGGTCGGAGCCGTCGCCGTAGCCCCAGATGAGGCGTTCGGACAGGGTGGGCACGAGTTTGCGATGCTTGCCGAGCAGCTGGCCGTTCGATCCGATGTAGGCCAAGGTGTTGAAGATCGTGCCGGCTGTCGGTTCTCGCTCGTTGACGCCGATCACGACGTGCGCAGATGCGGCGTGGGCGGCGTCGGCGATTCGATGCCATTCCGGGCTGGGAATGGCGATGGAGTGATCGAAGGTGTGTCGATAGCAGGCGGCGAAGGCCTGGCGGTCAGCGGCGCGGGAGTGATAGTAGGGATAGGACGGAATCCAGGTCTCGGGGAAGACGATGAGCTGCGCTCCCTCGCGGGCGGCTTCATCGATGGCGCTGACGGCGTTGTCGACGCCCTGTTCGAGGGTGAGGCCGGGTGCGCGTTGGACGGCTGCTGCGAGATAGGTCATGTGTCACCTCGGATCGAGAGACCAGAGTCCGTAGCCGCCGGTGACGGGGACGACGGTGCCGGTGATGTAGCTGGCGGCATCGGAGAGGAGGAAGGCAACGGCGCCGGCGACTTCGTCGTCGGCACCGAGCCGTCGCATGGCGGTGTGGGACTCGACGCGTTCGCGGTACCAGCCGGGCATGGGTTCGGTGAGTGGGGTGTCGATGAATGCGGGGGCGACGGCGTTGACGCGAATAGGAGCGGGCAGGGCATGGGCCCATTCGGCGGCGAGCGTTTTGGTCATGGCTTCGACGGCGGCGCGGGTCATCGAGTAGGGGGCCTGGCGGGGCAGGCCAAACTCTGCGCCGACGCTGGAGATGGTGACGATGGATCCGCCGCGCTGGGCGTCGATCAGCCTTGCCGCGAAGCGGCTGGTGAGGAAGAAGGTGCCGCGCTGGTTGATGTTCTGGATCTGGTCGTACTCGTCGGCGGTGATGCGTTCGCCGCGCTGGAGGATCGGAGAGACCCCGGCAACGTTGACGAGTCCGGTGAGTGGGCCGATGGTGGTCTCGACATCGTTGAGGAGCGACTCGTGGTCGTCGATGGCGGCGATATCGGCGCGGAAGGCCCAGGCGTGGCCGCCGTCGTCTCGGATCCGTTGGGCGACGGCTTCGACCTGGGCGATGGTGCGGGCGGTGACGGCGACTTTGGCGCCCATCTGGGCGAGCAGCTCGGCGGTGGCGCGTCCGATGCCGCGTCCGGCGCCGGAGACGAGCACCACGTGACCGTCGAGGGAGAACGGCGATTGACTCATCCTGGCATGCTCACTTCCAGCGTTGTGGGACGTCTCAGGAACGTCGGACGCGGTCGGGCTGGGGATCGTCGAGTGCGACGGAGTCGCGCACGTGAAGATACAGCCAGATGAGGTCGCGGGCGGCGGCCGTGATCTTGTCGATGGCGTCGATGAAGACTTCGAGCTGGGGTTCGTGGACGGCCAGCGCGTGGGTCATGAGTACGCGTCGACGTTGATTGAGGACGACCAACGCGACCTGGTCGGGGTTCATGGCGCGGTCGGGCAGCCACTCGAGCTTGTGGGTGATCGCGGAGGACTGGTTGAGTCCATCGGCCAGTTCGAGGAGGACGCCCTGGTCGACCTTTTGGACGCGCTCGATGCCGTTGGCGACGGCCATGACGGCGGCGGCGAACTGGCGCCAGTCGCGTCTGGGGATGTCGCCGCGGGCGGCGTCGACGTCGGCCAGTGTGGGCAGCTGGAGGTCTCGGAGCAGCTCGTCGGCGGTGCGGCCGGCGGTGAGGATTCGGAAGGCGGCGACAGATGGTGCATTGAGCTCGAAGTTGGTGAATGTGCTGAGGAGGGGCTGTTCGCGTCGTCGGCGGAGGGCGACATAGAGCGCCATCAGGTCCTGAGCGGCGTTGAGGTACTCCTCGACGATGCGCATGCCGATCACTTTGCGATCGTCGGGGTCGGCCAAGGCTTGGGAGCGGAAGAGGGCTTCGGCGACGGTGCGGTGGGCCTTGGCGCCGAATTTGGCGTAGTTGTCGAGGAAGGCGACCTCGATGGCGTCGAGGGAGCGGTCCCAGCATGTGGCACAGACTCGGGTGCGGGGGTCGACGGCGGTCAGGTCGAACTCGTCGCCGCAGTCGTCGCAGGATGCGATCGCGACATCGTGGCGGCGGTCGGTCTCGACGCGGTAGGGTTCGCGGGGGTATGGCTCGGTGGGTCGTTGGCTGGTCATCTCGGATAGAGAGTATCGGAGCGCGAGCAACGAGGACGGCAGATGAGTGGTTAGAGGCGGGTGAGGAGGACCACCAAGATTGCTGTCAACATGGAGAACACTCCGGACATCCCAATCGCAAGCACCCACCTGAGGGTTCGCATCTCGGCCTTGAGCGCTGCAACGTCCTCTATGAGTTTCAGAATCTTGGCGCCGTGGTCAGCTCGGAGATCCTGAATCTCGGCGCGGACTTCGGTGCGGAGGTCCTGAAACTCGGAGCGGAGGTCCTGAAACTCGGTGCGGAGTTGCTGAATCTCGGCGCGGACTTCATTTCGAAGCTCGCGCAAGTCGGCTTTTGTGGCTAGGTGGGCTGTGAACCGGTCGACGATTCGTTCGAGAGCCCGGCGCGAGGCGCGTGCCTGGGCAGGGGGCACGCCTTCCTGGATGAGGTCTTGCTCGTAGTCGGCAAACGCGGACTCGGGCACGGGTTGGTCTGGCGGAGTTTCGGTGACCATGGTCGGTAGCCTCCGAGTGTCAGTCTAGCGACTGCGGCGTTTGGATGTTACCTGCCTGGATCGTTGGCGGACTGGTTGGCAGGTTGGGCAGAAGTGGGTGGCGCGGCCTCCCACGATGATGCGGCGAATTGCGGTGCCGCACGCGTCGCACGGCTCATCGGTGCGACGGAAGACGCGGACGTAGTACTGCTGCGCACCCTCGTCGCCGGCGGAGTCGGTGTAGTCGCGGAATGACGCGCCGCCGTGCTGGACACCCTGCTGCAAGACCTGACGGATTGCCGAATGCAATGCTGATCGCTCGCGCGGGCGTAGCGATCCGGCTGGACACTCTGGATGCAGGTGTGCGAGGAAGAGTGCCTCGTCGGCGTAGATGTTGCCGATGCCGGCGACGTTGGCCTGGTCCAGTAAGGCGGACTTGAGGGCGACGAGCCGACCGCGCAGGGCGTCCCAGAGCGCATCGGCGGTGAAGTCGTCCGAGAGGGGCTCGGGACCGAGCGCGGGCAGCGCGTCTTCGAGGCGCTCGACGAGGTCGATTGTGCCGAACTTGCGGACGTCGACGAAGCGTAGCTCGCGGTTGCCGTCGAGACGAAAGACGGCGCGGGTGAACTGCTCGTTCTCGTGCTCGACATTGCGGTAGCGAAGCGATCCGGTCATGCGCAGGTGGATGACGATGACCTGATCGCTGTCGAGTTGTAGCGAGAGGTACTTGCCGCGTCTGCTGACAGCGGTGACGGTGCATCCGCGGACCTGGGCGTCGATGTCGAACGCTGCGCGGCCGCGCAGCAGACGCTCGGCACCGGGCATGACCTGGAAGCTGTGAATCTGGCGGCCGATGAGCAGCGGCTCAAGCTGGCGGCGAATCGTCTCAACTTCGGGCAGCTCTGGCATGGGCCGCTGTGCTGTCGGCTATTGCTTCAAGGAGTAGGCGTTGGTGAGCAGCTGCTGGTCGAACCACTCGCTGCCCTTGCCTTCGGAGACCCACTCATAGAGGGCGGCTTTGAAGATGCCTTCCATGGCCGCGACAGAGGCGATGGCGATGCCGCCGAGGATGACGCCGACGATGATTGCTCCGACGGGCCAGAGGAAGATCAAGGCGACGACGGGGATGGCGACGACGAGGAGTGCGAGCAGGTAGATGATGAAGAAGGAGAAGCTGGCTGTGAGCTGTTCGCCCCATGACTGACGGAGCAGGCTGCCCGATCGTCGGATGGCGGAGATGGGGCCGATGCGCTCGACGACGAGCACGGGGATGACAAAGAAGGTGATGTAGGCCCATGCGGTCTGAAGCAGGGCGACGACGATCATGGCGACGATTCGCATCACGCCGTGCGAGTTATCACGCGCCATGCTTTGCAGCGCCTGGAGGAGTAGGCCTACGGTGCCGGTGATCAGGGTCCAGCCGAGGATGGACAGCCATAAGCCGCGCACGGCGCGGATGCCGCTGGCGATGTTGGGGTCGCCGCCCTCGAGACGCTCACGGGCGGCGGCGACGAGGGCGGCGTTGGAGAAGATGACGATGAACAGGGAACCGAAGTAGGCGAGCAAGGCGATGGCCAGATCAACGCCGCTGAACTCGGTTTCGCCGCTGCCGAGTCGGTCGAACGTTCCTGATCCGTAGAACACTCCGGCGGCGATTGCGCCGACGATGGCTGCTCCGATGGTGCCCATGATGGGGAAGAAGATCAGCTCGCGGTCTTGTTGGAGGACGCGCCAGGACAGTTTGGTGATCTGCCAGGTGTTGCGGAGGGTGTTGAACATCGGATGCCTTTCCGAGGGAGGAGCGAGGTCCTGTTCACATGTTGGCGCGGATGTGTGAGGTTGGTGTTGCTTGGCGGTGCGGGATCGTTGGCCAGATGAGAGTAGCTGATGCCCAGTTGAGGGGGGGCTCGCCTGGCTGGAGGTGCGCTGAGGGGGGGGTGGGATTCCAGACGGGCTGGAATGATGGTGGTTAGGGTGACGGATGGGGAGCCCCCTCTCCGTCACTGCGTGATACCTCCCCCGAAGGGGAGGGTTTTGATTTGCGTCGCTGCGTGATACCTCCCCCGAAGGGGAGGGTTTTGATTTGCGTCGCTGCGTGACAGCTCCTCCGGAGGGGGAGGGGGTTGATTTGCGTTACTGCGTGACAACTCCCCCGGAGGGGGAGGGCTTTTGATGGTGGGGGGCTAGGTGGTGGGGAGGGGTTTGAGGTCGCGCCAGTTGGTGGCGCTTTTGACTTCGATTTGCATTGGGACGGTGAGGTCGAGCGCGGATGGCATGATCTCGTGGAGGAGGTTGGCGAGGGCGGCGACTTCTTCGTGGGGGACCTCGAAGATCAGCTCATCGTGGACCTGCAGGAGCATTCGCGAGCGGAGCTCCTGTTGGCGCATTGAGGCATCGACGTCGATCATGGCGCGTTTCATGACGTCGGCGGCGGTGCCCTGCACGGGCATGTTGACGGCCATTCGTTCTGCGGCGTTTCGATGCTGGAAGTTGCGAGAGGCGATTTCGGGGAGGTAGCGTCGGCGGCCCATGAGCGTTTCGGCGTAGCCCTGTTGCTTGGTCGATGCTTTGGTTTCCTCGATCCACTCCTCGACGCGGGAGAAGCGCTCGAAGTAGGCCGAGATGAAGGCCTGCGCGTCGGTGCGGGACATGCCGCTGCGCTGGGAGAGTCCGTGCGCGGAGAGTCCGTAGATCACGCCGAAGTTCATCATTTTGGCGACGCGCCGCATCTCGGGCTGGACGTCGTCGAGCGAGACGCCGTAGGCGCCGGCTGCGGTGGCCGCGTGAATGTCCTCGCCGTTGCGGAAGGCGGCGATCAGCCCGTCGTCCTCGGACAGATGGGCGAGGACGCGCAGTTCGATTTGGGAGTAGTCGGCGGAGACGAACCTGACGTCTTCACCGCTGTCGGCGTCGGGCCAGGGTTGGGCGACGAAGGCGGCGCGGATGCGTCGGCCCTGTTCTGTGCGGACGGGGATGTTTTGCAGATTGGGATGCTCGGAGGAGAGGCGTCCGGTGGCGGCGACGGTCTGGTTGTAGTCGGTGTGTACGCGTCCGGTGGACGCGCGCACTTCCCTGGGCAGTGATTCGACGTAGGTGCTGCGGAGCTTGTTGAGCTCTCGCCACTGGAGGATGCGTCGGACGATTGGATTGTTGTCTTCGAGCCGTTCTAGTTGTTGGGCGTCGGTGGAGAAGCCCTGGGAGGTCTTGCGGGTCTTGGGCAGGTCGAGTTCGTCGAAGAGCACGGTGCTGAGCTGCTTGGGGGAGCCGATGTTGAACTCGTGGCCGGCGTCTTCGTAGATCTGTTGAGTGGTGGTGGCGATCTCGGCGATGAGTTGTTGGTCGAGGTCGTCGAGGATGGAGGTGTCGAGGGCGACGCCGGCGAGCTCCATCTCGGCGAGGATGGGGATGAGCGGCAGTTCGAGTTCTCGGTAGAGCCGCGCGAGGTTGTCGTATTGGTCCAGTTCGGGCAGGAGGATGGCGGCCAATGTGAGGGTGACGTCGGCGTCGGCCGCGGCGTAGGGGCCGGCCTGTTCGGCTGAGACGTCGAGCATCGTGATTTGTTTGCGGCCCTTGCCGATCAGGTCTTCGATCGGGGTCATTTCGATGCCGAGCAGCTCGCGGGCGAGGTCCTTGAGGCCGATGCGGTTCTTGTTGAGGATGAAGGCGGCGACCATGGTGTCGTCGCGCAGTCCGCGCATCTGGATGCCGTGCCGGCGCAGGACTTTCATGTCGAATTTGGCGTTGTGGAGGACTTTGGGGATTGTGGAGTCCTCGAGCAGTGGGCGCAGGGCGTTCTTGACGGTGTCGTGGTCGAGCTGGGGGTCAGTGTCGAGCTGTCCGAGTTGGTGGGCGACGGGGATGTAGCAGGCCTGGCCCTCAGCGTCGGAGAGCGCGTAGCCGGCGATTTCGCAGTCGATCGTGTCAGTGGATGAGGTTTCCAGGTCGACGGCGATCAGGTCGGCGGCGCGGCATCGGGCGACCCATGCCTGGAGGGCTGGCTCGTCGCGGACGATTTCGTAATGGACGTCGCGTTGGACGACTGGGGTCGGGGCGTCGTCGGCGCCGGGGATCTGTTCGAGGAGGGTGCGGAATTCGAGTTCCTGGAATTTGGCGACGACGGCGTCGCGCTCGAAGGCGCTGACGTCTGCGGCGGCGAGGTCGAGCGTGACGGGGGCGTCGTGGCTGATGGTGGCGAGGGTCTTGCTGAGGAAGGCGTGTTCACGTCCTTCGATCAGTTTCTTCTGGGTGCCGGCGGGCTTGATCGTGTCGACGTTGGCGTAGATGTCTTCGATGGTGGGGTATTCGTTGAGGAGCTTGGCGGCGCCCTTCGCGCCGATTCCCTTGACGCCTGGGATGTTGTCGGAGGAGTCGCCGACGAGCGCTTTGTAGTCGATGATCTGGGGCGGGTTGACGTCGTATCGGTCGCGGACCTTGGCTGGGCTGTCGTAGGGGACGTATTCGCTGCGGAAGGGGTTGTACATGTAGACGGAGATGTCGTCGGTGACGAGCTGGAGGAGGTCGCTGTCGAGGGTGCAGATCCAGGTATCGAGGCCGGCGGCGACGGCCTGGTCGGCGATGGTGGCGAGGACGTCGTCTGCCTCGAACGTGGGAGCTTCGTAGATAGGAATGGAGAATGCCTGGGCGATTTCGCGGCAGCGGAGGATTTGGCCGGGCAGGTCTTCTGGTGTGGGGTCTCGGTGTGCTTTGTATTCGGGGTAGAGGTCGCGTCGGAAGACGGTTTCGTCGGAGACGTCGAAGGCGAAGGCGGCGTGGGTGGGCTGGAGGGTGTTGATGATGTGCAAGAGGGTGGCGGTGAAGCCACGCACGGCGCCGGTGGGTTCATCAGCGGAAGTGCGGAGGTTGGCGCGTTGCATGGCGAAGTAGGCGCGGAAGATGAGGGCGTATGCGTCGAAGATGACGATGCGGGGGCGCGGCGCGATGAGTTCGCCTTGGGTTTCAGCGGTTGAGTCGGCGGGGGTGTCGGGCATGGGTTGAGTATACGGATGGGCGGGGAGGGTCAGATGTTCTGATAATCTGGTGTCGCGTCGGAGCGGCGCGCCGCATTGAGTGGAGAGGCACGTGCCGGCAGATCGAATCCTGGTGCGGGGCGCACGCGAGCACAACCTGAAGGACATTGATGTCGAGCTGCCGCGTGATCGGCTGGTGGTGATCACGGGTCTGTCTGGGTCGGGGAAGTCGTCGCTGGCGTTCGACACGATCTACGCGGAGGGTCAGCGTCGGTATGTGGAGTCGCTGTCTGCGTACGCGCGGCAGTTCTTGGGACGGATGGAGAAGCCGGACGTCGACTACATCGAGGGTTTGTCGCCGGCGATTTCGATTGATCAGAAGACGGGATCGCGGAACCCGCGTTCGACGGTGGGGACGGTCACGGAGATTTATGACTACCTTCGTCTGCTGTTTGCGAGGGCGGGTCGGCCGCACTGTCCGATCTGCGGGGATCCGATTGCTCAGCAGACGGTCCAGCAGATGGTGGACTCGGTCATTTCGCTGGGCGCTGACGGGGAGCAGAGCCGCCGGCTGATGATCCTGGCGCCGGTGGTTCGTGATCGGAAGGGCGAGCACAAGGCGGTGTTTGAGGATGCCCGCAGTCGCGGGTTCGTGCGGGTTCGAGTTGATGGCGAGGTGCGATCGCTCGACGATGAGATTGCGCTGGAGAAGAACAAGAACCACAGCATCGATGTGGTGATCGACCGGGTCACGCTGCAGCCTGATGAGTTGGATGCGGAGGCGCATCGGGCGTTGACGGGGCGTCTGACCGATTCGATGGAGCAGGCGTTGGGATTGGGCGACGGGATCGTGCGGGTACGCCCGCTGGAGGCGGAGCATGACCTGATCTTTTCGGAGCAGTTGGCGTGTCCGCGGGACATGTTCGCGCTGGGCGAGATTGAGCCGCGGTCGTTCTCGTTTAACTCGCCGCACGGCGCTTGTCCGGATTGCACGGGTCTGGGCAACACGATGCAGGTCGATCCGATGCTGGTCATCCCGGACCGGTCGAAGTCGCTCGATCAGGGCGCGATCGCGCCGTGGAAGGGCGCGTCGGCGTCGACGGGATGGCACCGACGGATGGTGGAGGCGGTGTTTGAGGAGTTTGAGGCGGATGTGGAGACGCCGTTCGACGAGTTGCCGACGGAGCTCGTGGATGCGGTGCTGTACGGCTTGGCGGAGCCGGTCGTGGTCGATTTCGTGAACCATCGGGGCCGGCATCGACGCTATGAGACGACGTTTGAGGGCGTGGTCAACAACCTCGACCGTCGTCATCGTGAGACTGATTCCGATTGGTCGCGGACGGAGATCGAGCGTTACATGACGGCGGTGCCGTGCGGCTCTTGCGGAGGCGCGCGGCTGAAGCCGGAGGTGCTGGCGGTGACGGTGGATGGTCTGTCGATCGTCGAGGTAACGAGCATGTCGGTGGCGGCGGCGTCGCAGTGGGCGAACCGGCTGAGCGAGGACGACACGCCGTTGAGCGGTCGCGAGATGGCGATTGCGGGGCAGATCCTCAAGGAGATTCGCGAACGGCTGACGTTTCTCGTCGATGTGGGGCTGGATTATCTGACGCTGGATCGGGGCGCGTCCACGCTGTCGGGCGGGGAGGCGCAGCGGATTCGGCTGGCGACGCAGATCGGATCGTCGCTAATGGGTGTGCTGTACGTCTGCGATGAGCCGTCGATTGGTCTGCATCCGTTGGACGACGAGCGGTTGATCCGGACGCTGAAGCGTCTGCGGGATCTGGGCAATACGGTGCTGATCGTGGAGCACGACGAGGCGACGATGCGTGCGGCGGATTACATCGTCGACATGGGTCCTGGGGCGGGAGAGGACGGGGGGCAGGTGGTGGCGGCGGGGCCGCCTTCGGAGATCATGGAGCATGCAGAATCGATGACGGGCGCGTATTTGAGCGGACGGCGGGAGATACCGTTGCCGTCGGAGCGGCGCGCGGGCAATGGCGAGGTCCTGAAGGTGGTCGGCGCGGCCGAACACAATCTGCAGGACGTGGATGCGGCCTTCCCGTTGGGCACGCTGATTTGCGTGACGGGTGTCTCGGGGTCGGGCAAGAGCACGTTGGTGAATGATCTGCTGCATGCGGCGGCTGCGCAGCAGCTGCACGGGGCGCGACGGCGTCCGGGCGCGATGGAGCGGATCGAGGGACTGGAGGCGATTGACAAGGTGATCGACATCGATCAGTCGCCGATTGGGCGGACGCCGCGTTCGAATCCGGCGACGTACACGGGCTTGTTCACGCCGGTCCGGGAGTTGTTTGCGTCGGTGCCTGAGTCGCGGATGCGGGGCTATAAGCCGGGGCGGTTTTCGTTCAACGTCAAGGGTGGGCGGTGCGAAGCGTGCAAGGGGGACGGGTACAACACGATTGAGATGCAGTTTCTGCCGGATGTGACGGTGCCGTGCGAGGTCTGCCAGGGCGCGCGCTATAACCGCGAGGCGCTGGAGATTTCTTACAAGGGGCGGAGCATTGCGGATGTGCTGAGCCTGACGGTGGACGAGGCGGCTGAGCTGTTCGAGGCGAACCCGACGGTGAGCCGCAAGCTGCGGACGCTGCAGGCGGTGGGTCTGGGCTACATCCGACTTGGCCAGCCGGCGACGACGCTCTCGGGCGGTGAGGCGCAGCGGATCAAGCTGTCGACTGAGTTGTCGAAGCGGTCGACGGGGCGGACGCTGTATCTGCTGGATGAGCCGACCACGGGGCTGTCGTTCGCGGACGTCGAGGCACTGCTGGGGGTGTTGCAGCAGCTCGTTGACGGGGGGAACACGGTGGTCGTGATCGAGCATCACCTGGATGTGATCAAGAACGCGGACTGGATCCTGGATCTGGGTCCGCAGGGTGGGGATCGAGGCGGGCAGCTGGTGGCGGAGGGGACTCCGGAGCAGATTGCGGAGTGCGCAGCATCGCACACGGGACGGTTCCTGCGGGACGTGCTGGCGCAGCATGGCTGGCGGGAATGGGCGCCGTCGGCGGCGGCGTCGTGATCTGGGTATCAGTCAGTCTGTGCAACTAACTCGGATGGGAGTTGCGAAGAGCGGCACTCCGTCCTATAAGTGAGGTAGCCGTGATTGCGTCGAGTCGACGCATCAGCGCGGCGGCCTGAAGAGCGGATGAGAGGCTGACACGATGACCTATGTAATCGCGGAACCGTGCATCGACGTGAAGGACCAGTCATGCGTCGAGGTGTGTCCGGTGGACTGCATCCACGCGGACGACGACGATCGGATGCTCTATATCTCGCCGGATGAGTGCATCGACTGTGGTGCGTGTGAGCCGGCGTGTCCGGTGACGGCGATTTTCTCTGAGGACGACGTGCCGGATGAGTGGCAGGCGTTCACGGAGATCAACGCTGAGTGGTTCGACGACAAGGACTCGGCGCGGGCGAAGGTGACCGAGCTGGCGCCATAGGTACCGACAGCCGGAGTCACATCGCGGGGAATCGCGC
Source organism: Dehalococcoidia bacterium (assembly GCA_022824765.1). Lineage (GTDB taxonomy): Bacteria > Chloroflexota > Dehalococcoidia > Bin125 > Bin125 > Bin125. Next base: position 6,377 of record JAJDZG010000006.1, on the reverse strand, counting down.
GGTCGGCGACTAGAAGCCGAGGCGATCTCGCAGCGCGGCATTGAGTTCTGCGATTGGGACGCGGACTTGTTCCTGCGTGTCGCGGTCGCGGATCGTGACGGCGTTGTCGTCGAGCGAGTCGAAATCGACCGTCACGCAGAGCGGTGTGCCGATTTCGTCCTGTCGGCGGTAGCGGCGTCCGATTGACTGAGTGTCGTCGTACTGGGTGGTCCAGGATGGTCGGATCTGCGCCCAGACGTTGCGTGCGAGGTCGGCGACTGGTTCTTTGCGTGAGATGGGCAGCACGGCGACGGTGATCGGCGCGACGCGGGGGCTGAAGGCCATCACTGTGCGGTCGTTGCCCTTCTCGTCCTTGAGCACGGTGTAGGCGTCGCAGAGCAGGGCCAGCATGATTCGGTCGACGCCGGCGGCGGGCTCGATCACGTGGGGTACGAAGTGCTGGTTGGCTTCCTGATCGAAGTAGTCGAGCCGCTTGCCGGATGACGCTGCGTGCTGGGTGAGGTCGAAGTCGGTGCGGTTGGCGATGCCTTCCAGCTCGTCCCAGCCCCATGGATAGCGGTATTGCAGGTCGGTGGTGCCGGCTGAGTAGTGGGAGAGTTTCTCGGAGGGGTGGACCTCGCGGCGCAGGTTGTCGGGGTCGATGCCGAGGTCGACGTACCACTGCTCGCGCAGGTCGATCCAGCGTTGGTACCACTGGTCGGACTCGTCGGGGGCGCAGAAGAATTCCATTTCCATCTGCTCGAATTCGCGGGTGCGGAAGATGAAGTTGCCGAGGGTGATCTCGTTGCGGAAGGACTTGCCTTGTTGGGCGATGCCGAAGGGGAGGCGTCGGCGGGTGGAGGTGAGGACGTTGTCGAAGTTGATGAAGATGCCTTGGGCGGTTTCAGGGCGCAGGTAGGCTTCTGAGCCGGCGTCGGCGACGGGTCCAACCTGGGTGCGGAACATGAGGTTGAATTCTCTGGCCTCGGTGAACTTGCCGGTGACGCCGCAGGTGGGGCAGGTCGGTCCTTCGAGGTGGTCTGCGCGGAAGCGGCCTTTGCACTCGAGGCAGTCGACCATGGGGTCGTGGAAGTTCTGGACGTGTCCGGAGGCTTCCCAGACGTTGGGGGACTGGATGATTGCGGAGTCGAGGCCGACGACGTCGGAGCGCTCGCGCACGACTGATCGCCACCAGAGGTCTTTGACGTTGCGCTTGAGTTCGACGCCGAGGGGTCCGTAGTCGTAGGTGGAGCCGAAACCGCCGTAGATTTCGGAGGCGGGGAAGACGAAGCCGCGCTGCTTGCAGAGTGAAACGAGGGTTTCGAGGGAGACGTGGGACATGACGGCCTTTCTGGAGGGGGTTTCGGCGGGATGCTGGTTGCTGGAGGTGTCTTGAGCGTAGGCGCACGGCGGCGCTGGTTCAGCGTCGAAGGAGGCAGTGTCGGAGTCTGGTTTGGAGCTGGGGTGCGCGGCTAGCCGGTTTCGTCGGCGGGCGGGAAGATGTCGGCGAGTGGGCAGGAGAAGCCGGGCAGGACGTCTGCGCCGTCGAGGACGCCATCGCTGCTGATCACTTCGACGCGGGCATCGCTTCGATGGACGTCGAGGGTGCGAGTCTGGGGGTTGACGACCCAGACGAGTCGTACGCCGTGGCTGAGCCACATGCGGGCTTTGTCGTAGACCACGTTCGACCTGTCATGGGGGGAGACGATTTCGACGACGAGGTCGGGAATGGCGACCGAGTAGCCGGGGCGCGGTGGTCGTGTCGCAATCCGCTCGGTCGAGAAGAACGCGATGTCGGGTGCGCGAACCGTATCTGGGTCATGCTCAACCCAAACGCCGGCGTCGCCAGTCGTGATCCGGCCGATGAGATGCTGCTTGACAAACATCACGAGTAGGGCAGTGAGTTCGGCCATGATGATGCCGTGACGTTCTCCAGGTGGCATGGTTTCCTGCAATACTCCTCGGATGAGTTCGGCGTGGACGCCTTCGCTGTGTAGGCGTAGCAGGTCGTCGGCGGTGAGCAGCTTTGCGACGGTGGTGGTCATCATTCAGCCAGCCTTTTGGGACATCGTAACGTCTACGCTGGAGAGCAGCGAAGGATGGGGAGGCGTCGATGCGATTTCTGATTGGTCTGGTGTTGGGGGCGACGATTGGGGCGGTGCTGATGATCCTGGCGACGGGCAACGCGGGTGAGGCGCTTCGCGCCCAGGTTCAAGAGCAGATGCGTGAAGCGTCGCGTGAGGCATCGCGTGAGACTGGGGACGATTCCTTCGCTGAGTGATCGGTTGCGATCCTTTAGAGGAAGAGCGGGCCGAAGACAACGGCGACGATGGACATCAGCTTGAGGAGGATGTTGAGGGAAGGGCCGGAGGTGTCTTTGAAGGGGTCTCCGACGGTGTCGCCGACGACGGCGGCGGAGTGGGCGTCGGAGCCTTTGCCGCCGAAGTGGCCCTCTTCGATGTACTTTTTGGCGTTGTCCCAGGCGCCGCCGGCGTTGGCCATCATGAGGGCGAGCATGGCGCCGGCGGCAATGGAGCCGATCAGCAGACCGCCCAGGGCCTCGGCGGAGATGACGGCGCCGACGAAGATGGGCACGATCACGGCGATCAGGCCTGGCACGACCATTTCGCGCAGGGCGCCGTCGGTGGAGATTGAGATCGCGCGTTCGTAGTCGGGGTCTTGGGTGCCGTCCATGATGCCGGGCATTTCGCGGAACTGTCGGCGGACTTCCTGGACCATCGATTCGGCGGCGCGTCCGACGGCGCCCATGGAGAGGGCGGAGAAGACGAACGGCATGAGGGCGCCGATCAGGAGGCCAATCATGACTTTGTAATCGAGGAGGTTGAGGACGGCGCTCTCGATGTCGCCCCAGACGGTGATGGCGTAGGTGGCGAGGAGTGCGAGCGAGGTGAGCGCGGCGGAGCCGATTGCGAAGCCCTTGCCGGTGGCGGCGGTGGTGTTGCCGAGCTGGTCAAGGGCGTCGGTGCGTTGGCGGACTTCAGGATCGAGGCCTGCCTGCTCGGCGATACCGCCGGCGTTGTCGGCAACTGGTCCGTAGGCGTCGGTGGCGAGGGTCACGCCGAGCGGGGCGAGCATGCCGACGGCGGCAAGGGCGACCGCAAAGAACTCGCCGAGCTCGTAGGCGATGACAATGCCGACCACGATGGTGATCAGGGGGACCAGTGTGGACATCATTCCCAAGGACAGGCCGCCGATGATGATTGGGCCGGTGCCTGACTCGGCCTGGCCGGAGAGATTGACGGTGGGGGAGTAGCGTCGTCCGCCGAGTGCGAAGCCTTCGGAGGAGGTGTAGCCCTCGGTGACGGTTCCGATGATTTGGCCGGCGATCAGACCGACGAGGATGGCGAAGAAGAGGTTCCACTTGTCGCCGCCGAAGGCGTCGAGGTCGAGCACGGCGATGGCGACGATGGCGCCGACGAGGACTAATCCGGAGGCTCCGAAGACGCCGGCGCGCAAGGCCCAGAGGAGACGGCCCTGGTCGGCTTGCTCGCCGGTGCGGACGAAGAAGGTGCCGATCACGGCGGCGAGGATGCCAATGCCGGCGATCAGCATCGGGAGGACCAGCAGCTGGTCGTCGTAGCCAGCCAGGGCCGTCCCGCCGACCGCGGTGACGGCCAGGGCCATGGTGGCGACCATTGAACCGACGTAGGACTCGAAGAGGTCGGCGCCCATGCCGGCGACGTCGCCGACGTTGTCGCCGACGTTGTCTGCGATGGTGGCCGGATTGCGGGGGTCGTCTTCGGGGATGCCTGCCTCGACCTTGCCGACGAGGTCAGCGCCGACGTCGGCGGCTTTGGTGTAGATGCCGCCGCCGACGCGGGCGAAGAGAGCGATGGAGGAGGCGCCGAAGGCGAATCCGGCGAGCGGGGTGACGTCTTGCCAGATGAGGTACATGATGACGAGACCGAGCAGACCGAGTCCGACGACGGTCATGCCCATCACGGTGCCGGAGCCGAAGGCGACGCGGAGTGCGGGATTGAGTCCTTCTCGCGCTTTGGCGGCGGTTCGGACGTTGGCGCGGACGGCGATGAGCATGCCGGCGTAGCCGGCGGAGGCTGAGAGGATCGCGCCGATGATGTAGGAGATGGAGGTCCAGCGTTGGGTGTTGTCGCCGAACTGATCGACGTCGAGGACGTTGAGGTCGATGAAGATCAGGAGGACGACGAAGACGACGGCGACGAAGACGGCGAGGAAGGTGTACTCGCGGCGGAGGAAGGTCGACGCGCCATTTTGGATGGCGACGGCGATGGTCTTCATGAGGTCGGTGCCTTCATCCTCGGAGAGGACGTCTCGGGCGCGGACGACGGCGAAGACCAACGCGAGCGCGGCGGCGATGATGGCGAAGATCAGGATTTCCATACGAATCCCCTCACGAACAGGTCAGAGTTCCAGCGGTTCCGGTCGGGGCAGGCAGCCAAGGGTTGCAGGCCTGCCAGCAGGCAGAGTACCGCTCGCGGGAATTGGCGGCAATTCGGCCGTGTGTCACGGGGTCGGCACGATGACAAAGCTACAGGTCCTTGACGGGCGCGGGGAGCTCGCCGTCGCGTGCGGCGTCGATCATTTGCTTAGCCTCGGCGGGCATTTCGACGCCCATTTGGTCGAAGCGTTCTTCGGCCCAGCGGCCGATCTGTCGTGGGTCGCGGTAGGCGTCGGGGCCGGCGCCGGGGCCCGGCGAGCCATATTGGTCGAGCACCTGGGACTCGGTTTTTGGGGTGGCGAATCGGGAGATGACGCGCTGCATGTCGCCCGGTTGGCAAGCCTCGCAGTCGGGAATGCGGGCGTTGTCGAGGGAGCGGTGGAATTGCTCTTGCTGGTGTCCGCATTGCTGGCAGCGGTACTCGTAGATGGGCATTTGAGGTCTCCTTGGCCGGCGCTCAGGTGAGGTCGGCGGGCAGCTCGGGCGAGGCGCCGGCGGACTCGCGCCAGGCCGCGACTGACTCGGGGTCGGCGGCGTCGACGTCGTCGAGGGTGTCGAAGCCGGGGAACGAGAGTTCGGTGCGCGAGCGGAAGCGGGAGAACCGCGTCTGCAACCCGCGGCCTCGACACTCTGGACAGGCCGGCGGTGCGTCACCCTCGGCACGGACACGGCGCTGAAAGAGCTCGACGGTGCGCTCGCAGTCGTCGCAGAAGTACTCGTAGATCGGCATTTGCGGCGTTCCGACGCTTGGGCTTGACGCTTTCAGCTTAGTCGTCGATTTCTGCGTCTTCGACTGCATCCTCGATGTGGGCGGCGACGACCAGACGGCCGCGCTGATCAGGTGCGACGACCATGACATCGACGCGGATGTCCACTTCCGTCTCTTGCTCGGACAAGAATCCCTGGGCGAGGCGGCGGAGCTGGGTCTGCTTGCGCGGTCCGACGGAATGCGCGGCCTCGACGGCGTAGCGGGCGTTGCTGCGGGAACGAACTTCGACGATGACGATGGTGCCGTCTGGGGCGGAGGCCACGATGTCGGCCTCGCCCCAACGTCGGCGATAGTTGCGTTCGAGGATTGTGTAACCGCGCGCTTCGAGGTAGGCGGCGGCGAGGTCTTCACCGGCGGCGCCCAAGCGCTGGCGATGGTGCTTGGACGGCTGCGGCCGCTCAGTCGGCGGCATTGAGTCCCTCGAGGCCCAGCTGACGCTCGAGTTGGTGTCGAACGGGAGCGAAGGAGCGGCGATGTTGCGGGCAGGGTCCAAGCGTGCGCAGGGCCTGGAGGTGCTCGGGCGAGGCGTAGCCCTTATGACGTGCAAATCCATAGCCGGGAGCGCGGAGGTCGAGATCGGCCATCCAGCGGTCGCGGGCGACCTTGGCGACGATTGAGGCGGCGGCGATTGAGGCGACGCTCGCGTCGCCCTTGATGATCATGTGCGTGGGCTGTTGCAGGCGGAGGTCGTCGCGTCCGTCGGCGAGGACGGCGTCGGGCGGGGTGGTCAAGCCGGCGATCGCGCGCGCGGCGGCGAGTCGCAGGGCGCGGGTCATTCCGGCGGCGTCCAGCTCGCTCGCATGGACCCAGCCGAGGGCCCAGTCGTCGGCGTCTTGCTGGATCAGGGGCGCGAGCCGAGCGCGCTGCGCGGGGCTGAGCTGTTTGCTGTCCCGCAGGTCCGACAGCCAGTTTGGCCGTCGCTGGAGGGGGAGCACGACAGCGGCGCTGACCAAGGGGCCGGCGAGGGGGCCGCGCCCGACCTCGTCGAGGCCGGCGATGACGGTCGCGCCTTGGCGATTGAGGCGCAGCTCGCGTCGACGCGTGGGACGTTGGATGGGCACGGGTCGAGGGTAGGTCTCGGGTGTCGTGGGTGCTAGAGGTTGGTTACGGGGTGGTTTGGTGTGTTGTTGGTGATGATGGTTGGGGTGATGCTTGGGGAGCCCCCTCCGTCACTGCGTGACACCTCCCCCG
>JAJDZG010000067.1 GCA_022824765.1 Dehalococcoidia bacterium | reverse complement strand
CTTCACCCTGTGGAAGGGCGCCAAGCCCGGCGAACCCCAGTGGGAGAGCCCCTGGGGCCCCGGACGGCCCGGCTGGCACATCGAATGCTCCGCCATGTCCAGCCGTTATCTGGGCGAACAGATCGACCTGCACGGCGGTGGCATGGACTTGATCTTCCCCCACCACGAGAACGAGATCGCCCAGTCCGAAGGCCATTCAGGACTCGATCCGTTCGTCCGCCACTGGATGCACAACGCCATGATGCAGGTCGGCGGCGAAAAGATGTCCAAGTCGACCGGCAAGATCGTCCGTCTGCGCGAGGGCCTCGACCGCTACGGCGCCGACGGTCTGCGCATGTTCGTGCTCGGCGGACACTATCGCTCGCCGCTCACCTATTCCCAGATATCGCTGGACGCCGCGGCGCGCGGCGCAGAGCGTCTGCGCAACGCCGCCACGCTCCCGCTCGTCGACGGCGCCGGCGAGATCGACGCCGCTGCCGCGCGTGAGCGGTTCATCGCCGCTCTGGAAGACGATCTCAACACGCCGCAAGCACTGGCCGTGCTGTTCGATCTGGCGCGCGAGATCAATCGCGCCCGCGCCGACGGTCAAGCCGCCGGCGACGCCCGCGACGCGCTGGTCGACCTGGGCGGTGTGCTGGGTCTGGGATTTGCCGGCGTCGCAGCATCGGGCGAGTCCGACGCCGCGCCGTTCATCGACCTGCTCGTCGAGCTGCGCCAACAACTGCGCGGCGCCAAGCAATACGAGCTGGCCGACGGCGTCCGCGATCGACTCACCGAGCTCGGCGTCGCGCTCGAGGACACCCGCGACGGCACACGCTGGAAGCGCCTCCAGCCCGAGCCGGAGCCGGAGGAAGAAATCCCGACCGCTGACTCGTTGGTCGAGAGCGCGCTCAGGTTCTAGCCGCCCCGCTCGTCTTGGTGCTCGTCATGGTGCTCGTCATCGCGTCGGCGCGCTGCCGTAATCGCGGCAGAGCGTCGACCGACGGCCAGGCCGCCCAGAGCGAGCGCCGCCACTGCGGCAATCGCGTACCACAGACCGTTCGAGCCGCTCGTCTCCGCCAGTCCGCCCGAGCCGGTGGTGGGGTAGCCGTTGGGCGGGAAGGCGCAGGGGAACACTTCGACCCCTTCGGGGACGGACGCTCCGAATCCTGCCAGCAGGTCGAGGGCGTCGCTGGCGCTGTACGTCTGCCCCCGAATCTCGACGCTCTCCAGGACGTGGCGGTCATCGACGTTGATCACAATGTCGTACGTTCGGCCGCCCGCGCTGACCGTTTCCGGATGGCTGCCGGCATCGAGGTTGGTGCAGATTTCATCGCTGGCCAATGATCCCATCGGATCCGCCGCCGCGGCTTCGGCGCAGTCGACGATCATGACGCCCTCGGGCAGCGGATACGGGTCCTCGCCAGCGAAGACGTCGAGCATCGCCGCCGGTGGGATGTCACGGCCGCCCGGCTCGATGAATCCCGTCACGATGCCGCCCTGAATGACGGTGACGGTGAAGGAGACCTCACCCTCACGGTCGCGGGCAGGCGCGCTGAACGTGTGCTCGCCCGGCGGCAGCGTGACGCAGACCGCGACGGCCTGCTGAGCAGACGCCGTCGGCGACGACGTCAGCGGAACGGCGCCAATCAACAGCGCGGACAAGACGATGGCGGTCAGCAGGCGAATCATGAGCGTCCTCTGTTGGGTTCATCTGCGAGTGGCAGGCGAGGTGCAGGCACAAACGTACTGTAGTGGTCGACCCTGTTGCGTCGAGTGCTGACGCGTCCCGAACGGGGGAAACGGTCTAGGATCGACTCAGGCCCAGGTGGCGCAATTGGCAGCGCAGCCGATTTGTAATCGGCAGGTTGGGGGTTCGAATCCCCCCTTGGGCTCCACACGACCAGTCCCGCTGCCCGCCTTCTGACTGCTGGTGCACACAACGGTCGCGATTCCCGCCCGCTCAGACGCGTCAGCGCCGCGCGGCGCGCCCTGCGGCCCATGCGCTGACCGCGCGGTTCGGGCTAAGATGATCGATGTGTCGGGGTGGGTGAGTGGCTAATACCACCGGTCTGTAAAACCGGCGCCGAAAGGCTTCGCAGGTTCGAATCCTGCCCCCGGCACCACGAATCAGTACCGACCGCCGCGGCTCCAGCGAGCCGACGGCGGCATTTGCAATGGAACCGAACGATCCAGCGCGGATCACGCCCGCATAGCTCAGTCGGTAGAGCGCGTTCTTGGTAAGAACGAGGTCTCCAGTTCAAATCTGGATGCGGGCTCCATCCGCCGACGCCCAACAGGCACGCATGGAGAGGCAGCACGATGGCGCGACAGGTATACGAGCGAACGAAGCCGCACGTGAACGTGGGCACGATTGGCCACGTCGATCACGGCAAGACGACGCTGACAGCGGCGATCACGAAGGTGCTGTCGCTGGCGGACGAGAGCACGTCCTTTTCGAGCTTCGACTCGATTGACAACGCACCGGAAGAGCGCGCGCGCGGGATCACGATCGCGATTGCGCACGTGGAGTACGAGACGGAGGCGCGCCACTACGCCCACATCGACGCGCCGGGCCACGCCGACTACATCAAGAACATGATCACCGGCGCCGCCCAGATGGACGGCGCGATCCTGGTCGTGGCCGCACCGGACGGCCCGATGCCGCAGACGCGCGAGCACATCCTGCTGGCCAGGCAGGTCGGCGTTCCGAGAATGGTGGTCTACCTGAACAAGGTGGACCAGATGGACGACGAGGAACTCTTGGACCTGGTCGAGCTTGAAGTGCGCGAGCTGCTGTCGGACTACGAGTTCCCCGGCGACGACATTCCCGTCATTCGCGGCGCAGCGCTGCACGCGCTCGAGTCGGACTCGACAGACATCGGCGCGGACGAGTACGCCTCAATCGTGGAGTTGATGGCGGCGGTGGACGACTACGTCCC
>JAJDZG010000070.1 GCA_022824765.1 Dehalococcoidia bacterium | reverse complement strand
CCCGATCCGGCCTCCCACCAGGCGCGCAGACGATCATCTCGCGCGGGACGAGGCAGCTCCGACTCTGAGGTCGCGGAAACAGTCACGTGCTGAGGTTATCGCAGCACGCCGCCTCGCGTTATGCGCGCCGTGTCGCGTTGCGTCTGCGTAAATCAGATTAGGCGGTTTCGATCGTTACTTCGCGGGCTTTACCTGCCGCGAGCTGGATGGCAAAGCGGATCTATCGCCCGTCGCCGACGGGCTGCCGATCTCGCAGCGTGCGCTCCGAATCGCGCCGCTTGCACACGAAGGACGTGACATGGAACACCAGATTCAGCAGTTCCTCACCTACATGGCCGCAGAGCGCGGAGCCTCCGCAAACACCATCTCCGCCTACCGCAACGATCTGGCGCAGCTCCGCGCCTACTTCGTCGAAATGACCGACCTGTCCGACGAGGAGAGCGGCGGCGGCATCGACATCGACGAGATCGATGTCGAGCACCTGCAGGAGTACATCGTGCACCTGCGCGAGCAGCAGTATGCGGCGGCCACGGTGGCGCGCAAGGTCGCCGCGCTGAAGAGCCTGTTCAGCTACCTGCACGGCGAGGGCGAGATTGCCGCAAACCCGGCCGAGCAGCTGTCATCCCCGCGCGTCGGACGCAGCCTGCCCCGCACCCTCTCGCAGGCCGAGGTCGACGCGCTGCTCGAGCAGCCCTGCCGCAGCGAGACGCCCGAGGCCGCGCGCGACCGCGCGATGATGGAAATGCTCTACGCCACCGGCATGCGCGTCTCCGAGTTCGTCTCCCTGGACCTGTCCTCGATCGAGCTGCAGGGCAACCGCGCCTCGGTTCGCTGCATCGGCAAGGGACGCCGCGAGCGACTGATCCCGATCCACCGACACGCCGTCGAGGCGCTCAGCGATTACCTCAAGGAAGCGCGCCCCAAGCTGGCCCGCGGCCGCCGCGAAGCGGCACTCTTCATCAACAGGCGCGGCGAGCGTCTGACCCGCCAGGGCGTCTGGTTGATCATCAAGAACTACGCCGAACAGGCGGGCATCTCGGGCGTCACGCCCCACACCCTGCGGCACAGCTTTGCCACCCACCTGCTGCGCGGTAGCGCGCCCTTGCGCAACGTCCAGGAGTTGATGGGCCACGCCAACATCACCACCACCCAGCTCTACACACAGCTGACCGACGAGCACATGCGCGACGTCTACGATCGAGCCCACCCGCGCGCCAGCTAGTCCTGCGCTCCCGGCGGCATCAGTCCGAGGTGAGGCCCAGATGGCGGACGTGACCACGATCGAATCGATCCAGGCCCGAGAGATCATTGACTCTCGCGGCAATCCCACCGTCGAAGCAGACGTCCAGTTGACGGGCGGCGCCGTTGGCCGCGCCGCCGTCCCTTCGGGCGCGAGCACCGGCTCGCACGAGGCCGTCGAGCGGCGCGACGGCGATCACGCGCGCTATCAAGGACGCGGCGTGTTGTCCGCCGTCGCCGCCGTCAACGGCGAGATCGCCGACGCGCTGGTCGGACGCCGCGCAGACGACCAGTCCGCGATTGACCAATCACTGATCGAGCTCGACGGCACCGATCAGAAGTCGCGGCTGGGAGCAAACGCGCTGCTGGCCGTCTCATTGGCGACCGCCCACGCCGCCGCAGCCGCTGCCCGGCTGTCCCTCTACGAGTCAATCGGCGGCCCGCACGCCGTCACCCTGCCCGTGCCGTTGGCCAACATCCTCAACGGCGGCGCCCACGCCGACAACGGCGCAGATTTCCAGGAGTTCATGATCGCGCCAATCGGCGCACACACCTTCGCCCACGCCACGCAGATGGTGGTCGAGGTCTACCACGCCCTCGCCGCCGAGCTGCGCTCACAAGGACTGGCCACCGGCTTGGGCGACGAAGGCGGCTTTGCGCCGGCGCTGCCGACCAATGAGTCCGCGCTCGACCTGATCATCGGCGCGATTCGATCGGCCGGCTATCGGCCCGGCCCGGACATCGCCATCGCCCTCGATCCAGCGGCCAGCGAACTCTGGTCCGACGGCCGCTATCACCTGCACACAGAGGATCGCTCCTTGTCCAGCACCGAACTGTGCGCCCTCTGGAAGGACTGGTGCGAGCGCTATCCCATCATCTCCATCGAAGACGGAATGGATGAGGACGACTGGGATGGTTGGCAGGCGCTGACCTCGCAGATCGGCGCGCTCGCCCAGACGGTGGGCGATGATCTGCTGGTCACCAATCCGCAGCGGCTCGCGCGCGGCATCGAGCTGCGCGCCGCCAACAGCATCCTGATCAAGGTCAACCAGATCGGCACACTGACTGAGACCCTACAGGCGGTCAGCATGGCGCACGACGCCGGCTGGACGGCAATCATCAGCCACCGCTCGGGCGAGACCGAAGACACCACCATCGCCGACCTCGCGGTCGCCACGAATGCCGGCTTGATCAAGACCGGCGCTCCCGCTCGCGGCGAACGGACCGCCAAGTACAACCGGCTGCTGAGGATTGCCGAAGAGCTCGGTGACCGCGCGGTCTACGCCGGCGTCGACGCCATTCCCCAGGCGGCACGCCTGCTCTGACGCCGACTCGACCTACAGCTCCTGCTTGAGCTGCTCGGCCAGACGCTGGGTCATCCCGCGTGTCGCCGCGATCTCGGTCACATCGGCGTCGCGAATCGCTTGCAGCGATCCGAACTTCCGCAGCAGCGCCTTCTTGCGGCGCGGTCCGATCCCCTTGATCCGATCTAGCGTGCTCTGATTCGTCTGCCGAGCACGCAGACGTCGGTGATACGAGATCGCGAATCGGTGCGCCTCGTCGCGAATGCGCTGGACCAGATACAACCCCTGCGATCGGCGCTCGAGCCGCACCGGATCCGACGCGTCCACGAGGAACAGCAGCTCCTCCCGCTTGGCAAGACCGGCCAGCGGGATGTCGTCGACCGCGAGGTTGCGCATCACATCGTGTGCGGCGGAGACCTGGCCCCGACCGCCGTCGACGATCACCAGGTCGGGCACCGCGCCCCAACCCTCGGACTCAGTCGACTCATCCTCGTCGCCAGCCGCCGTCGGCTGATCGGGCACGTCGTAACCCTCGGCGCGTTCCGCCCGACGCTCTTCGCCCAGACGCCGAAAGCGACGCTCGATCACTTCCGCCATCGAGGCAAAGTCGTTGGGTCCCTGCGACGTGTCCACGCTCTTGATCCGGAATCGCCGGTACTCATTCGTCGCCGGCCGACCGTCGAGGAAGACCACCATCGAGGCGACCACATTGGACCCCTGTGTGTTGGAGATGTCATAACACTCAATGCGCTTGGGCGGAGCGGGCAGACTCAGCGCTTCTTCCAGTTCGGACAACGCGGCCTCTGTCCGGCCCCGATCGGCCAGCCAGCGGACACGCGACATCGCCAGCGCCTCGGACGCATTCTCGCTCGCCATCGCGACCAGGCGGCGCTTGTCACCGCGCTGCGGATGGCGCAGCTGCACACGCGCCTCGCGCTGTTCCGACAGCCAATCCTGCAACAGCTCATGTTCCTCCACCGCCGCCGGGACGAGCACCAGCTTGGGCGGTTGCAGCCCGCCCTCGTAGTGCTGTTGCAGGAACGAGGCCATGATCCCGCCCTCGCTCTCGTCCTTCACGCCGGCAAGCGTGTAGTGGTCCGAACCCGCCATGTTTTGACCACGAATGAAGAGCACCTGGACGACCGCCTCGTCGCCGTCGACGGCGAGGCCAAAGACATCCACCTCCGACGCCGTCGTGTCCGCCGTCAGCTGCGTTTCCGTCACCCGCTCGACCGCGCTGATCTGATCCCGCAGCTGAGCGGCCCGCTCGAAGTTCAGCTCCTCCGCCGCGTCCGACATCGACTCCTGCAGCTGCCGCAGCACATCCTCGCTCTTGCCATCGAGGAAGAGCATGGTCTGGTCGATCACCGCGCCGTACTCCTCCGGCGTGCAATAGGAGGTGCACGGCGCGATGCAGCGGCGGATGTAGTACTCCAGGCAGGGACGCGGATCCGATCCGGTGATCTCCTTGTCGCAAGATCGCCAGGGAAACAGCTTCTTGACCAGGTCCAGCGTCGTGCGCACAGACTTGGCCGACGCGTAGGGGCCGAAGTAGCGCGCCCCGTCCTTGGCCACCCGCCGGGTGATCGTGACCCGCGGCCAGGGCGCCTCGACATCGACCTTCAGATACGGATAGTGCTTGTCATCCTTCAGACGCACGTTGAAGAACGGTTGATGGCGCTTGACCAGCGTCGCCTCGAGGTGCAGCGCGTCCTGCTCCGTCTGAGTCGTGACGTATTCCAGCTGGGCGATCCGGCCGGCGAGCACCCGCGTCTTACCCTCGAGCGCGCGCGGCGACCCGAAGTAACTGCGTACCCGCGACCTCAGATTGGCCGCTTTGCCGATGTAGATCACCTGGCCCGCGGCGTCGTAGAACTGGTAGACGCCCGGCTTCATCGGCAGCGCGGCGACCTGCGCCCGCAGCTGCGCGCGAGTCTGTTCGGCAGCATCGGGCAGGGCGGATGGAGAGGCGTCGCGGGTCACGACATCCAGCCTAGCGAAGCGAACGCCAGCCTAGCGAAGCCGACGCCAGGCTGAGCGCGAACGGGAGGCCGTGCGGGTCATCGCTGTCGTGTGCTGGCGCGCCCGGCAGGACTTGAACCTGCGACCTCTGCCTCCGCAGGGCAGCGCTCTAATCCGCTGAGCTACGGGCGCATCGCACTGGGACAATCGGGACGATGGTGCCGACGGAGGGATTCGAACCCCCACGGGCTTAAGCCCACTACGCCCTGAACGTAGCGCGTCTGCCAATTTCGCCACGTCGGCAGCAAGGCGGTCTCGCGCCGTGGCGCAATCCCGCGGTCTGCGGAACATTCCCGACTCGAACCAGCGTAACCGACATCGGTCTGGTGGGCGATGCAGGACTTGAACCTGCGGCCTCTCGGATGTGAACCGAACGCTCTAGCCAGCTGAGCTAATCGCCCTGGTTGAATCACTGGTAGCAGCGGCAGGACTCGAACCTGCGACACGGGGCTTATGAGTCCCCTGCTCTGCCAACTGAGCTACGCTGCCACTGCCATTCAGGCTAGCGCAACCCTGCCCACACGGCAGCCGCTCTTCAGCCTCGGATCGCATACTCTGACGCAGAGTCGGCGCCCGCCGATGGACTGGCAGCAGGCGACATGCCCCTCGAATGGCGCCCCAACGACCCCAAATCCAGCCTGGCTGGAAAGATCCTCGTCGCCTCGCGCAATCTCGCCGACCCCAACTTCTTCCGCACCGTCCTGTTGATCCTCGAACACGGCGCCGGAGCGCTCGGCGTCGTGCTCAACCGCCCCACCGCGGTCAGCATCGCCGAGGTCGTGCCCAACTGGTTGCCGCTCAGCGCTCAGCCCGCCGTCGTCTTCCAGGGCGGACCGGTCGAGCGCACCGCCGCGATCGCGCTCGCTCGGCCCGTCACTCGCATCGACACTGACCTCGCCTGGTTCACGCAGTTGATCGACCAACCCGGCCGCGAGCTCGGACTCGTCAACCTGTCCGCGCCGCCGTCGGACCTCGACGGCCTCGTTCGAGACCTCCGCATCTATTCTGGCTACGCTGGTTGGAATCCCGGCCAGCTCGAGGGTGAAATCCAGGGCGGCGGTTGGTTGGTGCTCGACCACGATGCCTTCGACCCGCTGACCAGCGACCCCGCCACGCTCTGGAACCAGGCCTCCAGCATCGCCGCCAGCGGTCACGGCGTCCGCGCCCAAGACGGACCACTGGTCCAGAACAACTAGCCCAGACCGCGCCAGAAGGTCGAGTTGCGAAGAGCCATGAGCCGCTTCATCATCCTCACCTTCCTGCGACGACCCTACTCAACCCGCGACGCGCTCAATCGCCTCCTCGTCACCGCCGCCATTGCGCTCGCCATCGTCGGACCGATCTTCATCGGACGCGGCGGCGGCAGCGCCACCGAAGGCGCCGGCGAAGCCTTCTCCGCCTCCCTCGCCGAGCTCGCCGCCCTCGAAGAAGAGCGCGACACCGACGGCGCCTCGCCCGAACTCGACGCCCAGATCGCCCTGCTCCGCGACGCCACCCAGCTCGGATACCTCGAACGCGACGGCGACGCCGCCGACCGCGGCGCCCTCGTGCCCGACTTCCGACTGCTCGACCTCGAAGGCGAGCCCCATCGACTCTCCGAAATCTCCGGCCCCATCGTGCTCAACTTCTGGGCCAGTTGGTGCGAGCCCTGCATCGAAGAAATGCCCGACTTCGAAATCGTCAGCCAGGAACTGCGCGGACGCGTCACCTTCGTCGGCATCAACGACGGCGAATCGCTCGAAACCGCCCGCGAATTCGCCTACGACGTCACCAACGTCAGCTACCTCGTCCTGCTCGACCCCACCAAGTCCATGACCGACGGCCCCTACCTGCTCGTCGGACGACCCACCACCTACTTCATCGACGCCGACGGCATCATCCGCGACCTGCGCGTCGGCATCGTCGACATCAACAAGCTGCGCGAGCTCGTCGGCGATCTGATCGGTGAAGAAGTCGAGGCCGCCCAGGACCAGGCCGCGCCCGCCGAATACGGCGACGCCGCGCTCAGCCTGCTCGACTCCGCCGCCGCCAACCTGACCGTCGCGGACGGACTGATCCAGCGCTGGCGCGACCAGCCCGACGTGCTCAACGATCCCGGCTGGCAGCGCAACGTCGTCGCCCAGACCCGCGCCTGGTCCGACCTCGTCGAGCAGTTCCAGGCGCTCTCCCCGCCCGACCTCTGGAGCGACCTGCACGACGGCGTCGCCGACGCCCTCGCCCAGCTCGCCAACGCCGCCGGCCCGCTGCTGCGCGACGCCGTCGACGCCCAGGACGCCGGCGGCATGCAGATCGCCGCCTCCCTCTACGACAGCTTCCGCCAAACCTACGACCGCGAGGCCGACCAGCTCGCCGGAGTCATCCAAACCCAGTAATCCAGGGGCGATTAGCTCAGGCGGCCAGAGCGTCCGGTTTACACCCGGGAGGTCGGAGGTTCAAGCCCTCCATCGCCCACCACCCCCCAAAAGAGAGTTCAGAGTCCCCCCGCCAAAGCGGGGGGACCACAGGGGGGCTCCCTTCGCTCGGCCTCCCAGTCCCTGCTTCACGCAGGGACCCGCTCGGCTTCCCCGCTCGGACGCCCCCCCTTTCCGTGTCCCCCTGCCCCTCCCCTTCCGTGTCCCCGTGCCCCGACACGGGGACTCCCAGGCTCGCGAACGCTGCCGTCCCCCGTGTCGGAGCACGGGGACACGAACCTTGGTGTACGGGCCTCCCGTTCCCTGCTTCACG
>JAJDZG010000096.1 GCA_022824765.1 Dehalococcoidia bacterium | reverse complement strand
AGCTGGGCGTACGACTGCCCGACTCCTCCATGAAGATGCCTGATGTTGCCTGGATTAGCGACGGCCGCTGGGGTGATCGGGACATGGACCAGCAGGGGCTGCTCGACGCTTGCCCGGAGTTGATCGTCGAGGTCGTGTCTGCCACCGATGTTCCTGCGAATCAGGAGGCGAAGATGGCTGAGTGGATGCGGAATGGCGCGTTGCTGGGCTGGTTGATTGATCCGTTTCGCGAGATCGTCTTGATCTATCGTCCAGACGCGGAGCCTGAGCAGATGCAGCGGCCGTCGACTCTGAGCGGCGAGGATGTCTGCGTCGGACTCGAAGTTCAACTCGAGCGAATCTGGAAGTAATCCGCACAAGGGGGAGCCTCATGTCGAGAGTTACGTTCCGTTGCACGATGCAAGAGGGTCAGGTGGACGAGGACACCCGCGTGGTGTTGGCGGACGGGCTGCGGCGGATTGCCGCGGACCTGCTGGGGGAGTCGGCTGACGATGTGCCCGTGTCGTTCTCGGACATTCCGGCGGGATTCGGATTTCGGGGCGGTGCGCCATCGACGACGTCTCTGGTGCGCGGCGCGATTGTCGGCGGGGTCGACCAGGCGCTGCGCGAGCAGGTAATGCGTGCGATCATCGACATGTGGACGGAAGTCAGCGGTTGCACGGTCGACGAGCTGATCGTCAGCGCTGCCGACGCCTAACGATTTGCTAGCATTCGCACGAGATCAGATTTGTGAAGGAGAGAGCCTTATGCCGTTCTATCGATGCGCCGTTCCCAAGGAGTCCGTGCCGTACGAGCAGCGGGCGGCGGTCGCCAAGGCCTTTACGGACGTGCACTGCGGGTCGACTGGTGCGCCGCGCAGCTTCGTCCACGTGGTCTTTGACGAGGCGGACGATCGCTGGGAGACGCCGTACTTCGTTGACGGCGCGAACCGCGCGGGACGCCCGGAGGCGCTGAAGACGCAGCTGCTGAGCGATCTGATCGATGCCTTCCGCGAGGTGACGGGGGTGCCCGCCGAGCAGGTCAGCGGACGGATCACGGAGGGTCCGGCGTCGTGGACGATGGAGGGCGGCATGGTGCTGCCGGAGCCGGGCGAGGAGACCGCCGAGTGGTATGAGCACGACGAGCGGATCGGTCAGGGGCAGGCAGCGGCTGGCGGCTGAGCCGCGGCGGCAGGTTTGATTTCCCTGAGTCACGGACTCCAGGAGGTTCGTGCTGAGTTCCCCCGACGAGTTCCCTCGTCACGTTCCCCCGAGGGGCGTTGACGGGGTAGGCTGATGACGCACGAATCTATGGGGGAACTGATGACCGAACGCAGCGTCGGCGAACGCATTGTGGTGACGGGGATTGGCGCGGTCACCGCCGTCGGCGCGACGGCGGCGGAGACGTGGGCATCGCTCGCGGCGGGTCAATCGGGCGTGGGCGGGATTTCACTGTTCGATCCGTCGCGGCTGTCGGTTCGGTTCGCGGCGGAGGTGAGCGACTGGAAGCCGGACGCGTACATGCCGCGCAAGGACGCGCGGCGGATGGATCGTTACTCGCAGTTCGCGATCGTCGCAGCGCAAGAGGCGGCGTCGGACGCGGGCTTCGGCGAGGGATTCGGTGGGTCCGACCGGGCCGGCGTGATGATCGGCACGGGCATCGGGGGGATTGCCACGACGCAGGAGCAGTTTCGGATCATGGATTCGCGCGGTCCCGACCGGGTGTCGCCGTTCGCGGTGCCGATGATGCTGCCCAACATGGGGTCAGGGCAGGCGTCGATCGCGCTGCAGGCGCGGGGGCCGAACCTTGCTCCGATGTCGGCCTGTTCGTCGGCCGCGGACGCGTTGGGTCTGGCGATGGAGACGATTCGCCGGGACGAGGCGGATGTGATGGTGGTGGGTGGCGCGGAGGCGCCGCTCTGCGAGATGGCAGTGGCCGGCTTTGCATCGGCGCGCGCGCTGTCGTCACGCAACGACGATCCGGAGACCGCGTCGCGCCCCTTTGATGCGGAGCGGGACGGCTTCGTGATGGGTGAGGGGGCAGCGGTGCTGGTCCTGGAGAAGGAGAGCCACGCCATCGCGCGCGGCGCGAACATCGCCGCCGAACTCTGCGGTTACGCATCGGTGGGCGACGCGTATCACATCACGCAGCCGGCGGAGGGCGGCGACGGCGGCGCGCGGGCGATGTCGCTGGCGCTCGAGCGAGCCGGCATTGCGGCGTCGGAGGTCGACTACATCAACGCGCACGGCACCTCGACGCCGCTGAACGACAAGTTCGAGACGATGGCGATCAAGAGCGTCTTCGGGGAGTCAGCCTACGGCGTGTCGATTTCGTCGACCAAGTCGATGACTGGGCATCTGCTCGGTGCGGCGGGCGCGGTGGAGGCATTGGCAACGGTCGAAGCGATCCGCAGCGGAGTGATTCCGCCCACGATCAATCTCCGCAATCCTGATCCCGACTGCGATCTCGACTACACGCCGAACGAGTCCCGCGAGCGGGACGTTCGCGTGGCGATCTCGAACTCGATGGGCTTCGGCGGTCACAACGCCTGCCTCGTCTTCCGCCGCTGGGATGGCTAGCCTGCGGCGTTGACTCGTGGTGAGAGAACGATCGGACGGATGGCTGGGCCGCCGCTGGCGGATCGCGGAGGCGCACGATGCGCCGCCGATCGCCGGCCTGGACGCGCCCGAGTTCGTCGGTCGGCTGCTGCGCCAGCGCGGGATCGAGACGGTCCTGGCCGCGCAGGAGTTCCTTAATCCGGACTGGTACCGTCCCGCTGATCCGGCCGTGCTGGGTGATTGGTCGGCGGCGATCGAGCGCCTGGCGCAGGCGGCTGAGCGGGGCGAGACGGTTGCCGTCTACGGCGATTACGACGTCGACGGGGTGACTGGCACGGCGATCCTGACGGAGGTGCTGCGCGAAGCGGGCGTGTCGGCTCGGCCGTTCATTCCGCACCGCGAACGCGAGGGCTACGGGCTGCAGGACGACGCGGTGCGCCGCCTGGCGGAAGACGGTGCCCGCGTGCTGATCACGGCGGATTGCGGGATCACCGCGCTGCAGGAGATTGCTGCGGCGCGCGAGGTGTACGGCCTCGATGTCGTCGTGCTCGATCATCATGAGCCGAGCGAGGCGCTGCCGGACGCCACCGCGATCGTGACTCCCAAGCACGCGCCGCCTGGTCATCCGCTGTCGGAGCTGTCGACGGGTGGATTGGCCTATCGGGTTGCGCAGGCGCTGGCCGAGCGGATGGGGCTGGACGCGTCACCCAGCCGATGGCTGGACCTGGCGGCGATGTCGACGGTGGCTGACGTAGTGCCGTTGCGGGGCGAGAACCGCTGGATTGTCCACCAGGGGTTGCAGGCGCTGGCGCAGACCGAACGTCCGGGATTGCAGCGAATCGTCAAGGGGCGACGCGGCAATGGAGCGGTGGATACGGAGACGATCGGCTTCCAGATCGCGCCGCTGATCAACGCTGCAGGGCGGCTCGCCGATGCGTCGCTGGCGTTGGAGATGCTGCTGGAGCGCGATCCTGAGTCGGCACAGGCGCTGGCTGGTCAGCTGCTGGAGCTGAACGCGGAGCGCCGTCGCTTGACGGAAGCGGCGATGGACGAGGCTGACCGCCAGATTGCGGCGATGACGAGACACGGCGAGCCGCCGCTGGTGCTGTTCGTGGGCGGCGAGACGATGCATCACGGGATTGTGGGGATTGTGGCCGGCCGCATCGCCGAGCAATGGTCGAGGCCGGCGTTTGCCTGGTCGTTGGTTG
Organism: Dehalococcoidia bacterium; assembly: GCA_022824765.1. GTDB lineage: Bacteria > Chloroflexota > Dehalococcoidia > Bin125 > Bin125 > Bin125. The sequence goes on along the minus strand of JAJDZG010000096.1, from coordinate 571 downwards.
ACGGGGAGGCGCGCGGTTCGGGCCGCTCGGCGGCGGGCTTCGACCTCGTGCGGATGCTGGACGCGTCGCGAGATTTGTTGATTCGGGGCGGAGGGCACGCGCTCGCCGCTGGCTTTTCCGCTGAGCCGTCCAAGCTCGGGCCGCTGCTCGATCGATTCAATGCGACGGCGCAGGAGCAGCTGGACAACGGCGACACGCGCGCCTGGCAATCGCTGGAGGGCAGCCTCGATATCGACGCTCAGGTTCCGCTCAGCGCGGTCAACCGGCACACCGTGCATTGGATCGAGCGGCTGGCGCCGTTCGGCGAGGGCAACCCCGCGCCAACGTTTCTGAGCACGGATGTCGGTGTCCGAGAGGCGAAGACGATGGGTCAGGACGGCGCGCACCTGAGGCTGCGGCTCGACGGTTGGTCGGCGGTGGGCTGGCGGCTCGGCGGTGCGGCGCCAGAAGTGACATCGAGGATCGATGTCGTCTGGAGGCTGCGCCGCGGCCTGGGCGGGGGTCCAGAGCTGGAGATCATCGACCTGGCCGTCTAGTCGGAGGCGTGCCCCCGTGTCGGAGCACGGGGCCC